>NZ_AP022564.1:4261773-4566186 GCF_010727125.1 Mycolicibacter terrae | reverse complement strand
TCACCTCGACCGTGGTGCACATGCTCGTCGAGCGGGCTGCTTCTCGCTCGACGACCGGGTGGCCGACTATCTGCCCGGGTACGGTCGACACGGCAAGGGCCGCACCACGATCCGTCAGGTTCTGACGCACAAGTGCCGTTCGCCACCGGACCGCGGCCCGATGTGCATCGCGTCGATGACAGCGAGTACACCCGGCAGCAGCTGGCGAACCTGCGGGCGATCTACCCCCCGGGTTGGGCGCACATGTACCACGCTCTGACCTGGGGCCCGCTGGTGCGTGAGATCGTCTCGGCGGCCACCGGGCGCCATATCCGCGACATCCTGGCCGAGGAGATCCTCGACCCGCTGGGTTTCCGATGGACGAATTTCGGTGTGTCCCAGGACGACGTCCCGCTGGTGGCGCCCAGTCACGCGACCGGCCGCCCGCTTCCCGGTCCGGTGGCCGCGGTGTTCCGCCGGGCGATCGGCGGGACCATGCACGAGATCATCCCGTTCACCAACACCCCGCTGTATCTGACCAGCGTCATCCCCTCGTCGAACACCATCTCGACGGCGTTCGAGCTATCGAGATTCGCCGAGATCTGGCGCCGCGGAGGCGAGCTCGACGGCGTGCGGGTGGTGTCGCCGGAGACCATGGCCGCGGCGACGGCCCAGTGCCGGCGGCTGCGACCGGATGTGGCGACGGGCTTGGTGCCGCTGCGCTGGGGCACCGGCTACATGCTCGGCTCGGAGCGGTTCGGCCCGTTCGGTCGCGGCGCGCCCTCGGCTTTCGGGCATCTGGGCCTGGTCAACGTCGCCATCTGGGCCGACCCGGCGCGTGGCCCTGCCGGGCTGATCTCCAGCGGCAAGCCCGGCCGCGATCCGAGGCCAAGCGCTACGCCGCGCTGATGGCGCCGCCGAGATCCCGCGCCTCCGGTGACGCCGTGACCTGCGTTCGCCCTGGGCGATCCGAGCAATGCTGCGGGTCTCCCGGCTCTGCGCGGTCGAAGACGGCGAGTCGCACCCGGTATTGCAACACCGGCGACCCGAGATTCCTATAGTCGATCGATGGAGCTGCGGCACATCAAGTACCTGTTGGCGGTCGCCGACCATCAGAATTTCACTCGGGCCGCCGAAGCGCTGCACATCTCCCAGCCGACGCTGTCCCAACAGATCAAGCAACTCGAGCACGCGGTCGGGGTGAAGCTGTTCGACCGGTCCGGCCGCACCGTTCGGCTCACCGACGCCGGCTCCGCCTACGTCCACCATGCCCGGCTGGCGGTGCGGGATCTGGAGGCCGCCGAACGGGCCGTGCACGATGTGCGTGACCTTTCGCGCGGCAACCTGCGGATCGCGGTGACACCCACCTTCACCGCGTATCTGATCGGCCAGCTGATCTACAGCTACCGGGAGGCCTATCCCGGCATCAGGGTGACGGTTCTGGAGACCAACCAGGACAAGATGGAGGCCGACCTCCTGGCAGATCGACTCGACCTCGGGATCGGCTTCGCCGGCCCGCACGCGGCCGGCATCGAGGCCCGGACACTGTTCGCCGAGACATTGGTTCTGGTGGTGGGCTCGGGCCATCCGCTCGAGACGGGTGCCGTCCGGGTGCCGGTTGCGGAATTGGCCGGCGAACCACTCGGGCTGCTCAGTTCGGACTTCACCCGACTGCACGTCGACGCCTACTTCGCCGAATGCCAAGTGCCACAGAATATCGCGATCGAAGCAAACTCGGTCAGCGCATTGTTGGAGCTGGTGGGACGCGCGTCGTCGCCACCGTGTTGCCGGATGCGATCACCAGTGAACGCCCCGACCTGCACCCGGTCCCGCTGGATCCACCGCTGCCGACCCGCACCGTGCAGGTGCTGCAGCGTGCCGGCGTCTACCAGTCCGCAGCGGCGCGCGTTCGCCGCAATGCTCGACGCCATGGTGGCCGAGCGACGCAGCTAGCAGGGAGCTATTGGTCCCGCCAATGGCTCCGCGGATCTAAGTATTGACACTGCATGTGCCATCTTCCATGCTGAATGTCGTCTGGGTGAACGCTTTTCAAACAGATGGAAGGCGCGATGCGGCATTCGCGGGATATAGCCGACTCCGGTATGGCAACCGAAACCGTTGATAAGCACCATGTCTCACATCAGACGGACGAGTTCTCCGCATTGATGCGGCGGGCCGCCGAGCGCGGGGAAGGCTGGGTCAGCAACCTATGACGACTGCCCTATATGACGACACCACCAGTGGACCCGGCCTGGCGCAGCTTGAGCAGATGCTGCAGATCGGGCGGGGCCGCAGCGTGGCGGTGATCAACGCGCCGGCCGAATCGGAGCTGCGACTGCTCGCCAGTCGAACCAACCCGAACCACGCCGACGTGGTGATCGCCTTTGCGCTGCGGCGGGTGGATCTGGCCTGGCTGCGGGCGGCTTACAACGCGGCCGGGGCCGGCCGAACGGCGTGGGTCGTCTACCCCGAGCCGGGCCAGCCCGGGACCGACCTGCGCTGGGAGTGGTTCCTCGCAGCGCTACGCCAGTACGGCGTTCAGGCGGCGCACCACGTCGTGATCGACCGGGGCTGGTCTGCGGTGCTTCTGCAGCGGATCCGCAACGGCGAGCCGGAGCCGGGTCTGTTCGGCTGAGCGGCGCCGCGGGCCGATCGGCGGTGGCGGAGGATTTGAACCCCGGACGGTTTTAGCCGTCTCTCGCTTTCAAGGCGAGTGCATTAGCCGCTCTGCCACGCCACCGCGGGAAATCGTACCCTGGCGACCATGCATGCCGTTGTCGCTGAGTCCCCCGAGGTGTTGTCCTGGCAACAGGTCGACGATGTCCGTCCAGCCGCCGGCGAGGTGCTGATCCGGGTCGCCGCGGCCGGGTGAACCGAGCCGACCTGCTCCAGGCCGCCGGCAGTACGCCGCCGCCGGGCGCCAGCGAGACCATCGGGCTGGAGGTCTCCGGCGAGGTCGCCGCGGTGGGTGACGGGGTTTCCGATTGGACTGTCGGACAACAGGTTTGCGCCTTGCTGGCCGGCGGCGGCTACGCCGAGTACGTCGCGGTGCCGGCCCCGCAGGTGCTGCCGATTCCCGACGGCGTGGACCTGGTGGACGCCGCCGGCCTGCCGGAGGTGGCCTGCACGGTGTGGTCGAACCTGGTGCAGACGGCGGGACTGGGCGAGGGCCAGCAGTTACTGGTGCACGGCGGCGCGAGCGGAGTGGGCAGCCACGCCATCCAGGTCGCCCGCCAACTCGGGGCGTGGGTGGCCGTCACCGCCGGGTCGGAGGCCAAGCTGGCGTTCTGCCGCGAGTTGGGCGCCGAGGTCACCATCAACTATCACGAAGAGGACTTCGTCGCACGGATCCTCGAGGCCGGTGGCGCCGACGTGATCCTGGACATCATGGGGGGGTACCTCGACCGCAATATCGACGCGCTGGCCAACGACGGCCGCCTGATCGTCATCGGGATGCAGGGCGGGGTCAAAGGCGAACTGAACCTGGGCAAGCTGATCGGCAAACGCGCCGCGGTGATCGGCACCGCGTTGCGCGGCCGGCCGGTCGACGGGCCGCGCGGGAAGGGCGTTGTCGTCACGGCGGTGACCGAGAAGGTGTGGCCGATGCTCGGTGACGGCCGAATCAAGCCGGTGATCGGCGCGGGTGCCGATCCAGCAGGCGGGCGAGGCGCACCGGCTGCTGGCTTCGGGTGAGGTGACCGGGAAAGTGGTGTTGACGCTCTAAGCGGCGAGCGTGCGCGGAATGCCAGTTACTGCGGCGTGTCGGCGTACAGACCCGCACGCTCGCCGGTGGACGTAGCATTATCGGCGAGCCCATCGGCGACGGCTGCCAGTAACGGATTCCCAGGAGGCACTTGTCATGTCCACCGAAACCATCTCGGCTACAACGGCTTCGGGTTCACCATGAGTTCGCGCATGCCACGGCAACGGCTTGACGTAAGCGACGAGGTCCGCGCCGTTCCGCCACCGCCGCTGCCGGTGTTCCCCGAGCCGTACACCGTTCGTTTCGCGGACCCGGCCGGCGACGCCGAGATGATCTCCGAGTGGATGAACCGGCCGCACCTGGCCCAGACCTGGAGCTACGACTATCCACCCGACCAATGGCGCCGCCACATGGAGGTCCAATTCGAGGGCAGCTACTCACGCCCCTACGTCTTCAGCATCGACGGGCGGCCGATGGGCTACATGGAGCTGTTCCGTGCCGCCCAGGACGATCTCGCCGCCGTTTACGACGCGCATCCCTACGACGTGGGACTGCATGCGGCCATCGCCGAACTCGACATGGTCGAGCACGGACACGGCGCGATCATGTTCCGCGGGTTTGTCCAGAGCGTGTTCGAGATCGAACCGCAGTGCCAACGGATCATCGGTGATGCCAATGCCGGCGACGGTTCCTACGGGCGCCGGTTCTGGGAGCGACGAGGCGGGGTGTTCCTCGGCGAGCACTACATGGCCAAGTGGGATCAGCGCATCGCCCTGTTCGCCTGGCCGAGGACCCGTGAGGAAGCCCCGCACTAGCGGTCGTCCTGCTGCGCCATAGCGCGGCACCGACAAGGGCGGTGACGGATCATCCGTCACCGCCCTTGTCGTTATCCGGTGCGCATCGCCGCCGGGGCCGCTGGCGCCGGGGCTAGCGGTGCCGGTGGATCATCACGGTGCGCCCGCACCGCCGATGCCACCGGCGCCGCCGACACCCACGGTGCTGCTGCCGCTGACGGCCTTACCGCCGGCGACACCGTCGGTGCCCGACGAACCGGTGACGCCGTCACCGTTCGTACCGCCGGAACCACCGTCGCCACCGTTTCCGCCGCTGCCCGCCCAGTTGGACTTGCTGGGCTTGGAGGCACCGTTGGAGCCCTTGCCGCCGTTGCCGCCCTGACCACCGGAGCCACCCTGGGCGTGGGTGCCGTCGGTGTTGGCACCGCCCTGACCGCCGGTTCCACCGGTTCCACCGTTGCCACCGGTGCCACCGGTGCCGCCGCCGCCGGTGCCCTGACCGACCAGGCCGTTGTAGCCGGCGCCACCGGCGCCACCGTTACCACCGTTGCCGGCGAGACCTCCGGCACCGCCCTTACCGCCGACGCCGGCGTCGCCGTGCGCACCCGACTGGCCGTCACCCAGGGCCACGCCGCCCGCGCCGCCCAGACCGGCCGCGCCGCCGACACCGCCGTCGCCGCCCTGGCCGCCCTCGCCGCCGGTACCGCCTTGGCGCCCGGGCATACCGAGGCTGCCGGCACCGCCGGTACCGCCGACACCGCCGTTACCGCCCTTGCCGCCACCGCCACCGACGCCACCGGAGCCACCGAGGCCACCCTTGCCGCCGTCACCGGTCACGGTGCCACCGGCGCCACCGGTACCGCCGAGACCGCCTGCGCCGCCGGCGTACCCGGTCGCGCCGTCGGCGCCATTGCCGCCGGCTCCACCGGCCATGGGCTGGCCCTGCGGGTCCTTGGGCGCATTCTGGCCGGCTCCACCGTTGGCGCCGACCGAGGTGTTGTTCCCGGCCGTGCCGCCGTTACCGGCGTTGCCGCCGGTGCCGCCGGTGCCGTGCTGACCGGCCGAACGCCGTTGCCGCCGTTGCCGCCGGTTGCACCGGCGCCGTTGGCGGCGTTGGTGCCCGAGGTGCCGTTGGCGCCGGTACCGCCGTTACCGCCGGTTCCGCCGTTACCGAACTCCCCGGTGGCGTTACCGCCGACACCGCCGTGGCCGCCGGCCTGCGCCAGGCCGCTGCCCAGCGTCACACCGTTGCCGCCGTTACCGCCGGTGCCACCCGCGGCGATCGCGCCGTCGGCACCGGCGAGGCCGCTGTCGGCCTGGGTGACACCGTCGCCGGCCAAACCACCGGCCCCGGCCTCACCACCCGTGCCCGCGATGCTGTTGCTGTTGCCGCCCTTGCCGCCGCTTCCCGCAACGGCATTGGTGCCGCCACCCGCGCCGTCGCCGCCGCGGCCGCCGACCCCGGCGTTGCCGCCCGCGCCACCGTCGCCACCGAGACCGCCCTCGCCGTCGGCACCGTTGTTGCCGACATTGGCCACACCGCCGACACCACCGGTGCCGCCGGCACCGCCGGCGCCACCGTTACCGGCCGTGCCGCTGGCGTCACCGCCGACGCCACCGTTGCCGCCGCTGCCGGCGGTCGCATTGTTCCTGCGGTGCCATTGGCGGCGTTATGCCGCCGACGCCGGCACCACCGGCGCCACTTTACCGCCGGCACCGGCGTTCCGGCGTCGGCGCCACCGGCACCGCCCGCACTGCCGTTGCCGGCCGCGCCGGCCGTACCGTCGGTGCCATCTCGGATCCATCGGTCGCTCCGGCCAAGCCGGCAGCCTGGCCCGCCGTCACCACCGGTGCCACCCTGGCCGACCGTGCCTGCTGCGCCGCCGGAACCGCCGTTGCCGCCGGGCTCACGCCGCCCACAATCTGACTGGCCACCGGCGCCACCGTTGCCACCGGCACCGCCGAGCACCGCGCCGTCCAGACCGTTGTCGGCTGCCGTGCCGTCACCACCGGTACCACCGGCGCCACCGGCGCCCGCCGTACCGGCGACGCCGCCCTGGCCACCATTACCGCCGTGGCCGGCGATCTCGTTGGCACCGCCGCCCGCGCCGGCACCACCGTGGCCACCGTTGGCGCTGTCGCCGGTGTTGCCGCCGGCACCTGGCCACCGGCCCCAGCCGCACCGGTGTTGCCGTTGGTGGCCGCACCACCCGCGCCACCGTTGCCACCGCTACCGCCGGCCCCACCATCACCGTTGGTGCTGGTGGCGTCGCCGCCGTCGCCGCCATTGCCGCCACTGTTGGCCGCCGCATCAGAGCCGTCGGCCGCGTTGACACCGGCACCGCCGTTGCCGCCCGCGCCACCGGCGCCGCCGAGGCCGCCCACGCCGCCGTCGCCGGCCGTGGTACCACCGGCGCCGCCCTGACCGCCGCTGCCGCCGTTGCCGCCCGCGGTGCCGCTGGTGCCGTCGCCGTCACCGTTGGTGATGCCGTCGGTGCCGGCGGTACCCGCACCACCGTTGCCGCCCGCGCCACCGGTACCGATCGCGCCGGCCGCGCCGCCATCACCGCCGACGCCACCGTCCTGCGCGGAGCCGTCTCCGAGGAGCTGTCCGTCGCCGCCGTTACCGCCGGCGCCACCGTCGCCGCCCGCGCCGTTGGTGCCATCCTGGCCGCCGCTGGACTGGACGCCACCCTGGCCGGTGCCGCCCGCACCACCGGCGCCACCGACGCTGCGGTCACCACCGGTGCCGCCGGTACCACCGTTACCGGCGGCGGCACCGATGCCACCGGCACCGCCGTCGCCGCCGGCGCCACCGTTACCGGCGTTGCCGGCGTTGCCGCCCGCGCCACCGACACCACCGGCGCCGTGGGTGGCATCGCCGCCCACACCGCCGGCGCCACCGGCTGCGGCGTGCCCGCCGAGGCCACCGTTTCCACCGGTGCTGCCGTCAACACCCAGGACGCCATCGCCGCCGTTGCCGCCGCTGCCGCCGGTGCCGCCCGCACCGCCGAGGCCACCGGCGCCCGAGGTGGTGCCGCCCTGGCCGCCGTTACCGCCGTAGCCACCGACGCCGCCGTTGCCGCCGGTGGTTCCGTTGCCGTCACCGTCGGTCACACCGACCACGCCGCTGCCGCCGTTACCACCGGCGCCGCCCTGGCCGCCGGTGCCGATCGCGCCGGCCGCGCCGCCGTTACCGCCGTAGCCACCGGCCTGGCCGGTCGACCCGTCGGCGAGCAGTGCGCCGTGGCCACCGGCACCACCGTTGCCGCCGTTGCCGCCGCCGCCGTCCGCCCCGACCGCGCCGGCAGCGCGATAGGTGAGGCCGTCACCGTTCGCTGCCCTTGCCAGCGGCACCGCCGACACCGCGGTCACCGCCGGTGCCGCCATTGCCGCCGTGCCCGGCGGTGTCGTTATGCCACCGCCGGCGCCGGCGCCGCCGTGGCCGCCGTTACCCGCGGCACCTGAGGCCCCGCCGTTACCACCGATTCCGCCGCTGCCGTTGGAGCCGGCGGTGCCGTTGGTGGCAGAACCGCCCTGACCACCGTTGCCGCCGGCGCCGCCGACGCCGCCGTTACCGCCGTTACCGCCGTCGGTGTGCCGTCGGTGCCGTTGCCACCACTGCCCGCAACAGCATCGTTGCCCGCGATGCCCTGGATGCCGGCGCCACCCGCACCGCCGTTGCCACCGGCTCCACCGACGCCGCCCAGACCGCCGTTGCCGGAGATCGAGCCGCCCTTGCCGCCGCTGCCGGCGTTACCACCGGCCGCGCTGTTGCCGCCGGTTCCGCTGTTGGCGGTCGCCACCGAGCCGACCGCACCGGCCGCTGGCGCCACCGTTGCCACCCGCACCACCGTTGCCGATCGTTCCGGCGTCACCGCCGTTACCGCCGCCGCCGCCGAGTTGCGCGGTGCCGTCGCCCAGAAGCAGACCCGTGCCGCCCTTGCCGCCCGCGCCGCCGTTGCCGCCGACGGCTGCCGTACCGGCGGTTCCGCCGGCCGCCTGGGTGGTGGGGCTGGAATCCCAGCCGCCTGCGCCGGCCGTACCCGCTGCGCCGCGATCGCCGCCGGCGCCGCCATTGCCGCCGGAGCCTGCGACAGCACCGTTGCCGCCGCCGGTACCGTCGGCGCCGCGGCCGCCATTACCGGCGTTTCCGGCGTTTCCGGCGTTGCCGCCGACGCCGCCGGCGCCGTTCGCGCCCTGGTCGCCGTTGCTGGCGGTGCCACCGGCCCCGCCGTCACCGCCGATGCCGCCGTTACCGCCGATGCCGCCGTTGCCGCCGTCGGTGCCGTCGGCACCGGACATTCCGCTCCCGGCAGTGACCGGGCGCCGCTGATGCCCTCAGCGCCGTGACCGGCGTTACCGCCGGCGCCGCCCGCGCCTCCGGCACCGCCCGCGCCACCGTTGCCGACAGCGGTACCACCCGCGCCACCGACACCGCCGATGCCGCCGGCGCCACCGTGAATCCCGTTGGTGCCGTTGCCGTCACCATCGGTGATGCCGGCAGCGCCTTCCGCGCCGGCCCCGCCGGTTCCTCCGGCGCCGCCGTTGCCGGCCAATGCGGCGTTACCGCCGTGGCCGCCGGTGCCGCCGCCCTGGCCGATGTCGGTGGCTCCGATCACGCCTTGACCGACGCCACCGTTTCCGCCGGCGCCGCCGTCACTGCCGAGTCCGGCCGCGCCGTCGTTGCCGACCGCGCCGTCGCCTGCCGTACCGGTGCCGCCGATGCCCGCGGTACCGGCCGCAGCGCCATCGGCGCCGTTGCCGCCCGAGCCGCCCGCGCCGGCGTTGGCGCCGCCGCCGCCGCCGAGACCGGTGCCACCGACGCCGGCCGCACCACCGGCACCACCGTCGCCGGCGTCGCCGCCGACACCACCGGTGCCGGCGCTGGCCTCGCCACCCTGGCCGCCGTTACCGCCCACGCCGCCGGCCGCCGCGTTGCCGCCGTTGCCGCCCGCGGTGTCCGCGACAGTCGCGTCCGCGCCCGCGCCGCCGGCACCGTTCTCGCCGGACCCGCCGGCGCCACCGGCGCCACCGTTACCGGAGGTGCTGCCACCGAGGCCACCGGTACCACCGTTACCCCCGGCTCCACCGATCGCGCCCGCGGTGCCGTTGCCGTTGATGTCGGTGATGCCGTCCACGGTCGCGCCGACGCCACCCGCACCGCCGGCGCCACCGTTGCCGATCGCTGCCGCGTTGCCACCCACACCACCGTTACCGCCGCCCTGGCCGGTGTTGGTTGCGCTGATCAGGCCCGCGCCGTCACCGCCCTGGCCGCCGACGCCGCCGTCGCTGGCGATGCCGTCCAGGCCGGCGGTACCGCTGGCACCGTTAGTGGTGCCGGTTCCACCGGCACCCACCTGACCGGTCGAGGCCCCGAGCGCGCCGTCGCCGTGACCACCATTACCGGCGGTCACACCGCCGCCGCCACCGAGACCCTTGCCCCCGGCGCCGGCGATGCCGCCGTTTCCGCCGTAGCCGGAGTTGCCGCCGGCGCCACCGGTGCCGTTGGTCGCCGTGCCGCCCTGGCCGCCGTTGCCGCCCATGCCGCCGGCCCCGGCGTTGCCGCCGTTTCCGCCGTCGGTGTCGGCCACCGTGGCATCCGCGCCCGCGCCACCGGCGCCACCCTGTCCGCCGATACCGCCGACACCGCCCGCGCCACCGTTACCGGAGGTGGTGCCACCGGCACCACCCTGGCCACCGTCGCCGCCGACACCGCCGACGTACCCGTCGGTGCCGTTGCCGTCGACGTCGGTGATGCCGTCGACGGTCGCACCGGTGCCACCGGTGCCACCGGCGCCGCCGTTGCCGACCGCGCCGGCGTTACCGCCCTGGCCGCCCGCACCGCCGCCTTGTCCGATGTCGGTCCCGGTGATCAGACCCCAGCCGTCACCGCCGCGACCGCCGTCGGCGCCGTCGGTGTTGCTGCCGTCGGTGCCCTCGGCACCAGCGGCGCCCCCGGTGACGCCCAGGCCGCCGACCCCGGCGGTACCTGCCGCACCACCGACGGCACCGTCGCCGCCGTTACCGCCGCTACCGGCGTTGGCTGCGCCGCCGGCACCACCGCCCTGGCCGCCCTGCTGGGCAGTTCCGGCATTGCCGCCGCTACCCGCCGCACCACCGGCGCCACCGGTCCCGGCCGCCGCCACACCGCCGGCGCCACCGTTGCCGCCCGCGCCACCGGCACCTGCGCCACCGCCGTTACCGCCGGCGCCGTCGTAGGTGTCGGCTTGGGGCTCACCACCGTTACCACCGGCGCCACCCTGACCCCCGGCGCCACCGTCGCCGCCGTTGCCGGAGTTCGCTCCACCGGCACCACCTTGGCCACCGGTACCGCCCGCCGAACCGGCCCCACCGGTCGTTCCGTCGAGGCCCACGGTGGTGCTGTCGACTCCCGCGACGCCGTTACCGTCGCCGCCGACACCACCATCGCCGTCGTTACCGGCCGCGCCGCCGTTACCACCGGTGCCACCGGCCTGGGTGACGTCGCCGGCAAGCAGCTCGCCGTCGCCACCGCGGCCACCCGCGCCGCCGTGGCCGCCGATGGCCTCCGCACCGGTCGCTCCCTGCTCGGCCTGAGTGGTGTGGTCGGCGTTCCAACCGCCGGCGCCACCGGAGCCGGCCGTACCGCGGTTACCGCCCTGGCCGCCCTGCCCGCCGGATCCGGCCGTGGCGTTGTTGCCGCCACCCGCGCCGTCGCCACCGTTACCACCGTTACCGGCGTTACCGGCCGCACCGCCGACACCGCCCGCGCCACCGTCGCCCTGGACGCCTGCGATGCCCGCGGTCGCGACGCCACCGGCGCCGCCCTGTCCACCGACACCACCGGCCCCGCCGTCACCGCCGCTGCCGGCGTCGACGCCGGCGCCACCGTTATCGCCGCTGCCCGCCTCGGCGTCGAGTCCCTCGTCGCCGTCGTAGCCGTGGCCCCCGCCTCCGCCGGTGCCGCCTACGCCGCCAGCGCCACCGGCGCCGCCGTTGCCCGAGTTGGTGCCACCGGCGCCACCGGTGCCACCCTCGCCACCGGCGCCGCCGGTCGAACCCGAGGTGCCGTTGCCGCTGACATTGGTGGTGCCACTCTGGCCGGTTGCGCCCTGGCCGCCGGCGCCACCGTTACCGCCGTCACCGTCCGTGCCGGCGTCACCGCCGTCGCCGCCGCGGCCGCCGGCCTGCACGGTGCCGTCGCCGAGCAGCTGACCGTCGCCGCCGACACCACCATTGCCGCCGTTTCCTGCCGCGCCGTCAGCACCTGCGCTACCCGAAGCCGCCTGGCCCGAGCCGCTGGCGCCCCCGGCGCCACCGGCACCACCCGTGCCGGCGACGGCGTCCGCCGCGCTGCCGCCCTTGCCTCCGGCGCCGGCCGCCGCGCCGGTACCACCACCGGCACCCGCACCACCGGTACCACCATTGCCCGCCGCACCACCAGCACCACCATCACCACCAACACCACCAACACCATGAACACCGGCATTGCCGTGCACCGAAGCACCACCGACACCACCAGCGCCACCAGCACCACCATCGCCACCATTGCCGGCGGTACTGGTCGCATCACCACCATCACCACCGTCATCGCCGGAACCGACCACCGCATCGGCACCCGCCAACCCATCAGCACCAGCACCACCGACACCACCAGTGCCACCACGACCACCAGCACCACCATCGCCACCATCACCGGCCAACGCGCCACCAGCACCACCGGCACCACCGGCACCGCCGTTACCACCGATCGCGCCCTGCGTGCCATCACCGCCGGCCTCGGTCGTGCCGGCCAACCCGACCGCACCATCACCACCAGCACCACCGGCACCACCATTGCCCATGTTGCCGCCGTCGCCACCAGCACCACCAGCACCACCGGAGTCCCCAGCCACCGTCGCCGAGAACCCGTCACCACCGGCACCACCGTTACCACCACCGGTCGCCGCCACACCCGCACCACCGGCAACCCCACCACCAGAACCACCAGCACCACCGGCACCGGCAACACCGGCGTCACCACCACGCCCACCGTCACCACCATCGACAGTGAGCGCATCACCGTCGGCACCAGCACCACCATTGCCACCGACACCGGCAGCACCACCATTGCCGCCATTGCCGCCGACACCCGTCAGCCCCGCCGAACCGATCAGACCACCGGCACCACCAGCACCCGCAGCGCCACCGGCACCACCGATACCACCATCGCCACCATCACCGGCAGCACCGCCATCAGCACCGGCCTCATCGGCATCGACCCCGACACCGCCGGCACCACCGGCACCACCGTTGGCGCCCTGACCACCGGCACCACCGTTACCACCGGAACCGATCAGCCACGAACCCTTACCCCCGGCACCACCATTACCACCGGCGCCACCAGCCTGACCCAACCCACCATCAAGCCCGGCCAAACCCACCGCACCGGCCGCCCCCACCGCACCATCGCCACCCAGGCCACCATTGCCGCCCACGCCATACATAAAGCCGATACCCGCACCGCCGGCACCACCATTGCCACCAGCACCACCATCGATGCCGGCACCACCAGCACCACCATCACCGCCGACACCCATCCACCAGCCACCGGCACCACCAGCACCGCCGTCGCCACCATCAAGACCCGCACCACCGGCGCCACCATCGCCGAACATCCCCGCCGAGCCACCCACACCACCAAAGCCCTCAGCAGAGGTACCACCAGCACCACCATCGCCGAACCACAAACCACCAGCCCCACCAGCAGCATCAGCCAGCGTCCCGCCATCCACACCGTCAACACCGTTACCGATCAACACCTGACCGAAACCGAACATGTTGACAAACGAACTGACCTCAGCGCCAAAGGGACTCAAAATAAACTGCTGCCCCAAGTCATGCAACGGCGTGTAGAACAACGAACCAAACCAGTCATCAGCAGCCGCCGAACCCGGCAACTCCGCCACCGAGGCATCAAAACTCAACCCCACATTGGCCAACAACGGCTCCCACGAACCCGCATCAAACAACGTCTCCCACGACGACGCCTGACCCAAATCCCCCAGCGCCCCAGCCAAATCCGAACCGAGCAGATCAACAACCCAATCCAACTCATCAGCATGCGCAGCAGGCGCCGCCGACAACGGCCCCAACCCAAACGCCAAAAACGCCCCAACCGCACTGCCGGCTCCCAGCAGTCGTCGGCCACGCCGACCCTGCTGACCGTTGCCTGAAGTGTTACGCCCTACTGCCATTTGGGTTTTCCTATCTGTGTGGCCCACAGTTGTGCTAGCTCTGTCTGTCAATTCAGTTCTGGTTACGGCGGCTCACCTGCTGCGCAGGGTCAGCCTGGGAAGCCCAGCGCCGCGGCGATCTGGTTCGGAATGTCGTTGAGCCACTCGGCAGCCATCCCGAAGAAGTCGCCGTTGATGCTCAGCAGGCCCAGGTCGGAAAGACCCAGACCATCGACCAGGCCGTTGATGTCGAGGCTGCCGATGCCGAGATCGGTGAGCAGCGAATTGAGCGTCACGCCATCGAGTCCGAGGTTGCCGACGATGGTGTCCAGGTCGTAGTTGTCCAGGCCCAGCCAGCCCAGCAACGTGCCCAGGGTCGGGTCGCCCAACACACTGGTCATCACGTCGGTGATGAAGGAGTCGAGATGCACCTCATCGAGGCCCAGCCCATCCAGCATGCTGCCGATCGAAACGCCGCCCAACAGACTGTTGATGAAGTCGTCGAGGTGCGTGTTGTCCAGGCCCAGGCCGCTGAGCAAACCGGCAATCGAGATGCCGCTCAACCCGAGTCGGTCGATGAACATGTCCAGGTCGATGTTGTTCAGGCCGAGGTCGTTGAGCATGTCCTGGATGCCGAGGTTCTGCAGGCCCAGGGCGTCGATCAGGTTCTGCAGACCGATGCTGCCCAGCCCCCAGTCCTCGAGGAGCGTGAGCACGGAGGTGTCGCCCAAGCCCATTCCCTGGAAGAGGCCTTCCACGATCTGCGCCAGGGTCGGGTTGAACCCCAGGTCGGTGAAGAACTCTTCCAGCGTGACGTTGCCGCTCAGGTTGCCCAGACCCTGGAACAGCACCGCCAGCTCGTAGTCGCTGAGGCCCACAGACTGAACGAGCTGGGTCATGGTGGCGTCGTAGAGGCCCAGGTTCTGCAGGGTTTCGCCGACGGTGTTGGTGCCCAGCAGCGCGTTGAGGGTGGGGTTGCCGGCCTTCTCGACCAGGCTCGCCATGTCCGGGGGGAAACCGGGGATCTGGGACAACGGCGTGTCGCCCAGCGGAATGGTCTGGCCGGGGAGATAGACGGTCGACAGCAGCTCGGTCAGCCGGATGTCGACGATCATGGTGTCCGGGGGGAAGCCCTCCCCGGCCGGCATTTCCTCCATCAGCTGGCCGAGCGTCATGGTCCCGAAGTCCGCCATCAGCTCTTCCAGGGTGGCGCCGGGGAACATCGAAGCGAGCAGGTCGAGCAGCCCGGTGTCGCCGGTGATGTCCGGCCCGAGGAAGCCGCTGTTGAGCAGGCTGAGCAGCGACTCTTCGCCCATCGGGCCGAGGACGCTGACCAATCCGGTGCCGATGTTGACGTCGCCGAGTCCCAACTGCGCGAACAGATCGGTCAGCGGGGTTGCCCAGCGCGTCGGTGATGAGGCCGCCGACGGTCCATGTCGGATCGACCAGGCTGGCCAGTGATTCGCCGCCGCTGGCACCGAGCAGGTCCTTGATCAGGCCGCCCACGGACTGGTCGTCGCCGCCGACGAGGCTCAGGATCAACTCGGAGATGGTGGGGTTGCCGATCCCGACTTCCGGGGCGTTGAGCAGGGCGATCAGCAGGCTCGCGATCGAGTCATCCGGGCTGATGCCGCCGAGGTCGGTCAGCAGCTGGGCGATCGTGGGGTTACCGATGCCGGCCTCGTTGAACACACCGATCAGCAGTTCGGACAGCGGCTCGGTGCCGATCCCGAAGTCGTTCAGCAGATCCACCGGCGTCATGTGGCCGAAGCCGGCCTGGTCGAGCAGGTCGGTGATCAGGGTGTCCAGCGGGATGTCGCCGATGCCTGCCTGAGTGAGCAGCTCGGTGATGCTCGTGTCGCCGAAGCCGGACATCTCGACGAGGCTGCCGATGTCGAAGTTGGCATCGATCGGCTGTCCGGGAGTCAGCAGGCCGTTGAACAGCGGAATGCTGAGATCGCCGTAGTTGAGGCCGGTGCTGCCGTTGAGGAAGGCGTCCAGCAGGGTCGCCGGCGCACCGAACAGCGCGGAGAGCGCCCCCATCGGGTCACTGAAGTCGAAGACGTCACGCAGAACGTCCTGCATGGCGTTGAAAAGCGTTACCCACGGGCCGATTCCGGCGAGCAGCGAGTTTATCCACAGCGGCAGCTGGATGCTGATGTCGGCCGGGAACGGCAGCAGCTGCGCGTCGATGGTGGGCATCGCGTTGGTGAAGATGTTGATGACATCAGGGATGCCGGCCAGCGCCTGCTGCGGGTTGGTGAAGATGTGCTCCAGCAGGCCGAACATGTCGACCGAGTTCTGGTTCAACGCCTGCAGGTTGGCGATGGTGTGGTTGAACAGGTCGGTGTACGGCGAGAAGAAGTCACCGTCCGCCGTCAGTGCGACGGGCCGTTGCTCGACGGTCGCGAGCTGATGCTGCAGCTGCGGCAGGTTCGAGGTCACGGGCGGAACCGCGATGAGACCCACGCCGACGACAGCCAGGCCTGTCGTGACGTACGGACGGAGTGTTTGCTGCATGAGGCCCTCCCGGACTGACGTTCCGAAGTTGCTTTGCCGATCAGGTCGCTTAACCACCGAGCACCGCCGCGATCTGGTTCCCCAGGCCGTCGAACCAGTAGGAGAGCGAGCCGTAGAATTCTTCGATCTGGGCGTTGATCACCGTGAGATCACCGAGCCCCATCGACGCCAGCAGCTCGTCGACGGTCTGGGTGCCGAAGTCACCGAGCAGTGAACTCACCGTCGAGGTCCCGAACAGCGAGTCGATCAGCTCGTTGAGGGTCTGCGTGCCCAGACCCAGATCGATGAGACCGTCGCTGAGGGTCGTGGTGCCGAAGAACTGGTCGAACAGGTCACTGAGCGACTGGCCGCCGATACCGAACTCGTTGAGCATGTCGTTGACGCTCTGCGGACCCAGCGCCTGCCTGATGATGTCGTCGAGTTGCATGCTGCCCAGGCCGCCGTCGTCCAGGGCGTTGGCCACGGTCTGGTCGCCGAAGGCCTGGTTGAGCAGGTCACTCAGATGCATGTCGCCGATGCCCGACTCGTTGAGCATGTCGACGATGGTCTGGTCGGCGGGGACCAGCTGGTTGATCAGGTCGGACAGGGTGGTGTTGCCCATGACGCCGAACAGTTCCGACAGGGGCTGGTCGGGCATGTTCGCCAGCACCAGCTCGGTGAGGGTCATGTCGGCGTAGCCGGCCTGGCTGAGCATGTCGCCCAACGTCTGACTGAAGTTGGCCTGAATGACTTCGGCCAGCGTCTGGGTGCCCATGTCGCCGAGCAGCGAGCTCAGCGGCGCGTCGGCACTGTCGCCCAACATTCCGCCGATGGTCATGCTGGCGAGCGAATCGGCCAGGGAGGCGTCACCGCCCTTGTCCAGCGGTGAGGCACCGGACGCGACCAGGATGTCGTTGATGGTCAGGTTCCCGGTGATCCCGAGGTTCGCCATGTTGTTGAGCACGGTGCCGAGCGACAGGTCGTAGATGCCCATCAGCTGGACGACCTGCGCAAGCGTGACGCTGCCGAGGCCGGTGAAGTCGAGGACGTCGGTCATGTTGGTGTTGCCGGCATCCCCGAGGATGCTGATGATGATCTGGCTCATGTCGGCGTTGGCGACACCGGCCTGGCTCAGCAGGTCCATCATGGTCTGGTCGCCCAGGCCCAGGCCGCCCAGCAGCGTCGTGATGAACTCGTGGGTGGTCAGGTCGCCACCCCCGAGTGCGTCGATCAGCGACGCCGGGGTCTGCCCGCCGAGGCCCAGCGCGTCCACCGCAGTCTGCAGCAGTCCGTTCAGCGTCAGGTTCTCGGCGCCGATGTCGCCGAGCAGCTCGTTGACGGTCGGGTCTCCGATGCCCAGCGCGTTGAACACGTCGATGCCGAGGTCGGCCAGCTTCAGGTCGGCCACACCGATGTCGCCGGCGAGGTCGACGATCGTCGGGTTGTCGAAGCCCAGCGCGTGGGTCAAGTCGATCGCGAGGTCGGCGACCTGGACGTCGCCGATGCCCAACTGGTCCATGATGTCGGCGATGGTGGGGTTGCCGATCCCCACCGCGTCGAAAAGGGTTGTCAGCACGCTGGCGATCTCCAGATCGCCGAGGCCGAGGGTGTCGAGAACGTCGACCGGGGTCTGATCACCCAGGCCCAGGCTGTCCAACAGGCCGGTGAACATGTTCGCCACCGACAGCGTGCCGATCCCGGTCTGGTCGAGCAGGCTGGCGACGGTCTGGTCGCCGATGTTGAGCCCGTCGACCGCCTCGCTGGCGGTCAGGTCGATGACCAGGTTCTGGCCCGGGACCAGGATGCCGTTGAACGCGGGGATGCTGATGCCGGCCACATCGATGGTGCTGGTGCCGTTCAGCCACGCGTCGAGCAGTCGCGGGAACGACGTGAAGATCGCCGCGAACGGGTCGAGCGGATCGGTCGGATTGAAGATCTGATTGAGGATGTCCTGCATCGCGTCGTTGACCGTGACCAGCGGGCCGATCAGCCCCATCCCGATGGTCAGGAACGGCGAGAGCAGAACCATGATCGGGTCGGAGCCACTGATCGAGGGCATCAGCTCAGTCAGGAAGTCGAACACCTCCGGGAGCCGCGACAGCGAGCTCGGGTCGGTGAAGATCTGCTCGAGCAGATTGCCCCAGCCGTTGTCGGATCCCATCGCCGCCAGGTTCGTGGCGGTGTTGTTGAAAAGGTCGACCCACGGGCCCAGGAGGTCCGGTCCGGCGGTGAGCGCGACGGGATGGTGCTCGACGGCAGGAAGTGCCAGGCGGACCTCAGCGGGTGGGCGTACGAACCCGGTGGGGACCGCCGCATTTACCGCGACGAGGGCGGCGCCCGCGATGACGACGCCGGGTGTGACGTACGGGCGAAGCGCCAGCTGCATCATGCTCTCCTAGGAAACTGATCATGGACGTTGCTGAACTTTACATGAGTTTTAGGTTTTGTCGAAGCGGAAATTTTCTAATGAAACTGCTCCACAAAAAGCCCAAAAATCGCTCGTAAAGCGATATGAGTCCGGTAGTACGGAAGTCTGTGTCCCTGGTACGCCGTGACTTCCGTTCGGGCGAAAATCGTTTCCTTAGATTTTGTTAATCGTTATTCAGAGAGGTCACGGTCCTTGGTGCAGGCAGCAACCCTGAGCGCGGCCAACCAGATGAAACGGCCGCAACAGCGGGCCGGGACGGCCCGGCGACGCAGTCGTGCTGCCTCAGCCCGGACGGTGGGGGTTACCGGCCGGCGGGACGGCAGCTGGACGGCGCCGTGGCGTGCTTCTGGCGGCGGTGCGCCCTCGACAAGCTGCTCGGCGCACGGGGCGGGACCCCGCCCACTCGACCGTGCCGGGACCGGCTACCGGCCGGGCCGCGCGATCATCCTGGGAGAACGCTGCCGAGGCGTCGGCACCGCCGGGATCCGGCCGGGAGAGTTCCCCCGCAGTCCGAAGGCCCTTTTTCACCCACCGGTGATTCGCGAATCACTTTCCGCCGCGGGTTGTTCGCAACGGTACGGCGCAACGACCTTCTCACCGGTCCGCGCCGTCAAGCACCGCCCCTACTCACGCTGATGCGTTGTGACGCTGCGTATTTCGGACAGAACCGACGCCTTCCGAGCAGGGCTCGGCCAGCGGCGATTTCAGCGCGACCCGATCAGCCGCTCAGTCCTCGCCCCGCCGGTCACCCTGCGACCCCGGCCGCCGCTGCGCCAGCCCTGCCACGGCGAGCCGTGCCAGGCCGGACAGCAGTGCGTTCCCCACGCCCGGTCCCTCTTTTTGTGGCCGCGGCTCCTCCCACTGCGCCAGCACGGCCAGTTCACCGGCGACGTACTGGTCGCGGCAGGCACTGCGCTGAATCTTGCCGCTGGTGGTGGTCGGTATCCGCATCGGCGAGCAACACCACGGCCTGCGCTTCGATCCCGTGGTGGGTGGGGATCGCCGCCCGGATCGCATCGATCAGGTCGTTCGGATCGATGCCGGCGGCGTCGTGGTGGTGCACCTCCTGGACCACCACCACGTATTCCCGGGCGTAGCGCTCGGTCGGCAACTGGAACACCGCACCTCGGCCGGGAAGCAGGGCCGGGTGACAGTTCTGCACGGTCAACTCGATGTCGTTGGGGTAGTGGCTGTAGCCGTCGATCGTCATCAGGTCCTTGCACCGGCCGGTGATGTACAGCTCGCCGCCGCGGAAGAACCCCAGGTCGCCGCTGCGCAGGTAGGGGCCCGCCCCGGTGTCGGCCAGGTGCGCTGAGAAGGCGTGTTCGGTCTCCTCCGGCCGCCCCCAGTAGCCCACTCCGACGCTCGGCCCCGCCACCCAGATCTCGCCGACCTCCTCCGGCCCGCGCTGCACCCGGGTCTCCGGGTCCACGATCAGCACGTCCTGGTCGCCTTGGCGTTTTCCGCAGCCCACCAGCGAAAGTGTCCGCTCCGCGTCGCCGGCGGCGTCCGGGTCCACCTCGACCACCCGATCCTCGCCGAGGGCGGTCCGGTCGAGGTGCCGGATCACCGGCACCGCCGAATTCGACACTCCGGACACCCCCAGCGTCGCTTCGGCCAGCCCGTAGGCGGGCCGGAAGGCTTCGGGGCGGAAACCAGCCGGCTCGAACGCCTCGCTGAAGGCCCGCAGGGTTTCCGCGCTGATCGGACCCCCGCCGACCACCGCGATCGACCAGTTCGACAGGTCCAGCGCGGCACGCTGCTGCGGGGTGCTGCGTTTGACGCAGGCGTCGTAGGCGAAGTTGGGCGCGGCACTGATCACCGCCCGGTAGCGCGACATCGCCTGCAGCCAGCGCAGCGGGCGCATAAGAAAGGAACTGGGCGCCATCAGCACGGTGGTGCGGCCGCCGTAGATGGTGCCGAGGATGCCGCCGACGAAGCCCATGTCGTGGTACTGCGGCAGCCACGACACCCCGCTGACCGGGCTGGCGAACACCGGATCGTCGTCCCGGGGGTCCAACGCCTGACGGATGATCTCCAGGTTGTTCACGTAGTTCCGGTGGGTGAGCACGCAGCCCTTCGGCACCCCGGTCGAACCCGACGTGTACTGGATCATGGCGACGGTGTCTTCATCGACGTCCAGGCGCTCCCAGGCCGCCCCGTCGTCGGAGTCCTCGTCCATCGCCAGCCAGCGCAAGTCGGTTCCGGCGTCCAGGCCGGCCACGGCGGCCTTCATCTTGGACTGTGTCTTGGCCGTCGCCAGGGCGAAACGGGCGCGCGCTTCGGGGACGACGGTCTCGATCCGTCGGATCGGCCAGTGCTCGTCAACCGGAACCGCGACGGCACCGGCATAGAAACAGCCGAACAGTCCCGCAACGCTGTCCACACCGGGACGGCAGAGCACCAGCACGCGTTCCCCGGCTGCGCCTTGGCGCTGCAGATTCACCGCGATCGACCGGGCGCGACGGTCCAGTTCGCGGTAGGTGATCCGGTCCTGTTCCACATCCCCGTCGGGGCAGAAGATGAACGCCGGGGTGTCCTGATGCCGGGCGGCCTGCTGCCGCATCAGGTCCACCAGGGTGTCCGGCACGGTGGGGTAGCGGAGGTCGTCGGTTCTGCCATCTTCTGATCTGCCTTACGCGGTGCTTCGTTGACGGCCCACAGCGTAGCCTGCGTGACACCGGCCGGCGATGGATCGGAAACGGCCGGGAACCGTCATCCCAGCGAGGCCAGCGCGCGCACCAGCTGGTCGATCTCCGCGGCCGTCGAGTAGTGGCTCAGCCCGACCGTGACCGCGCCGCCGATGTCGTTGACGCCGATGACGTCCAGCACCCGCGACCCGGCGTTGGCGATCGCCAGCACGCCGTTGTCGGCCAACCGCTGCACCACCCGTTCGGCGGGTACCTTCTGCACCGCGAAACTGACCACCGGAATGCGGACCTCCGGCTGACCGATCATCATAACCAGCGGCAGCGACTGCAGTGAACCGACCAGATAGTCGAACAGCCGGTTCAGATACTGCCCGGCCGACTGCATGGAGATCGCCAGCCGCTCGGGCCGGCTGCCCCGGGCGGACTCGTCGAGCGAGGCCAGGTATTCGACGCTGGCCACCACCCCGGCCAGCAGGCCGAACTGGTGCAGGCCGACCTCCAGCCGCGCCGGGCCCACGGCGTGCGGGTTCAGCGACACCGACCCGAACGTGTCGATCAGCGCCGGGTCGCGGAACACCAGCGCACCCACCGGCGGGCCGCCCCAGGCGGCCGCGTTGAGGGCCACCACGTCACCCTCGACGTCGTTGATGTCGATCAGCTGATACGGCGCCGCCGCGCAGTGGTCGATCACGGTCACCCCGCCCACGTCGTGGACCAGCTTGGTGACCGGCCGCAGGTCGGTGACCGTGCCCAGCACGCCCGACGCCGAGGTGACGGCCACCAGCCGGGTCGACGGAGTGATCAGGTTCTCCCACTGCCAGCTCGGCAGCTCCCCGGTCTCGATGTCCACCTCGGCCCATTTGAGCTTGGCGCCGTAGCGGTTGGCGGCGCGCACCCAGGGCGCGATGTTGGCCTCGTCGTCGAGTCGGCTGACCACCGTCTCGTAGCCCAGGCTCACCCGCGACGACGCGGCATCGGCCAGCGCGTTCAGCAGCACCGCCCGGTCGGGGCCCAGCACCACCCCGGCGGGATCGCCGCCGACCAGATCGGCCACCGCCTGGCGTGCCGCGACCAGCACGGCGGCACTGCGCCGGGCCGCCGGGTGCGGTCCCGACGCCGTCGCCAACGAGCCGCGGAACGCGGTCGACACCGTGGTCGCCACCGAGTCCGGGATCAACATGCCCGTAGGAGCGTCGAAGTGCACCCACCCGTCACCGAGGGTCGGGTGCAGTCCGCGCACCCTGGCGACATCGAAGGCCATGTCAGCCACCTTAGAACTACTCAAGATCGGGTGATCGGTGAAAGTATCGGATAACCGGATAGCTCCCCCGCCGCGCTGAGCCGTGTCACCTTGGCAGACATACTAGTGCAGTGCTTCTCGGGTTCGGAATGGCTGCCGCGCTGCTGCTGCTGGTCCTGCCGGGGACACTCGTCGCCGCCGCAGCGCGGCTGAGCTGGCCAGTGGCGATCACGGTCGGTCCCGCGCTGACTTACGGGCTGGTCGGCCTGGCCATCGTGCCGTTCGGCGCGTGGGGAATCCCCTGGAACGCGGGCACCGCACTGGTCACGCTGGTGCTGGTCGGCGCGCTGGTCGGCGGACTGGCCAGAGGTATTCGGGGGTGGCTGGACCGCCGTCCCGGCATCCACGTGGCCGCACCGACGGCCGCGGCCGGGCCGACGCCGGCGGTGGCGGCCGGGGTATTGCTGGGCATGCTGCTGATCGGCTGGGCGGCGGTGCGGGGCCTTCCGGATTGGCAGAGCATTCCCAGCACCTGGGACGCGGTCTGGCACGCCAACACCGTCCGCTTCATCCTCGACACCGGCCAGGCCTCGCCGACCCACATGGGTGAACTGCGCAACGTCGAGACCCACGCTCCGCTCTACTACCCGTCGGCGTTTCACGCGCTGACCGCGGTGCTGTGCCAGCTGACCGGCGCGGCACCCACCACCGGTTTCACCCTGGCCGGCCTGGCCGCCTCGGTGTGGCTGTTCCCGATCAGCGCCGCACTGCTCACCTGGAATCTGCTGAAGCGAGTCACCACCACCCGGCGCACCGCGGTCTCGGCGGCGACCGCCGCGGCGCTGTCGGCGTCGTTCACCGCGCTGCCCTACGTCGAGTTCGGTACCGCGGCCATGCCCAACCTGGTGGCCTACGGGCTGGTGGTGCCGACGTTCACGCTGATCACCTCGGTGCGCACCCTGCGGGACCGTATTCCGGTGGCGGTGCTGGCGCTGGTCGGGGTCTTCTCGGTGCATCTGACCGGGGGCGTGGTGACGGTGTTGCTGGTGGCGGCGTGGTGGCTGTGTCCGCGGGACGGGGCTCTGTGGAACCCGTTGCGCAGCAAGCGCCGCGACACCCTGGCGCTGGCCGCCGTCTTGGTGCCGACCGCTCTGCTGCTGTTGCCGCAGTTGCTGAGCGTGCGCAAGCAGGCCGAGATCATCGCCGGGCACTCGTTTCTGACCCATGAGGGCCGCAAATCCGGGCTGCGCGACGCGCTGCTGCTGCACACCCGCCACCTCAACGACTTCCCGATCCAGTACACCCTGGTCGGCCTGACCGCCGTCGGCCTGGCGCTGCTGGCCGTCCGCAAGGTGTGGTGGCCGCTGGCGCTGTGGGCGGTGCTGGTGGTGGGGGTGGTGCACTCCTCGGCACCGTTCGGCGGCCCGGCCGGCGCCGTCGTCGGCCGGTTCACCGACCTGTTCTACAGCGACCCCCGCCGGATCATGGCGGCGATGACGCTGCTGCTGATCCCGATGGCCGGCATCGGGCTGGCAGCGCTGGTCTCACTCGTCGCGCGGGGCCGCCTTCAGGGCGTGCTGACCGGGGCGCTGCTGGTCGGGGCGACGGTGGGGCTGGCCTGGCACTACCTGCCGCGGCACGCCTTTCTGTTCGGCGACAAGTACGACTCGGTGATGGTCGATGCCCGCGACCTGGAGGCCTTCGCTTATCTGGCCGCGCTGCCCGGGGCCCGCGACACCGTGATCGGCAACGCCAATGTCGACGGCAGCGCCTGGATGTACGCCGTCGCCGACCTGCACCCGCTGTGGACGCACTACGACTACCCCCAGCAGCAGGGGCCCGGACCGCAGCGGTTCATTTTCTGGGCCTACGCCGACGACGCCGACACCGATCCGCGGGTGGCGCAGGCCATCCACGCCCTCAACATCCGTTACGTGCTGATCAGCAGCCCCACGGTGCGCGGGTTCAGTCTGCCCGACGGGTTAGTGTCACTGGAGAAATCGCGGTCCTGGGCCAAGATCTACGACAATGGCGGGGCCAGCATCTACGAATGGCAGGGAGGCGGGGACGTTGAGCACGGGCAGTAGCAGCGCGGACGGCTCAGACGACATCGAGATCATCAGCGGCGGGGACCCGCGGCTGCTGTCGGCCGGGGCGTCGAGAGAGCCCGACGCCGACGCCGACGAGCAGTCGCTGACCGACCTGATCGAGCAGCCCGCCAAGGTGATGCGGATCGGCACCATGATCAAGCAGCTGCTCGAGGAGGTGCGCTCGGCCCCGCTGGACGACGCCAGCCGGGTGCGGTTGCGTGAGGTGCACGCCGCCAGCATCCGCGAGCTCGAGGACGGCCTGGCCCCGGAGCTGCGCGAGGAGCTGGACCGGCTGACGCTGCCGCTGCGCGAGGACGCCACCCCGTCGGACGCCGAGCTGCGGATCGCCCAGGCCCAGCTGGTGGGCTGGCTGGAAGGGCTGTTCCACGGCATCCAGACCGCCCTGTTCGCCCAGCAGATGGCCGCCCGCGCGCAGCTGGAGCAGATGCGCCACGGCGCGTTGCCGCCCGGCGCCACCGCCGGCGGGCACAGCGGGCAGGGCCACACCGGCGCCGGCCAATACCTGTAGCCGCCTTGTCCGCCACCGATCCACGAATCGAGACCCACGACGCTTGGGTTGAGTTCCCCATCTTCGACGCCAAGTCGCGGTCGTTGAAGAAGGCGTTCCTCGGCAAGGCCGGCGGCGCGATCGGGCGCAACAACTCCAACGTGGTGGTCGTCGAGGCGCTGCGCGACATCACCATGTCACTCTCACTCGGGGACCGGGTGGGTCTGGTGGGGCACAACGGCGCCGGCAAATCCACACTGCTGCGGCTGCTTTCGGGCATCTACGAGCCGACCCGGGGATCGGCGAGCGTGGTCGGCCGGGTGGCGCCGGTGTTCGACCTCGGTGTCGGAATGGACCCGGAGATCTCCGGCTACGAGAACATCATCATCCGCGGCCTGTTCCTCGGCCAGACCCGCAAGCAGATGGCCGCCAAGGTCGACGAGATCGCCGAATTCACCGAACTGGGCGACTATCTGGCGATGCCGCTGCGCACCTACTCCACCGGCATGCGGGTGCGGCTGGCGATGGGAGTGGTCACCAGTATCGACCCGGAGATCCTGCTGCTGGATGAGGGCATCGGCGCGGTGGACGCCGAGTTTTTGAAGAAGGCCCAGACCCGGCTGCAGAAGCTGGTGGAGCGCTCCGGAATCCTGGTGTTCGCCAGCCACTCCAATGAGTTTCTGGCCCGGCTGTGCAAGACCGCGATGTGGATCGACCACGGCACGATCAAGATGACCGGCGGGATCGAGGACGTGGTCGGCGCCTACGAGGGCCCCGACGCCGCCCGGCACGTGCGCGAGGTGCTCGCCGAGACCCAGGCCGGGGACACCGCGTGACCGAAACCGTCTACACGGTCGTCGTCACCCACCGCCGGGTCGATCAGCTGGCCGAGTCGCTCAAAGCGCTGGTGACCCAGACCCGCCCACCGGATCACGTGATCGTCGTCGACAACGACAACGATCCCGCGGTGGCCGATCTGGTGGCCGGGCAGCCGGTGCCGTGCTCCTACCTCGGATCGCAGCGAAACCTCGGGGGCGCAGGCGGTTTCGCGCTGGGCATGCTGCACGCCCTGGCGGCCGGGGCGGACTGGGTGTGGCTGGCCGACGACGACGGGAGACCGGCCGACTCCGGCGTGCTGTCGGAGCTGCTGGCCTGCGCGGCCAAGCACCACCTGGCGGAGGTTTCGCCGATGGTGTGCAACATCGACGACCCGTCCCGGCTGGCGTTCCCGCTGCGGCGCGGCCTGGTGTGGCGGCGCGAGATCAGCGAATTACGCAGTGATGCAACGCAGGATCTACTGCCCGGGATCGCGTCGCTGTTCAACGGGGCGCTGTTCACCGCCGACGCGCTGGATGCGGTGGGGGTGCCCGACCTGCGGTTGTTCATGCGCGGCGACGAGGTGGAGATACACCGCCGGCTGGTGCGCTCCGGCCTGGCGTTCGGGACGTGTCTGAACGCGGCCTACCTGCACCCGTGCGGCTCGGCGGAGTTCAAGCCGATCCTGGCCGGGCGAATGCACACCCAATACCCCGATGACGCGGCCAAACGCTATTTCACCTACCGCAACCGCGGCTACCTGATGGCCCAGCCCGGAATGCGCCGGCTGCTGGTCCAGGAGTGGCTGCGGTTCGGCTGGTTCTTCCTGGTATCACGCCGCGACCCGGCCGGGTTGATCGAATGGATCCGGCTGCGCAGGCTGGGACGTCGCGAGCAGTTCGCCAAACCCGAGGGGCAGCAATGAGTTTCACCGACGTCGCCGCGCAGTCCAAAACTTTTGCGCGGGCGTGGGCGGATCTGGTGGACGGATTCCGCCGCCGCGAGCTGTGGCTGCACCTGGGTTGGCAGGACATCAAGCAGCGCTACCGCCGCAGCGTGCTGGGCCCGTTCTGGATCACCATCGGCACCGCCACCACGGCGGTGGCGATGGGCGGGCTGTACTCCAAACTGTTTCACCTCGACCTGGCCGTGCACCTGCCGTACGTGACGCTGGGGCTGATCGTGTGGAACCTGCTCAACGCCGCCATCCTGGAGGGCGCCGACGTGTTCGTCGCCAACGAGGGACTGATCAAACAGCTGCCGACGCCGTTGAGCGTGCACGTCTACCGGCTGGTGTGGCGGCAGATGATCCTGTTCGCCCACAACATCGTCATCTATGTGCCGATCGCCCTGATATTCCCGAAACCCTGGTCGTGGGCGGATCTTTCGGTGATCCCGGCGCTGGTGCTGATCGCGCTGAACTGCGTGTGGGTGTCACTGTGCTTCGGGATTCTGGCCACCCGCTACCGCGACATCGCGCCGCTGCTGTTCAGTGTGGTGCAGCTGCTGTTCTTGATGACGCCGATCATCTGGAACTACGACACGCTGCGCGCCCAGGGCGCCACCCGCTGGATCAACGTCGTCGAGCTCAACCCGCTGATGCACTACCTGGAGATCGTGCGGGCTCCGCTGCTGGGCGCGCACCAGCCGCTGCGGCACTGGGCGATAGTGCTGGTGTTGACCGTGCTCGGATGGGCGGTGGCCGCGATGGTGCTGCGCCAGTTCCGGGCGCGGGTGGCCTACTGGGTGTAGCCCGGTCCGAGTCCAGGCCACATCCGTGACTTCCGTGTCGGCCGACCCGTGTTGACTCTGCGCCGGCCAGGCCGGCTACTCGCACTTTCGCGTGGTGGACGCAGAATCAACAGCGGTAGGCGCTGATCACCTCAGGATCCGGGTCGAGCCCCAGGCCCGGCCCGTCCGGCACCGTGATCCGCCCGTTCCTCGGCGCCAGCGCGTCGCCGTAGATCGAGGCCTCCAGGTCGAACCAGCGCCACTCGATCATCGCGTCGGTACCGCCCAAAGCGGCGGTCACCTGAACTGCGGCGAGCAGCCCCGGCCCGTCGTAGAACGAGTGCGTCATCATCCCGACATTGCGCACGGCCGCCAGCGGAAAGACCTTGCGCAGCTCGGTGATACCGCCCATCTTGGCCGGGCTGGGCTGCACGAAGTCCACCGCGCCCGCGGTCAGCAGGCGCTCGAATTCCATGATGGTGCCGACGTTTTCGCCGGAGGCCACCGGCAATCCGGTGCTGCGGCGCAGTTCGGCCAGGCCGTCGAAGTTCTCCGGCGGCCACAGCGGCTCCTCTAAGAACAACAGTCCGAGGTCGTGCAGCTCGGCGGCGACGGCCTGGGCCTGCCCCAGCGTCCAGGCACAGCCGGCGTCGACGATCAACGCGACCTCGGGCCCAGCTTCGGCGCGGGCGGCGTGCATCGCGGGCAGCGTCGACTCGTGCAGCTTGATCGCAGTGAATCCGGCGTCGAGGACGCGGCGTACCGCGGTGCGGACCCGGTGCGGTTCGGTGTAGCAGGCCAGGCTGGCGTAGCAGCGCATGTCCCGAAGACCGCCCCCCAGCAGCCTCGAGATCGGGACGCCGGCACGCTTGCCGGCGATGTCCCACAACGCGATGTCGACCGCCGACAGCGCGTAGGTGATCGCGCCGCCGCGCCCGAAGACGTGCAGCTTGCGTTGCACGTGGTCCATCAGCGCCGCGATGTCGGCAGTGCCGTGGCCGAGACAGAGCGGCGCGACAAGGTCGTCGAGCGCGCGGACGGCCAGCGCGGTGCCGTAGAGCCCGAACGCCTCGCCCCAGCCGACCACGCCGTCGTCGGTGGTCACCTTGACCAGCAACGAGTCCGCGGCGCTCAGCGTCTCACCCCACAACGCGGCCCCGGGCAGGTCGGGCTTGAGCGGAATGCGCAGCGGTATCGCCTCGATTTCGGCGATGACGGCGGGCATGGTCTTCAGCGTAGGACTTAAGCTTCCCGGGTGGCCGAGACCGCTTCGACGAACACGCCCCTGCCGTTGACCACGCAGGTGTGGCGTTTCCTGGTGACCGGGGCGATGTCGGCGGTGGTGGACTTCGGGCTGTACCTGCTGCTGTACCTGGGCTTCGGCGTCACGGTCGACCTGGCCAAGGCGATCAGCTTCATCGCCGGCACCATCACCGCATATCTGATCAACCGGCGCTGGACGTTTCAGTCCTCAGCGCACACCGGCCGGTTCATCGCGGTGATGGCGCTCTACGCACTGACGTTCGCCGTACAGGTGGGGATCAACCACCTGGTGCTGGACCTGCTCGATTACCAGCGGTGGGCGCTCCCGGTGGCCTTCGTGGCCGCGCAGGGCACCGCGACCGTCATCAACTTCATCGTGCAGCGGACGGTGATCTTCCGGGTGCGCTGAGCTACCCCGCCTTCCATTCCCGGTACTCGGCGGGTGTCAGTTCCCGGCCGAAGACGGTGGCGATGGCCGGATCGTGGGCCAGGTAAGCGTCCTCGTTGCCGCGCCAGGCCTGCGCGTACCGGTAGAACGGCAACCACGGGTGCAGGTGGTGCACCAGGTGATAGGTCTGGGAGAGCATGACCGGGATCAACACCTGCTCCATGCCGACCCGGTTCCGAGTGGCGCGGTAGCGATTCTCCTGCTGCGTCTGCTCCAGCCCGTGGTGCGGCAACCAATCGAACCACCAGCCCAGGATCACCATCCCGATGCGCTGCGGGATCAGCACGGCGGCCGCGAGGATCCAGAAGTTTTCGGTGGCGATCGCGATGCAGACACCCGCGATACTCAACGAGAACACCACCGCCGTTTCGGCGACCTCAGCCAACGGACGGCGCCGGGAATGCCGCAGCCGCCGCTTGAGCTGGCGGCAGTACCAGACGGCATAGAAGACATCCATCAGCGCCCAACGAAAGGGCAGCTGCCAGGCCGGCCCGTGGGTGGCGAACATGTCCGGGTCGTTCTCGCCGTCGTTGGCGTTGCGGTGGTGCGTGAGGTGGACGTAGCTGAACGACGGCAACGAAAACGTCGGTGCGACAAAGAGCCAAGCCGCCCGACCGACCACCGAGTTCACCCAGCTGGTCGAGGAGAGCGCGTGGTGCAGCGCATCGTGGGCCACCATGAACATCGCATAGACGACTGCGGTGTTGACCGCGATGGTGAGCCACGCGGGAGCCGAACCGCCGATCGCTGCGACCGTCGAAAGGACAAAGACAATCGACGCGCCGACACCCAACGCCAGCGTGGGCCAAGCGAATTCGGGTATCGACTCGCCAGGGTTCGGGTGTCGTTGGCGTGCAACGGTTTTTGACGGCGCATGATCCAACGCATCGAGCGGCGGCATGAATCTCCTTCGATACGCAATTTTGCGAGCGCGAAATAACCTAAGGCAAATAACAGGTTACGCGGTATTGAGATTTAGTCTTCCGCACGCGCGCTTGATGTTTGGTCAAGAAGCCATCACGGTTTCGCAAACCGCCGACTACGGCGTAGCCGGGCTGTTCGCCCCGTTGGTGCCGCTCGCCGTCGTGCCGTTCGACTGCGCGCCACCGGTGTTGACGATGTTGCCGTCGGTGCCGTTGCCGCCGGTGTTGTCGGCTCCGGTGCCAGTGCCGCCGTTGCCGCCGGTCGCGGTGCCGTCGGTAGCGGTGGAGGCAGTTGCCGGGTCGGCGCCGTCATTACCGAAGGCGTCGAGCCGGCTCGACCCGCCGAGCCCGCCGGTGCCGCCGTCCAGGCCGTCACCGCCCTTGCCGCCGGTCGACGTGCCGTTGGCCAGGTTGCCCGGGTCCCCGCCGGTGGCGATGCTGGCCTTGCCGCCGTCGCCGCCGGCGCCGCCGTTGCCCGCGTCATCCGCAGTGGCGTCGCCGCCGTTACCGCCATGCGCGGTGCCGCTGGCCGTGCCACCGGGACCGCCGAGCGATCCGGTCACCTTGGAACTCTGGATGTCCGCGCTTCCGCCGTTACCACCCTGGCTACCCTCGCCAGTGGCGTTGCCGCCGTCGCCGCCGGTCGAGGTGCCGTAGGAGTTGCCGCCCGCAGCACTGGCCTGCCCGAGCTCGCCGGACTCCAGCTCGCCCCAGCCGCCCTTGCCTCCGACGCCACCGTCGGTGCCGGAGCCGCCGTTGCCGCCCTGGGCCACCGCGTCGTTCCCGCCGCCGCCGATCGACCCGCCGGCATTGTCAACGACCAGGTAGCCGGCCCCGCCGTCGCCGCCGGTGCCGTTGTCACCGAGGCCGCCGGTGCCGCCGGTGGCACTGCCGATGATGGTGCTGTCCGCGCCGGTTGCCGACGCAACGGCCGCGCCGCCCGTGCCGCCGGTGCCGGTGTTGTCGCCGGTCCCGCCGTCGCCGCCGACGACGGTGGTCTGGTCGATGACGGCACCGTCGGTGGCGGTGATCTCAGCGGCGCCGCCGGCGCCGCCGTTGCCACCGTTGGTGCCGGTGCCGGCGTTGCCACCGGTTGCATGGCTGTTGGTGATCGCGCTGTCCGCGCCGGTGGCGGTCAGGCTCGCGGCGCCACCGTCGGCGGTCGCGCTGGCGTTGCCGCCGGTCACCGAGCTGTGGACGATGCTGCCGCCGTCGCCGGCATTCACCGTGGCGCCGCCGCCGACGTGGTCGCCGACGTTGTCGCCGCTCTTCACCGTGACGTCCTGGACGGCACCACCGCCGTTGTTGATCAGCGTGTTGTCGGCGCCGTCCTGGCCGTTCACCCCGTTGGCGCCGCCGTTGGTGGCGTTACCACCGGCCACGTTGGCGCTGTCGATGGTGCTGCCCTGACCGTCGGCCTGGATGCCGCCATAGCCGCCGGTGCCGCCCTGGCCGCCGACGCCGGTCAGGCTGCCGGCCCCGCCGTCGCCGCCGTCACCTCCGGTCGCGGTGCTTCTGGTGACGGTGCCGCCGTCGGTCTGCTGGATGACGGCGCCACCGCCGCCACCACCGCCGCCGCCGCCCTGGCCGGCCGTCGTGCCGTCAGCAGCACCGCCGCTGCCACCGTTGCCGCCTTGACCGCCGGTCACGAGGTTGGTGTCGTCAGCGCCATTGATGGCGCCGCCATTGGCGCCGGCACCGCCGCCGCCGCCGTTGCCGGCCGTGCCGGTTCCGGCGTTGCCGTCACTGTCCACGGCCACCGCACCGCCGTTGCCGCCGGCGCCGCCGTGGCCGCCGGTGAAGCTGCCGGTACCACCGTCACCGCCGACGCCACCGTCACCGGCGGTGCCGCCGACGGTCGTGCCGCCATCACCACCGGTACCGCCGGAGCCCCCGGTGCTGTAGACCGGGCTGTTCACATCGCCCACGGGTGCGCCCGTGCCCCCGTTGCCGCCGTTACCGCCGGAGCCCGCCGCGCCGTTCTCGGAGGAACCGCCGACGCCGCCGTTACCGCCGTGGCCGCCGGCCAGCGTGCCGAACTCACCGGTGTTGCCCTCACCGCTGGTGTTGCCACCGGCGCCGCCGTCACCACCGTTGCCCGCGGTCTGATCGCCGGTCGCGTTGGCGCCGGCACCGCCCTGGCCGCCGTAGCCGCCGTGGCCGGAGCCGTCGCCACCCTTACCGCCGGAGCCACCGTTACCGCCGGTGTTGTTGCCGCCGTCGGCGGTGGAGGTCACCGCGCCGCCGGCACCGCCGCTACCACCGGTGCCGCCGTAGACGCCCTGGCCACCGGCACCACCGGTGCCGCCGTTGCCGGCCTGGTAGCCGGAGCCGCCGGTGCCGCCGCTGCCGCCGGAGCCGCCGACCCCGGTCGCGTCCTCGTGCGCCGGACTCAGGCCGTTGCCGAGGAAGCCGCCCTCGCCGTCGCCGGCCGCGTTACCGCCCAGACCACCGGCGCCGCCGTCGCCGCCGTCGCCGATGCGGCCGACGTTGCCGTCGGACCCGTCGGTGTGTCCGTCGCCGCCGCCGGTACCGCCGGTGCCGACCGTTGCACCGGCCGCGCCGCCGTTACCCCCGTTGCCGCCGAGACCGCCGGTGCCGCCGACGCCGTTCTGGGCAGACGGCGCGGCCACGGGCGCGGTCGGCGTTATGGTGCCGGTGCCGGGCTCAGGCGGCTCGGTCTGGTCAGGCGGCACGGGGTCGATGACGACCGGAGTCGAGCCGTCGAGGTCGGTCTGGTCCATCTGTGTGGCGTCGGCGAGGGCCGGCGTGATCACCCCGTTGGCGCCCTGGCCGCCGTCACCGCCGACCCCACCCTTGCCGCCGTTACCGGTGTCGCCGCCGTTGCCGCCGTTGCCGTTGGTCGCGTTGCCGCCGTTACCGCCGGCACCGCCTACGCCGCCGTTACCGGCGTTGCCACCCGCGCCACCGGCCACCGTCGGGTCGAGCGAGTCGGCACCGGTGCCACCGGTACCGCCGGTGCCGCCGACACCACCGGCGCCGCCGTTACCGCCGTTGCCCGACACCGAGCCACCGGCGCCGCCGAGGCCACCCGTACCACCGGCACCACCGTCGAAGCCGTCGCCGCCGGCTCCGGTGCCCTCGTTGTCGAAGGAGCCGGCCGCGCCCTCGCCACCCTGCGAGCCGGCGCCACCGGCGCCGCCGTTACCACCGTTGCCGTGGTCTCCACCGGCACCGCCGTTACCGCCGATGCCCCCGGCCACGCCGGTGTTGTCCGCATTGAGCCCGTTGCCGGCGCCACCGATACCACCGTTGCCGCCGTTGCCCGAGACGGTGGTCGGGAGCGTGCCGTCGGCACCGTCGGCACCCGCGTTGCCCGGCGTACCACCGAAGAGAAGCCCGGTGCTGCTGCCGGCCGCGCCACCCTTGCCGCCGACACCGACCGTGCCGAGGTTGCCACCGTTGCCGCCGGTGCCGCCGTTGCCGCCACCGACAAGGCCGGTCGGGGCTGCGTCGGCGCGGGCCAGCTCGGTGGTTTCGGCCGGCACGGCGCCGCCGCCGGAACCACCGTTGCCACCGTTGCCACCGTTGCCGGCCAGGCCGGAGCCGCCGCCGGCACCACCGGCGCCGCCGTCACCGGCCGCACCCGCGGTGTGAATGCCGAAGAAGCCACCGGCACCGCCGTTACCGCCGGCGCCACCCACGCCACCGGCACCACCGGATCCGGCGCTACCGCCGTTACCGCCCGAACCGCCGTCGCCGCCGGGACCGGTCGGGTCGACGGCCAGCGCGCTGATGCCTTCCTCGTTGCTGCCGGGAGGCTGCGTGTTGTCGTTGCCGTTCCCGCCGGCGCCACCGTCACCACCGTTGCCGCCGACGCCACCGGCACCACCGGCGCCACCGGTACCGCCGCCGCCGGAGGTTCCGAACAAACCGGCCGCGCCGCCGTTACCGCCGACGCCACCGGCGCCACCGGCGAAGCCATCGGTACCGTCCGTGCCGTCGGTCCCGTTGATGCCGGCCGCGCCGTCACCGCTGCCGGGGAAGCTGAGCCCGGCCAGGCCGGGGTCGCCGTTCATCCCGGCAGCACCGTTACCGCCGGCTCCACCGGCGCCGCCGTTGCCGCCGTTGCCGAACAGGAAGCCGGCGACACCACCATTGCCGCCGGCCAGGCCGGCGCCACCTGCCGCGGCGATACCCGCGGCGCCGAACGCGCCCGCGCCGCCGTCACCGCCGTTACCCAACAGCCAACCGCCGGCACCGCCATCGCCGCCGACCATGCCGAGACCGTCGCCGCTGCCGCCGGCCCCGCCGTCGCCGAGCATGCCGGCGGCAGCACCATCGAGGTCGATCGAGCTGGCGTTGGCGAACGAGTAGGTCCCGGCCTCGATGTCGGCCATGGTGATCACATCGCCGTCAGCGTCGGTCAGGGCCGAGCCGTCCGCACCGAGCAGATCACCGTCGGCGTCGAAGTACGTGCCGCTGCCGCCGTCACCGAACAGGAAGCCACCCGCCGTGGCGGCGTGGTAGATCAGGTCGCCGTCGTCGCCGAAGCTGACGTAGGCGTCGGCGCCGTTGGCGAAGACACCGTCGAGGGTGAATCCGCTGCTGATCATCATCTCGCCGAGGCTGTGCAGCGGCTGGTAGATCACCATGTTGATCGAGTCGGCGACGAAGTCGTCGAGCCATTGCAGCGGGTCGACCATCTGCTCGGCCGGGCCCGGGATGTCCCCACCGAACAGGGCGCCCCAGTCGGTGACCGAGGAGTCCATCGCGGAGGGGCCGAACCACGTCGATACGTCGCTGAACAGGGCGTCGAGGAGCTCGTCGAAGCCGTCGGCGCGCGCCGGCGCCGCCGTCAGTGGCGTCATTCCAAACGCGAGAAACGCTCCCACCGCACTCGTCGCGCCGATCGCGCGGCTGGTCCGGCGCTTGTTCTTCCCGAGGAAATTCTTCGACGACATGATTTCTCCCTATGAGGCGACGGCGGCTCAGTTGACGAGACCGTAAGAGACTCAGTGCAGCTTAAGGTAGCAGGAGATTTTTAGAAGAAGAAGACTTATCCGAATTTTTATTTCGATCCGCAGCGGCCCGCAATTGCGCCGGTCAACCCCCTGTCATGCAGGAAGGTTTGCTGGGTAATTTTTCGGCTCGAGCAGCAAAGACGTCATATCAAGAACCTGATAATTGGTTGCCGCAAGCTATATAGCTGTGGCAGTTTCTTTGCTGATGGGCTGTTCCCGACCGGTTGGTTGGACTCTCTTGTCGCAGACGAAAAGCCCCGGCAGTGACGGCTTCCCAAGGACACCGATAGAGGTGTCGGCGGCGGTCCGTCAGAGGGTTGACGAATTTACTGCCGCCCGGGATCCTCCGGCTCGGCGGTCTCAACATGCAGCGGCTCGCACAGCACGCGGCGCACGGGGCCGCTCGTCTCGTTCTCTGCCAGGCAGTTGACGGTCCGCATTTGCGGAGGTGTCGGCAGCTAGCGCTGAGCTCAGTTGCCGACGCCCAGTCAGGCCAAGGCAGCATCGTTGGCCCGCCCGCACGTTCTGCCACTTCTGCACCTCGGGTCGACCATGTAGGTGTGCTCGGATCGGATAGCGCCAGTGACACCGCGTCACCGGACGCTGCGAGCGCCGACCCAGAACGCCACCGCGGCCCGGTCGAAAGACCGGGCCGCGGCGGTTGTTGGGGGGTGAGCTTACGGCTTGTCAGCGCCGTTGGTGCCAGTCCAGTTGAACCCATCAGTGGTGTCCCCATTGCGGGTGATCTTCTCGTGGGACTGGCCGGTACCGCCGGTGTTGCCGGTGCCGGTGGCATTGCCGCCGTTGCCGGCCTGGAGCACACCGCTGGTGTAGGTGCCGGCACTTTCGGGGTTGCCCGGTCCGCCCGGCCCGGTCGCACCGACGTGGACGTAACCGGCTGCGCCACCCTGGCCGCCGTCGGTACCGATGCCGCCGGTACCGCCGGCCACCGTGTTGCCGGTGGCTTGGGCCCCGTCACCCAGCGCGGTGATCTGCGTCGACTGGTTGGAGACGACGCTGCCGCCCTTGCCGCCGTTGATGCCCGCGCCACCTGTGACACCGGTGGCCGATCCGCTGGCCTCGGCACCGTCGCCCCCGGCGATGATGCTGGCCTTGCCGCCGTTGCCGCCGAGCCCACCAGAACTGGCGTCACCGCCGTCACCGCCGGCGACCGTGCCGTGCGCGGTCCCGCCCGCGTAACCGGCATATTGGCTGCCGCTGATGATGATGCCGCTTGCTCCGTTGCCGCCCTTGCTCCCCGTTCCGTCGGCATCACCGCCGCTACCTCCGGTGGCCGTGCCGTACGAGAGCCCACCCTCACCTTGGGACTCCAACTCACCCCAGCTGCCGTTTCCGCCGGCGCCACCGTTGCTGCCGGCACCACCGTCACCGCCGATCGCGGTCGCTTCGAGATCGTTGCCGCCGATGGTGCCGCCGGCGTTGTCGACGACCAGATAGCCCGCACCGCCGGCGCCACCGGTACCGGCGTTGCCGAGCCCACCGGTTCCGCCCTTCGCGGTGCCGGTGATGGTGCTGCCGGATCCATTCGCGTTGGCGACAGCCTCACCGCCGATACCACCCTTGCCGCCGTCCTCGCCGCTACCGCCGTCACCACCGGTGACGTGGGTGCCGGTGATTTCAGCGCCATTGGTGACGACGAAGCTACCGGCACCACCAGCACCGCCGGTGGCGCCGCGGCTGCCCCCGTCGCCGCCGTCACCGCCGGTCGCGGAGCTGTTGATGACCTTGCTGTCACCGTCAGCACCGTTGGCGGTGACGGTGGCCGCACCACCGGCTGCGCCGGCTCCGCCGGCGTTGCCGCTCGCGTCGCCATCGCCGCCGGCACCGCCGTCGCCGCCGGTGGCTTCGCCTTCGCTGACGCTGCCGCCGTTGGCGGTGGTAACCAAGGCCTTGCCACCGGCACCGCCGGCGCCACCGGCACCGGTGCCGGTGCTGCCTTCGCCGCCGGCACCACCGTCACCACCGGTCGCCGTGCTGTCGGTGGCGCCGTTGTCGACCTTGCCCTCACCACCGGCGCCGCCGTTACCGCCGACCGCACCGCCGGTGCCGCCGGCACCACCGTTCCCGCCGTCGCCGCCGTGCGCGGTGCCGTTGGAGGTGTGGGTGCCGAACAAGCCCTCAACCTTGGCGCCACCGCCGGCACCACCGTTGCCACCGGCGGTGCCGTCCGTGCCGTCGGTGCCGCCGTCGCCACCGTTGCCGGCGGTTGCGGTCCCGGACACGGTTCCGCCGGCGCTCGTGGCGGCCTGCACATACGCGGTACCACCGGCACCACCGTTGCCGCCGTGAGCGTCGCCCCCGTTGCCGCCGGTCGCGGCGCCAGTCGCTTCGCTGATCGGGTTTCCACCAGCAACCACCTGGCCCATGCCGCCGGCCCCACCCAGAGCACCTGCGGTATCAGCGGCGCCACCGGCACCACCAGTGCCTGTGCCGTCGGCCTTGGCGCCACTGTTGGCCAGCACAATTCCGATGCCGCCCTTGCCGCCGTCGCCACCGTTGACCGCCTCACCACCGGCACCACCGGTGCCGGTGCCGCTGGCGTTGCCGCCGCCGAGGTTGTTGTAGTTCGACTGCACCCAGCCGTCGCCACCGGCGCCACCGGTGCTGTCCGCACCAGTGGCCTTGCCGCCTTCGCCACCGGTCGCAGTGCCAGTTGCACTGCCGCCGTTGGCATTCACCGAACCGATACCTCCGGCACCGCCCTGGCCACCATCGACGCCGGCCCCGCCGTTGCCACCGATCGCGCCATCACCGGTTCCCGTGGCTGAGCCACCGGCCTTAGCGCTGACCTCGCCGACACCACCGGCCCCGCCGGTGCCGCCGTTGCTGCCACCGTTACCGCCGTTGCCGCCGGTCGCGGTACCGCTAGCGCTACTACCCGCACCATCGGCGGTGACGGTGCCTGTAGCACCCGCAGCGCCCGCACCGCCGGCATTACCGGCACTGTCGCCAGCACCGCCTGCGCCACCGTTACCACCGACCGCGTGGCCGTCGTCGGTGCTGCCACCGTTGGTGGTGGTGACAAAGCCCTTACCGCCGGCACCGCCAGCGCCGCCAGCCCCGGTGTGAGTGCTATCGACGTAGGTACCGCCTGCGCCGCCGGTGCCTCCGTCACCACCGGTCGCGGAGCTCTCAGTGGCGCCGTTGTCGACCTGGCTGTCACCACCGAGGCCACCCTTGCCGCCGACCGCACCACTGCCGCCGGCACCACCATCACCGCCATCACCGCCGGTAGCACTACCGGTGGTCAAGCCGCTGTCGATGCTCTCGACCTTGGCGAACCCACCGTTGCCGCCATTTCCACCGCGGGTCCCGTCAGCATGATTGGCCGCGCCGTCGCCGCCACTACCGCCAGTCGCCGTACCACTGGCAGACCCCCGAACGGCCTGGACAAAGGCGCGTTCACCGTTGCCGCCGTTACCGCCGTGGCCGGCGCCGCCGTCACCGCCAGTAGCCTCACCGCTGGCCGAGCTGGTGGCATTTCCACCAGCGACGACCTGGCCCATACCGCCATTACCGCCGCTGGCGTCCGCTGCCGTGGCCTCACCGCCGGCACCGCCAGTGCCGACGCCCTCGGCCTTACCGCCGCTGTTGGCCAACACGATCCCGGTGCCGCCGGCCCCGCCGTCACCACCGTTGGAGGCGTTACCGCCGGCCCCACCGATGCCGGTGCCGATGGCGGTCCCGCCGCCCAACTGGTTGTAGTTGGACTGCACCCAGGCTTCGCCACCGGCGCCACCGGTGCTGCCCGCGCCGTCGCCGGAGCCGCCCTGACCGCCGGTCGCATCACCCGTGGCGCTGCCGCCGTTGGCATTGACCGAGCCGATGCCGCCGACGCCACCGTTGCCGCCGTCGATACCGGCACCACCGTTACCTCCGGTGGCGCCGTCGCCGGTGCCGATAGCCGTACCGCCGTTGACGGCCTTGACGACACCCTCACCGCCGGCACCGCCGGTGCCGGCGTTGCTGCCGGACCCGCCGGTACCGCCGGTTGCCGTGCCGGTCACTGTGCTGTCCTGCCCATCGGCCGTGGCAGTAGCAGCACCGCCAGCGCCGCCGGCACCACCATCGGTGCCCGCACCGCCGGCACCACCAGTCACGATGGCGTTATTGATCGCAGCGCCATCAGTCGCGGTGATATCCGCCGCACCGCCATTGCCCGCGGTGCTGCCGAACGTGTCGCCGGCCGCCCCGGCACCGCCGGTGGCGGCACCGTAAGCGCTGCTCGTCGCGTCGGCCGTGATGAGTGCGCCGGCACCCTTACCGCCGTTGGCGCCCACCTCGGTGGCCGTGGCGCCGCCACCGGCCCCACCGGCACCACCGGAGGCATCCCCGCCAACGCTGCCACTCGATGTGGTCACGGTGCCGCTACCACCCGTGCCGCCGTTACCGCCTGCGTTACCTGCCATGCCGGCCCCGCCCTCGCCGCCGACACCACCGGTAGCGGTGCTGCCGACATCAGCGTTGCGGACCGTGGCCACGCCGCCCTTGCCGCCATCCCCACCGGCACCACCGGTGTCAGCGCCGCCGGCCCCACCGTTACCACCGATCGCCGTGCCGTGACCGGCCTGGCCGAACTCGCCGTACACCCGGGCCTCGCCACCGTTGCCACCCGTACCGCCGTCGGCGCCGCTGCCGGCTTGCCCGCCGTCACCACCGGTGGCGCTGCCGTTGGCGGTGCCCCCGGCCCAGCCGTCGACAATGGCGCGCGCGCCGTCACCGCCGACACCGCCCTCCAGAGCCTGGCCACCGTCGCCGCCGGTGGCGGTGCCTTCGGCGAGGCTGCCGCTGCCACCGGACTGGACAGCACCGTAGTTGCCGTCACCGCCCGTGCCGCCGTCCGAGGCGTCGCCACCGTCGCCGCCATACGCGTCGCCGCTGGCCTTGCCGCCCTGGTAACCGACGATCTGACCGTATGAACCGGCGCCACCGGTGCCGCCGACGCCGGTGCCGGTACCGCCGACACCCCCCAATGCGGTCCCCTCGGCAATGCTGCCCACACCCGGGCCTGAAACATCGCCGGCGTTCACCCAGCCGTCGCCACCGGCACCGCCGGTGCCGCCGTCCAGGCCCTTGCCGCCCGCGCCGCCCGTCGCGTCGCCATCGGCGCGGGAGCCGACGTCCGATGCCTGCACCACGCCGTCAGCCCCGGTGCCGCCGGTTCCACCGCCGGTGGCCTGACCGCCGACGCCGCCGCTGCCGCTACCCGAAACCGTGCTGCCGTCACCCTTCGCGTAACCGAAACCGTCGCCGCCGGCGCCGGCGACGCTGCCGTTGTTGGTTCCTGTGCCGCCGATCCCGCCCTGCGCGGTGAAGTCGGTGACCGTGCTGCCATCGCCGGTGGCCAGCACGGTGCCGTCGCCTCCGGCGCCGCCAGCTCCACCATCGGTGCCCGCACCACCTGTCCCACCACTGGCGCTGGCGCCGCTGACCGAAGCGCCGTTGGCCACCTCGATGCCGGCATTGCCGCCCGCACCGCCGGTCCCGCCACTGGTGTCGCCGGTTCCGGCGTTGCCGCCAACGGCGTCGCTGTTCATGACGGTGCTACCGGTCCCGTCGGCCGTAATGGTGGCCGCGCCACCGGCGGCGCTGTCGCTGCCGTGGCCGCCGGTCGCCGAGACGGTGTCGATGACGGCGCCGCCGGTGGCGCTCACGTGGGCGCTGCCGCCAGCCCCACCGTCGCCGCCGTTGCCGCCGGTGACCGTGGCGTTGATGACCTTGCTGTCGGTGCCGTCAACAGCGATGGCCGCCGCGCCGCCGTCGAAGCCGTCACCGGCATTGCCGCCGGTCACCGTGCTGTTGGCGACGCTGCCGCCGTTGGTGATGAGCAGCGAAGCACCGCCACCGAGGGCGTTTTCGCTGTCTTGGCCGCTTTCCACCGTGGTGTTCTCGATCGAGCCACCCGCGGTGACGACCATCGAGTTGCTGGCACCGTCGTTGCCGACGACGCCGTTGGGGCCACCACTGCCGCCGTCGCCACCGTTGACGGTGCCATCGGTGATGGTGCTGCCCGACCCGTCGGCGTGGATAAGTGCGCCACCACCGGTGCCACCGTGACCGCCCGCCCCGGTCGTGGTGCCAGCAGCACCGGCGCCGCCTGCCCCACCGACAGCCGTGCCGGTAGCCACGCCGCCGTTGGTGCCCGCGACGCGCGCACCACCGCCGCCACCGCCACCGCCGCCGCCGTGGCCCGGGCCGCTGCTGTCAGCCATCGCACCGGCACCACCGTCGCCACCTACGCCCGCGACTGCACCCTTGCCGATGGCGTAGCCCTTGCCGCCGGCACCACCGTTGCCGCCGTTTCCTGCGGTGCCGGTGGTGCCACCACCGCCACCGGAGCCGCCGCTACCACCGGTGCCACCGTTCTGGGCGAACTCTCCGCCAATGACGCCAGTGCCGGCTCCGCCTTTACCGCCGGCCCCGCCGTTGCCGCCGATACCGCCGACAGCGTCGGCGCCACCGGCTTCGCCGGCCTCGCCACCGTCACCGCCGTCGCCACCATTACCTGCGGTGGCTCCGGTGCCGCCGCTGAAGCCGGCACCGCCGCTGCCGCCGACACCGCCGTTGCCGCCGACACCACTGCCGGCACGGGTGGTCCCGTCGCCGTTCAGGCCGCCGACACCCCCGGTACCCCCGGCACCACCGGCGCCGCCGCTGCCACCGTCGGGGTTAGCAACGGTGCCAGCTCCACCGTTGCCGCCGGCACCGCCGATGCCACCTTCGTAGCCGACGCCGCCGTTGCCGTTAGCCCCGCCATCGGTACCGCGGCCGGCGTCGCCGCCATTACCGCCGTTTCCGGCCTTGCCGCCGGCAGCACCGTCGATGCCACCAGTGCCGTTGCCGCCCCTACCGCCGTTGCCGGCGAAACCGCCCCGGCCACCGTCACCGCCGGCGCCGCCGTTCTGCCCGCCGATGCCGACACCGCCGTCACCGCCCTTGCCGCCGTTACCACCGTTACCGCCGTCTTGGCCGACGGTCGGGTTGGCGCCGCTCTGCCCGCTGGCGGCACCGCTTGAGCCGCCGCCGTAGCCGCCGTCGCCGCCGCGACCACCCGTGCCGTGGATGCCGTCCACACCGCCATCGACGCCCTTGCCGGCTTCGCCCGCTGCACCACCGGTGCCGCCGAGACCACCATCAGCGCCGTCGGCGCCGTTAAGACCGCGGCCACCGAAGCCACCGTCACCACCACGGCCACCGTTGCCGCCGTCACCACCGGACCCACCGTTTTGGCCGTTGACGCCGGCACCCCCGGCACCACCGGCACCACCGGCACCACCGGAGAGGCCCTGGCCGCCATCGGTCGGGGCAGACCCGTTGGCCCCAGAATTGGCCCCGTAGACCCCGTGGTCGCCTTCCCCACCGGTACCGCCATTGCCGCCATTGCCGCCGTGGCCGTCGACACCTGCCGTGCCACCATCGACCGCAGCACCACCGGCACCGGCCGCGCCGCCGGCGCCACCGTTACCGCCGACCGCGCCGACGTGACCGTTGGTGCCGTCGCCGCCGGTGCCGCCGTTACCGCCCTGGCCACCGTTGGCGCCCGCACCGCCGGTACCACCGTTCTGTCCACCTTCGCCGGCACCACCGGCGCCACCCTGACCGGCGGCACCACCGGCACCACCGTTACCGCCGACGCCGGCGGCTCCGTACGCGTCGAGCGCGCCGTCAGCGCCCTTGCCGCCGGTGCCACCATTACCGGCGTCGCCGCCGCTACCGGCGTCGCCACCGGCACCACCGACGCTGCCCGAACCTCCGACACCGCCGGATCCACCGGCGCCGCCGGAGCCACCGGTGCCACCATCGCCACCGGCGGTGAAGACCGGCGCGGTGCTCACGCGACCCTGTGCGCCCGCGCCGCCGTCCGCACCCTGGCCACCGTTACCGCCGTCACCGGCATCGCCACCCACACCGGTCGTACCAGCGGTGCCGTTGGTGGCACTACCGCCGACGCCGCCGTTGCCGCCGGCACCGCCATGGCCGCCCGCGCCACCGGAGCCGCCGTCCTGGCCATCGCTGTCGGGGCCGCCACGCACGGTGTCTTCACCGGCGACACCATTACCGCCGTCGCCGCCGCGGGCGCCGGTGCCACCGGCACCACCCTGACCGCCGTCACCGGAGAGGGCACCGCCCTTACCGCCGGCACCACCGTTACCACCGGCGCCACCGGCCTGGCCCGCGGTCCCCGAGTCACCGGCGCCGACGCCGTCATCGCCGCGGTCGCCGGCCACACCGTCACCGCCGTCACCACCGGCACCACCGTTACCGATGCTGCCGCCGTCACCGCCGGCACCACCGTTGCCACCGGCGCCACCGGCATTGACGCCGGTGAAGCCGGTGCCACCGGCGCCACCGTTACCGGCCGGGCCGGTGATCTCCGCGCCGTCGGTGCCGGCCTTGCCGCCGATCGAACCGGTGCCCGCGGTACCGGCCTGACCCGCCGAGCCGACCTCGCCACCGTTGCCGCCGTTGCCGCCGTCGACCTGGGCCGCCGTACCCCCCGCGCCGTCGCCGCCGTCACCGGCCGTGCCCGCATCGCCGCCGTTTCCGGCGTCACCACCGACACCGGTGGCGCCGTTCGGGCCCCCGCCGGTCGACGTGCCACCGACGCCGCCCTGGCCGCCGTTACCACCGGATCCACCAGATCCACCGGAACCGCCAGCCTGGCCGTCGCCGTTGCCGGTGACGAAATCTCCGTCGGCGCCGGTGACACCGTCGCCACCGTCACCACCGTTGCCAGCGTTGCCGCCAGCACCGCCGGCGCCACCGACGTTGCCGGTACCACCAGTGCCGCCGGCACCACCCAAGCCACCCGCAGTGCCGCTTTCACCGCTGTCACCGGCGTTGACACCGGACTTGCCGGTGTAGCCCTCGCCACCGTGGCCACCGGCGCCACCGTCACCACCATCGCCGTCAGCGGCACGCGTGTTGTCGACCTCGAGGCCGCCCTTCCCGCCGTCCCCGCCGGTACCACCGTTGCCGCCGTGGCCGCCGTCGACACCCAAGGAACCTTCGGCGCCCGCGTACCCGGTGCCACCGGTGCCACCGGCACCGCCGATACCGGCGGTGCCATCGCCGCCGTTTCCGGCCGGGCCATTAAAGCCCGCACCCCCGATACCGCCCTTGCCGGCGTTACCACCGGCACCCCCGGCGCCGGCGTCATAGCCGTCGACGTGCGTGGCGTTGCCCTGGGCACCATCGCCACCGCGGCCACCGTCACCACCGGAGCCACCAGCGCCACCGACACCGCCGACGCCCTGCTGGCCCTGCGTAGAGCCCGAGCCGCCCGCGCCACCGGCGCCACCGTTACCACCATTGGTGCCCGACTCGCCCGCGCCGCCGACAGCACCGACACCTGTCCCCTGGTCCGCGTTCGCACCGTCCTGGCCGGTGTAGCCCTTACCGCCGGCCCCGCCGGCCCCGCCGTTGCCGCCCACACCGTCGGCGACACGTGTGGTGCCGTCGGCGTTCAGGCCACCCTGGCCGCCGTTACCACCGGCGCCACCAGAACCGCCGTTGCCGCCGGCCACACCGGCGGTGGTGCTGTCGGCACCCTGGAAGCCCTTGCCGCCCTGACCGCCGGCGCCACCGACCCCGCCGACTCCATCGGCGCCGTCGGCGGCCTTACCGCTGCCATCGCCATTGGCGCCACCGGCACCGGCCTTGCCGGCATTACCGCCCGCGCCACCGTTACCACCAGCCGTGCCATCGACATGGGAGACGGTGCCGTCGGCACCGGTCGAGCCCGCGGCACCGGCGCCTCCGTTGCCACCGTTACCGCCGACGCCGCCCGCGCCGGCCTTACCGTCATTCGTGCCCTGACCGGCGACGCCGCCGACGCCGCCGTTGCCGCCGGCCCCGCCATTGGCACCGCTGACACCCGCGCCAACACCGGCTGCCCCGGTCTGGCCGTGACCACCCCGGCCACCGGCGCCACCGTCGCCGCCATCGCCCTGCGCGGCGCGGTTGCCGTCGGTCTCCAAACCGCCCAGGCCGCCGTCACCACCGGCCCCGCCGGCCCCACCGTTGCCGCCGTCGATCCGGCTTGCGGTGCCGTCGACACCGTCGAAGCCCTTACCACCGGCACCACCCTTGCCACCGACGCCGGCCGAACCATCGAGGCCGCCGGCGGCGGTGGTTCCGTCGCCGTTGGCGCCTCCGACGCCGCCCTTGCCCGCATTGCCGCCGGCGCCACCGGCCTGGCCGGCCGTGCCGTCGACACGGCTGGCCGTGCCATCAATACCGTTCTCGCCGACGGCACCGTCGCCACCCGAGCCGCCGTTACCACCGATACCGCCGGCGCCGTGCGCGCCCGCATTGGTGCCGGTACCACCGACACCACCGGCGCCACCGGCGCCACCATTGCCGCCGTGCTCACCGGCCGCACCCGAGCTGGCGCCGTCCAAGCCCTCGTAGCCGTGTCCGCCCTTACCACCGGCTCCACCGTCACCGCCGTCACCGGTGGTGGCGCGGGTGTTGTCGGCGTTCAGGCCGCCCAGCCCACCGTTACCGCCGGCGCCACCGGCCTGACCGGCCTCACCGTCGGGGTTGTGCTGCGTGCCGTTGTCACCGTCGGCGCCGTCCTTGCCGTCGCCACCGTTACCGCCGACCCCGGCCGTCCCGGAAGCCGCCCGACTGCCGTCGGCCTGCACTCCGCCCACGCCGGCGTCACCACCGACGCCGCCGTTACCGCCGGCGGTACCGGCCGTCGCATCGATGTCGGAAGCGGCATCCCAACCGGCGCCGCCGACGCCACCGTTGCCGCCCTTACCGGCCGAACCGCTGGCGCCGCTGTTGGCGAAGACCCCGTTACCCGAGGAACCCCCGGCACCGCCGACGCCGGCGTTACCGCCATTGCCGCCATGACCGCCGGCCCCGCCGTCGGGGTTGGCGGCATCACCCTGGGAGCCGGCACCGCCGTCTGCACCATCGGTACCCGACCCGCCCTTGCCACCGACGCCGCCGGCACCATGCGCACCGGCAGTCGATCCGGTGCCACCGACACCGCCATCGCCGCCGGCACCACCGTTGCCGCCCGAGACACCCGCGCCGGCGCCGGCCGCCTGCGCGTCATAGCCGGCGCCGCCCTTGCCGCCGGCACCGCCATTGCCACCGTCGCCCTGCGCGGCACGGGCGCCGTCGGCTTCCAGACCACCCTGACCGCCGTTGCCGCCGGCGCCACCGGTGCCACCGGCGGTGCCGTCGGGGCCCACTCCGCCCTTGGTCTCCGGTGACGTGCCCGCGGCTCCCGCGGCACCGTCCTTGCCGTCGCCACCGTTGCCGCCGACGCCGGCAGCACCCGCGCTCGCATGCGTCGTGCCGTCGGCGTGCAAACCACCCAGGCCCGCGTCGCCCCCGGCACCGCCGTCGCCGCCCGCGGTGCCGGCCGCCGCCGTGGCGTCGGTGGCCGCGTTATAGCCCTGGCCGCCGGTACCACCGTTGCCGCCCCTGCCGGCCGCGCCGGCCGTACCGCTGTCGGCCTGACCACCGGCACCCTGCCCACCGGCGCCGGCCTGGCCGGCATCGCCACCGTGACCACCGGCCTGCCCGGCCGTACCGTCGGGGTCCGCCGCGGTGCCGTCGGAGCCGTTCGCGCCGTCGGCGCCCGCGCCACCGGTACCGCCGTTACCGCCGAGCCCGCCGACGCCCTGCGTACCCGCCGCGCCCGCGGTGCCGTTGGCGGCGAACCAGCCGCCCGCGCCGCTCGCGCCAGCCTGGCCGGCGACACCGCCGTTGCCTCCCTGGCCGCCGTTGCCCCCGCTGGTGCCGTCAATGCTGCCCGCGGTGCCGTCGGCACCGTCGGCGCCCTCGCCCCCGGCGCCGCCCGCGCCACCGCTCCCGGCCGCGCCGCCCTTACCACCGGCGCCGAAGAAGACCGAGCCCTTACCGCCCTGGCCACCATTGCCACCGGCGGCCCCGGTGCCGCCGTTGCCACCGTTGCCGTCACCGGCGAGGAAGCTGCCGGCCAGGCCGGCGGCACCGACCACGCCGTCACCGCCGTGACCGCCGGCACCGGCCGTGCTGAAGAGGCCCCACTGGGCGGCATCGCCACCGATACCGCCGGCCCCGCCATCACCGCCCGCGGTAACCGCGTCGCCACCGTTGCCGCCGGCGCCGCCATGGCTGAACCAGGCGAAGAGGCCGGCGGCGCCACCGGCACCACCGTCACCGCCGTCGAAGCCGTCGCCACCGGCGCCGCCGTCACCGCCGAACAGACCACCCTGGCCGCCGTGGCCACCGTCGTTGCTGGCACCCGTGCCGTCGGCGTCCCAGCCCGCGCCGCCGTTGCCGAAGATCCAGCCGCCGGCGCCACCGTCGGGGTTGGTCGCCGTGCCGTCTGTGCCGTCACCGAACGGCATCAGCCAGTTGATCTCGTTCCAGCTGAATGCGGCCGAACCCGGCAGGTCGAAGTCGGCGGACCCGATGCCGTTCAGGTTGAGGTCGGCCAGCATCGCATCCCAGGTGGACGGCTCACCGAGCCCGTCGAAGAATGCTGTCCAGCTGACCGGATCGAAGACCACCTGCCAGGCGTCCTGGTCACCGAGGTTGACGCCGAGATCGGCGAAGGCGTCCGTCAGCCCCGGGCCGAGCAGATCGACCAGCACGTCGTCGAAGTCGGCGTGCACCGCCGGCGCTCCCAGCGGGGACATCCCGAACGCGAGGAACGCGCCGACCGCGGTGCCGGCGCCGATGACCCGGCTGCTGCGACGACCTTTGGAGCCACTCCGGTGACGACGAGGCACGGCACTATCCCCTTAGCTGTACATATTGACGACACAGTCACTTTCTCAGGAAACAGGTTAACAGTGCTTCCGCAAGAGTCAACCCTTGTTCACTCAGTTGGACATCAAAGGGTCCGTAGCCTGGTTGTGCAGGCAATTTGGAGTCCCGCTGAGCCCATAAATGTCGTCTGCAGCTAATCGCACACTTCAATGATTCTTAGAAAATGGGCTTCCGGGGACGCAGCAGATGCGCGACCGGAAAGCCGCCGTTACCAACCCCGCTGACGCTTGCCGCGCCGGCATCGTCACCCCGGGGGCACCGCCGGCCTCACTGCTTTAGCTGCGTACCGCAACTACCCCGATGGTGCCGCCAAACGTGATCGCGCCCTTCCAATCAGGGGTTGTTCGTGCCGTTGAGACCGTCGGCGCCGCTCACGCCGTTGGGTTGGCCGTCCTGTCCATCCTGACCATTACCGCCGGTGCCGCCGGTGGTGGCGCTGTCACCACCATTGCCGCCAGCACCACCGTCACCTCCGTCGCCGTTACCCACGGCCCCGACCGAGCCGCCATCACCGCCGGTGCCGCCGACACCGTCGCCACCGACGCTCGCGTTACCGATGCCTCCGGCACCGCCGCTGCCACCGACGGCGCCGACGCCGCCGTCGCCGCCGTTACCTCCGGCGCCGCCGGTGCCATCGGCGTCAATGGACAAGCCTGCGATGCCGATCGATTGGACGTTGCCGCGGCCGCCGTCGCCACCGTTGCCGCCGAGGCTGCCGTCACTGCCGTTGCTGCCGCCGTCGCCGCCGGCGCCGCCGGTGGCGGTCCCGCTCACGGAGATTCCCGGCGCGTGACCCTGTACCGATCCGATGCCGCCGTTACCGCCGTTGCCGCCGTTGCCGGCGCCGCCGTCACCACCGATACCGCTACCGGTGGCGGTGCCCCCGGCATTCCAGGACACGACCTGGCCATGACCACCGTTACCGCCGGTGGCGCCGTTCGTGGCGCCGCCACCGAGGCCGCCGAGGGCGACGCCGTCGTTGACGGTGGCCTGGTCTATCGCGATGATCTGAGCGTTACCGCCGTTGCCGCCGGCGCCGCCATCAGTGCCGGTGCCGCCGAGGCCGCCGGTGGCACTGCCGCCGTTGATGGCTTCACCGTTTCCGCCTTGGACAAGGGCACTGCCGCCGTCGCCGCCGGTGCTGCCGATCCCGTCGCCGTCGCCGCCGTCGCCGCCGTCGGCGGTGACATCGTGGACGATGTTGTCGGGGTAGGTGAGTCCGTCGTACCCGCCGGTGACCCAGCCCGAGCCGCCGTCACCACCGGCGCCGGTGTCGGTGCCGTCGCCGCCGTCGCCGCCGGTGGCGACGGCGTTGGTGACCGTCGTACCTGCCCCGGCCGCATAGACACCGCTCTCGCCACCGTTGCCGCCGACGCCGGCGTCAGTACCGGTGCCACCGTTGCCGCCCGATGCGCTGCTCCCGGTGACAACGCCACCCAGAACCCCTTCGATATCGGCGTTGCCGCCATTGCCGCCGACGCCGCCGTTGGCATCACCGGCCCCGGCGTTACCCCCGGTAGCAGTGGCACCGTTGACGGCGCTACCGGCGCCGTCGGCCGACACCGTCGCCGAGCCGCCGACCGCGGTGGCGCCGTTGTGACCGCCGACCGCATGCCCATCGGTTATGGAGCCGCCGTTGGTGGCGCTCACCGTGGCATACCCACCGAGTCCACCGCCACCACCGTCGCTGCCGACGGCGGAGCTGTTGACGATGGTCCCGTTGATCGCCTCAACCTGCCCGATACCACCCTGGCTGGCAATGCCACCGGCCCCACCGTCGGCTGCGTTGCCGCCCACGGCGGTGGCACCGGAGATCTCACCTCCGCTACCGGGAACACCGAAGGTCCCGGCGAAGACGTACCCTTGGCCACCCAAAGCGCCTTGAACGCCAAGGACGTCACTGTCGCCGCCATCGCCGCCCGTCGCCGAACTGTCGGTGGCCGTACTACCGGTCGCGTTCGTCACGATCCTGCCCTGACCGCCAGTACCACCGTGACCACCGTTGCTGGCCGCACCACCGTCACCGCCGGTGGCGGTCCCGCTGGCGTCGCTGTTGACGCCGAATGCCTGAATGTTGCCGATGGTGCCGTCCCCACCGACGCTGCCGGCCCCCGTGGCGTCACCACCGTTGCCGCTCTGGCCGGTACCGCCAGCATGGGCCCCAGCAGCAAACGCGCCAACCTGACCGCTGCTGCCGATGCCGCCGGTGCCACCGCCGATACCGTCACCGCCATTACCGCCGATACCGGAACCGTCGGCTACCGCACCGCTTCCGCCGGCAACAACACTGCCAGTGCCGCCGTTGCCGCCGTGGCTACCGGCACCTTCGGCGTTGCCGCCATCGCCACCGGTTCCGAACCCGCTGGCCGCCCCGTCGTTGCCGCCGATATCGGGCCTGACAAACCCACCTTGAATGTTTCCGCTGCCGCCCTTTCCGCCGACGCTTCCGGCGCCGTCCGCGTTGCCGCCAGCACCACCGGTTCCTGCACCGGACGCGCTGCCCCCGGTGCCGCCTTGCAGGCCAGCGGTGACCTCCGAGTAGCCGCCCGCACCGCCCTGGCCGCCGTTGGTACCGGACCCGCCGTCACCGCCGTCGGCCGTGGCATCGGTGACGGTGCCACCCAGGTTCGCCCCAACCAAAGCGTCCCCGCCCTTGCCGCCCGTGCCGCCGTCGGCGCCACCGCCACCGCCGTTGCCGCCGGTGGCATCACCGTCAGCCTCGCTGCCGAGACCCACAGCCGAGACGGTGCCTTGGCCGCCGGTACCGCCGTGCCCACCGGCCGCGGTGAGGCTGCCGGCACCACCGGCACCACCGTCACCGCCGGTGGCCGTTCCGGTCGCGGTGGCTGCACCGTTGGCGAAGACGCTGCCGCCGCCGCCACCACCGCCGCCACCGCCGCCGTAACCCGGGCCGCCGGCGACGCCCTGGGCACCGGCGCCACCATCACCGCCGCTGCCGCCGGTCCCACCCGTTCCGGCGCTGGCGCCGTCACCACCGGCGCCACCGGCGCCGCCATTACCGTTGGCGTCGCCGCTCGAACCCATACCGCCCATACCGCCGGTGCCGCCGGTGCCACCGGCCTGAGCGTTGCCAGTCGCGTCGTAGAGGCCTTGGCCCTTGCCGCCCTGACCACCGGCACCACCCGCGCCACCCGCGGAAGATCCATCCGCACCGCTGGCGCCAGTGCCACTGTTGTCACCGTTCGCGCCGCCGGCACCACCACTACCGGCCGTGCCGCCGTCACCACCGGCACCGCCGTTGCCACCGGTCCCGGCGGTCGCGTTGTTGCCGCCGCCGGCACCCATGCCGCCGCCACCACCGGCACCACCCTTGGCATCGCCACCGTTGCCACCCTGGCCACCGAGACCCGCAGCGGCCAAGGTGCCGTTGGTGGAGGTACCACCCTCACCGCCGACACCGCCCATGCCGCCGTCACCAGCGACGCCGCCGTCACCCCCGACACCGCCGTCACCGCCGTCGGCGCCGCTGCCGGCGAGAGCGTCTGTACCGGCTGTCCCGGTCTCACCGTTGGCGTTCCCGCCGTTGCCACCGACACCACCGACACCGCCGTTTCCGGCGTTAGCCCCCGAGCCCGTGGCACCCGCGGAGGCGAACCAGCCGCCCGCACCGCCCGCACCGGCCTTGCCGGCGTCACCGCCAACGCCGCCTGCGCCTCCGTTGCCGCCATCGGTGCCGTCGGCGATCCCGGTGGCGTCCGTGCCGGCGGCGCCCGCGCCACCGGTACCGCCCTCACCACCGGCACCGGCCGAGCCGCCCTTGCCGCCGGCGCCGAAGAAGGTCGAGCCCTTACCGCCGACGCCGCCGTTACCACCCGCGCCGCCGGCTTTGCCGTTGCCGCCGTTGCCATCACCGCCGTTGGCAAAGCTGCCAGCGGTGCCGGCGACCCCCATCGCACCGGCACCGCCGTTACCGCCGACACCGGCGGTACTGAACAGACCCCACTGGGAAGCGTCACCACCGGCACCACCGGCACCACCATCGCCGCCGGCGGTGATGGCATTACCCCCGTTGCCGCCGTCGCCACCGTGGCTGAACCAGGAGAAGGGCCCGGCAGCGCCACCGTCGCCGCCATCGCCGCTGTCGTAGCCGTCACCACCGTCACCGCCGTTGCCGCCGAACAGGCCGCCCTGACCGCCGTTACCACCGTCGTCGGGGTTGACGCTCGTACCCGTGCCATCGGCATCCCAGCCCGCACCGCCGTTGCCGAAGATCCACCCGCCGGCGCCACCGTCCGGATTCGCCGCCGTCCCGGGTGCACCGTCGCCGAACGGCATCAGCCAGTTGATCTCGCTCCAGTTAAAGGTCGCTGCGGCAGACCCGGCCAGAGTCGCATCAGCCGCCCCCCCGATGCCGTTCAGATCCAGGTCGGCCAGCACCGCATCCCAGGTGGCCTGACTGCCGAGCCCATCAAAGAAAACCGTCCAGCTGGCCGGGTCCAAGACCACCTCCCACGCGGCCTGATCACCCCAGTTGGCGCCCAGATTGCCGACCGCGTCGCCCAGCCCCTGACCGAGCAAGTCCACCAGCACATCCTCAAAATCGGCATGCGCCGCCGGTGCGGCAGCCAACGGAGCCATGCCGAACGCGAGGAACGCCCCCACCGCGCTGCCAGCACCAACCACCCGGCTGCTGCGACGACCTGACAAGCCAGTCTGACGACGACGAGACATGGCAATCTCCTTAGTCGAACATATAGTTCGTATAACGAATTCTATGCGAATTGGTTAAAACACGGTAAGCAGTAATTCTGAGGCAGTCAACCCTTTTCCGTCGCCGGAGACCCCTCCGACTTGGCGGCGGCTCTGCTGGTAGAGACCCCGTTGAACGTGATCACGACACTCGGCTTCGACTACAACTGGTCGCCTATTTCTCAGGAACCGTGCCTATCGCCGGGGTTGACGGTGGACTACCGTGGCGATTTGGCGGACGGTATGCCATTCCGCACGAAGGAGTGTTTATCAGGAAAACGTAAGGTCAGCGGCCCACTGGCCATCAGTGGCATCAGAACGCTGGGGGTGCATCCTCATCGTGGGGGAAATGTGGTGCCTCGCGCCGGCCCGGGTACCGCCTGAAAACCACTGCGGCCGGTCGCAAGGACCGGCCGCAGGGTTGAGGGGCTATCGGGTCACGGGTTGTCCGCCCCATTGGCACCGGTAACCGTTTGGTCGTTGTTCGGGTTAGGCCACGCCGAGTTACTCCCGTTGTTGACCGAATACACATCAGCCTCGGTTCCGTTGCCGCCGGTGTGACCGCTGCCTCCCAGGCCGCCGCTGCCGCCGACGACGGTGTTGTTGTTGGCGGTCGGCTGGTCGGTTGAGCTGCCGGCGCTGGTGAGCGCGGCCCCGATGTTGCCGTCGGCGCCGTTACCACCGGTGCTGCCGGTGCCGGAACCGGTGCCGCCGTCGCCGCCGGTAGCGCTGCCACCGGTCGAGGTGGTGTTCTCACCCAGTGCGGTAACCCGACTGGTTCCGGCGTTGCCGCCCTGGCCGCCATCGCCCTCGCCGCCGGTGCCGCCCTGAGATGTGCCGCTGGCCACGGCGTTTTCGCCACCGGCGGCGATGCTGGCCTTGCCACCGGTACCACCGTGGCCGCCGTTGCTGGCGCTGCCGCCCGCACCGCCGGTCGACGTACCGCTCGCCGTCCCGCCGGGGCCGCCGATGGTGTCGCCGAAGCCGGTAGTCGTCTTGGCGCTTTCGATATCCGTCCTGCCGCGACAAGTGCCGCCGCCACATCTGCCCGGTGGGTCCACCGTTGCTGCCGGCGGGATCTACGGGGAGTGAGGGGGGAGGAGGGCACGCGCGGCCAGCAAACTTTCCGGTGGAACCGAATGCTGGCGGAACGCGAGTGGTAGCGACCCTCACGGCGAGCCGTTGGCGGGCCTATTCATGTACCGCGGGAATCTGCGACCGCCGGTTGCCGAGGTGCTCCCGCACCGCGGCAGCAGGCGCAAGACCGACACGTGCGGCCGGGCTGTTTGCCCGGCCGCACGTGGCATATCGATCTATTGCGAAACTTCCAACCGCCGCGACTACGGTGCGTTCGTACCGCTCGGCAGGTTGATGTCCTGACCGGTGACGTGAACCCCGGGGCCGCTGATGATGTCGTCGGACCCACCGGTACCTGTGGGACCACTGTTGTCGACACCGTCGCCGTTGCCGCCATTCCCGGCCGTGGCCGAACCGTCGGTCCAGGAGCTGCCACCGGGGTTATCCACACTATTGTCCGCGCCTACATGAACGTAGCCGCCATCACCGCCGACACCGGCAGCCCCGATGCCCTCGCCGCCCGTGCCGCCGACGGCGGTGACGTCGGTGGCCTTAGCGTCGGGGCCCAGCGCGGTGATCTGCGTCGGCGCGTGGTAGCTGATGTTGCCGCCCTGACCGCCGTCGACGCCGGCACCGCCGGTACCGCCGGTTGCGGATCCGCTGGCCTCAGCGTTCGGTCCGGTGGCGCCAATGCTTCCGATGCTGCCGTTGCCACCGTGCGAGCCGGCGCCTGTCGCGGCACCGCCGTCGCCGCCGATTGAGGTGCCGTGCGACAGGCCACCTGTGTAGGCCACGTAAGGACGGCCGGCCCAGATGTTGCCATTTCCGGCGTTACCCCCTTGGCTAGCAGCCCCATCGGCGGCACCGCCGGCTCCACCGGTTGCATCGCCGTACGCGGTGGCGTCATGCTGCGCGTCGATCAGGCCGTTACCACCGGTGCCGCCGGTACCACCGTTGCCGCCGTTACCACCGGCCCCGCCGGTCACGGTGCTCGCAGCTCCGCCGTTGTCGGCATTGGCGGTGACCTGACCGCCGCTTTCAGCGTTCACGACGCCATTGCCGCCCGCGCCGCCCTGACCGCCATCGGTGCCAGTTCCACCGGTACCACCCTTGACGACGGTGTCGGCGACCTGGCCACCGCTGGTGGCCGTGATGCCCGCCGCACCGCCGGCACCGCCGGTGCCGCCGTTGGCATCACCCACGCCGGCGTTACCGGCTGTTGCGGAGCTGGCCGCGATGGAGCTCCCCGCGCCGTCGGCAGTGACATCAGCGTTGCCGCCGTTGGCGGTGTCGGTGCCATCGCTGGCGGCAGCGGGGCTGTTGGTGATGGCGCCGCCGTTGTTCGCAGTGACATAGGCGTGGCCACCGTCAGCACCGCTGCCCGCATTACCAGCGGTGGCGTCGCTGCCCGCGATTGAGCTGCCGGCCCCGTCGGCGGAGATTGTCGCCGCACCACCGACGCCACCCGCGCTGCTGTCGCCGGCAGTCGCATCGCTACCGGCGATAGCGCCATTGTTCGTGGCACTGACGGTGGCGTAACCACCGAAGCCGCCCGCACCGGCGTCGCCGCCGATCGCGGAGCTGTCGGAAATCGTGCCGTTGACCGCTTGCACTTCGGCGATACCCCCATTGAGGCCGGCCGCCGTGCCGCCGATGGCGGTGCTGCCGGTCACGGTGCCCCCGCTGGCCGGGTCACCAAGGCCCGAACCTGGATCGCCGGCCCAGACATACGCCTGACCACCGAGAGCCCCGGAACCGCCGTTAGAGGCGTCGCCGCCGGCACCGGCTGTCGCGATGTTCCCGGTGGCGATGCTGCCGTTGCCCCAAGCGACGATCCTGCCTTGGCCGCCGGTGCCACCGTGGCCGCCGTTGCCGGCCGCGCCTCCGTCACCGCCGGTGGCCGTGCCGTCGGCCTGACTGTTCTGACCGAATGCCTGGACATTGCCGATGGTGCCGTCGCCACCCACGCTGCCCGAGCCGGTGCCGTCGCCGCCGTTGCCGCTCTGCCCGGTGCCGCTGGCATGGGCGCCGGTGTTCAGCGCCGCCACCTGACCGGCGCTGCCGTTGCCTCCGGTGCCGCCGGTGGAACCGTTGCCACCGTTGCCGCCGATGCCGGCGCCGTCGGCTACCGCGCCACTGCCGCCGGCGACCACACTGCCGGTACCGCCTTTACCGCCGTGGCTACCGGCGCCGTCGGCGTTGCCGCCGTCGCCACCGGTTCCGGTGCCGCTGGCCGCGCCGTCGTTCCCGCCATATCCGGGCCGGAGGAAGCCTCCTTGGATATTGCCGCTGCCGCCGTTACCGCCGAAGCTGCCAAGGCCATCCGCACTGCCGCCGTCGCCGCCGGAGGCGTCGCCCGTGGCGCTGCCACCGGTACCGCCTTGCAGGCCGGCGGTGACCTCGGAGTAACCACCGGTGCCACCGTGGCCGCCGTTGGCGCCGGCACCGCCGTCACCGCCGGCTGCGGTGGCGTCGCTGACAGTGCCGCCCTGGCTGGCCCCGATGAGGCCATCGCCGCCCTTGCCGCCGACGCCGCCGTTGGCGTCGCCCGCGCCGGCGTTACCGCCGCTCACATCGCCGCCGGTCACGCTGCTGCCGGCACCGTCGGCGGAGAGATCCGCCTTGCCGCCGGCAGCGGTGTCGCTGCCGTTGCCGGCCTGCGCCGAGCTGTCCGAGATGGTCGCGCCGTCGGTGGCTGTGGCCGAGGTGTTTCCGCCCGCGCCGCCGCTGCCGGCGTTACCGGCGGTGATGTGCGTGTCCGAAATCGCGCTGCCTGCTCCGTCTGCGGTCATGGTGGCCTGGCCGGCAGCAATCCCACCACCGCCAGTGCCTCCGGCCACGCTGCTGTCGGAGATGGCGGCTCCATGGTTGGCAATCATTTGCGTATAGCCGGAACCTGCGTCGGCGCCGAGCCCCTGGGAATCGGTGATGGTCGAGCCGTTCATGGCGAGCATGTTGATGCTGGTGCCGCCCTGGGTACCGACGGCGTCACCACCGTGCACCGTGACGCCGTCGATCGTGTCGCCGCCGGTGGTGTCGACCGATCGGCTGCCGGTCACCAGGTTGCCGCGACCGCCGCCGCCACCGGTGACGCCGTCGGTGTCACTGTCGCCACCTCGGGCCCCGCTGACCGTGCTGTCGATAATGCTGCTGTTGGCGCCGCTGGTGCCGGGGCTGCCCGGGCCCGCGGCGGTTTGCATCACGCCGGTACCGCCCGCACCGCCGATACCGCCGTTGCTGCCGTCACCGCCATCGCCACCGGTGACGTTGGCGTTGGTGATGGTGCTGTCTTGACTCAGCGCCTGAGCCCAACCGGTACCGCCGTCGCCACCCTTGCTGTCTTCACCGGTGCCGGTGCCGCCGTTACCGCCGTGGCCCGTACCGGTGGCGTGCGATCCGCTGTTCAAGACGGTGATCTGCCCGGTGGCGCCCTTACCTCCGGTGCCACCGTCGAGTCCATTGCCGCCGTTGCCGCCGATGCCGGTCCCGTTGGACGTCGATCCGGTGCCGCCGGCGATCACCCCGCCGGAGCCGGCGTTGCCGCCGGTGCCGCCGCCGGTGGCGTCGCCACCGATGCCGCCCGTCGCGGTGCCGCTGGCCGTACCAGCGGGGCCGCCCTGGCCGAGGTAGGTCTGCTGGTAGCCGCTTCGGATGGTTCCGGCACCACCGTTGCCCGCCGTGCTGCCACTGTCGGTGCCGGTGCCGCCCGCACCACCGACGGCAGTACCGAACGACGTACCACCCGCGGTCGCGGCATCGCCACCGGTGGTGGTGATCTCGCCGCTACCGCCGTCACCACCGGCGCCGCCGTTCACACCGTTGCCGCCGATGCCGCCGGTGGCCGTGGTGCTGGTACCACCTGTGACGCTGCCGCCCAGTTTCGCATCGATGAGCCCGGCGCCACCGTCACCGCCCGCACCGCCGTTGCTGCCGGCGCCGCCCGCGGCACCGGCAGCAACACCGGTAGCGGCACTGGTTGCATCGTCAGCGGAGAGTGTGCCGTCACCGCCGTCCCCACCGGTGCTTCCGGTTCCGGTAGCGCCGCCGCCAGCGCCGCCGCCGGCTGCACCCGTCGCGCTGCCAGCGTTCGCCGAAACCAGACCGGCTCCACCGTCGCCGCCGGTCCCGCCGTTGTTGCCGCCGCCGCCGGCTCCGCCGGTCGCGCCATCACCGGTTCCGGTAGCCGAACCGCCGTCGGTGGCTAGCACCGTGGCGTCACCACCGGCGCCGCCGGTGCCGTCATTGGCGCCCCCGCCGGCCCCGCCGGTGGCTGCGCCCTTGGCGCTGCTGTCGGTGCCGACAGCCTCAATCCAGCCTCGGCCGCCGTCGCCGCCGGTGCCACCGTTGGTGGCGTCACCACCCTCGCCGCCGAGTCCGGTGCCGCTACCGTCGCCGCCGTTCAAACCGATGACCGAACCGCTGCCGCCGTTACCGCCTTGGCTGCCGTTGCCGGTGCCGGTGCCGCCCGCTCCGCCGGTGGCGGTTCCGTCCGCGGTGGCGTCGGGGGTGGGGCTGGGGCAAGGACCGACCCCGGCGCAGCCGTAGCCGGCGTCGACGACGCCCTCGCCGCCGTTTCCGCCCGCGCCACCGTCAACGCCGTCACCGCCGTCACCGCCGGTGCCGGTACCGGTCGCGTCAGTGTTGTCGCCGACTGCTTCGACGTAGCCGACGCCACCGGAACCTCCTGTGCCGCCGTTGGTTCCGTCACCGCCGTTTCCGCCGACGGCCGTGGCGTCGTGCGCGACGCTGTTGGTGCTCGTGTAGCCACCCAGGATTTCGGCCAAGCCGCCGTCACCGCCGGTGCCGCCGTTGGTGCCGCCGTTTCCGCCGTTGCCGCCGGTCGCGGTGCCGTCGGCCGAGCTGCCCGTACCGAACGCGGAGATGTTGCCCTGGCCGCCGGTACCGCCGTGCCCACCGGCCGCGGTGAGGTTACCGGCACCACCGGTACCGCCGTCGCCGCCAGTTGCCGTGCCGGTCGCGGTTGCGGCGGCATCGGCGAAGACGCTGCCGCCGCCACCGCCGCCGCCACCGCCACCGCCGTAGCCCGGTCCGCTCACGGCACCTTGGGCACCGGCTCCGCCGGCACCGCCGCTGCCACCATTGCCACCGTTGCCGACACCGGCGCCGTCGCCGCCTGCGCCACCATTGCCGCCATCACCGTCGACGCTGCCGTTCGTGCCGGCACCGCCCATGCCGCCGGTGCCACCCGTGCCACCGGCCTGGGCGTCGCCGTCGGTGTCGTACAAGCCAACGCCCTTGCCACCTTGGCCGCCGACGCCGCCCGCACCGCCCGCGGAAGAACCATCCGCGCCGCTCGCACCTGTACCGACGCCGTCGCCGTTTGCGCCGCCGGCCCCACCGGTGCCGGCGGTACCGCCCTTACCGCCGGCACCGCCGTCGCCGCCATTGCCGGCGGCCTCGTTGGTACCGCCACCGGCACCCATACCGCCGGCCCCACCGGTGCCACCGTTGGCGTCACCACCGGCACCGCCCTTGCCGCCTGCGCCGGCCGTGCCATCGTTGGCCCCGGACCCGGCGGCGCCGCCCTTACCACCCTCACCACCGTTACCGGCGACACCACCGTTACCTCCGACCCCGCCGATACCGCCAGCCAAACCACTGCCGGCCGTAGCGTCGACGCCCGCCTCTCCGGTCGCACCGTTAGCGTCAGCACCGGCACCACCGACACCACCGGCGCCACCGTTACCACCGTCGCCTAGCGCACCTGCCACGCCCGCAGCACCGGCGTTACCCGCATGGCCGAACAGCAGGCCACCCGCGCCACCGGCTCCGACAGTGCCTGCCGCGCCGCCGGCACCACCGTTCCCGCCGTTGCCACCTGCCCCGCCGTTGCCACCGTCGACGTCGGTAGACGTACCAGCGGTGCCGGCCGAACCATCGGCGCCATCGCCACCGTTGCCACCCACGCCACCGTCGCCCGCCGCACCGCCGTTACCACCGGTGCCGAATGAGAACGAGCCCTTGCCACCGGCACCGCCGTTGCCGCCCTTACCACCGACACCACCGTTGGTGCCGTCAGCGCCGGCGACGCTGCCCGCCACGCCCGCGGCACCGATTCCACCAACGCCGCCGTCACCACCATTACCGGCGGTGCTGAACAGACCCCACTGGGCGGCGTCACCACCGGCACCACCGGCACCACCATCGCGACCCGCGGTGATCGCGTCGCCGCCGTTACCGCCGTCGCCACCGTGGCTGAACCAGGAGAACGGGCCAGCGGCGCCACCGTCACCACCGTCACCACCGTCGTAACCGTTACCGCCGGCCCCGCCGTCGCCGCCGAACAGGCCGCCCTGACCGCCGTTACCCCCGTCGTCGGGGTCGATGCCCTGGGCCGTGCCCGTGCCGTCGGAGTCCCAACCGGCGCCGCCGTCGCCGAAGATCCACCCGCCGGAGCCGCCGTCCGGGTGGTCGGGAGTGCCGGGCGCGCCGTTACCGAACGGCATCAGCCAGTTGATGTCACCCCAGTTGAACGACGCTGCCGCAGTACCGGCCAGCGTGGCATCAGCGGCGCCCCCAACGGCGTTCATATCCAGATCTGCCAGCACCGCATCCCAGGTGGCCTGACTGCCGAGGCCGTCGAAGAAGGCCGTCCAACTGCCCGGGTCCAAGACCACCTCCCAGGCGCCCTGGTCACCCAGATTGGCGCCCAAACCGGCGACCGCGTCACCCAGGCTCTGCCCCAGCAGGTCGACCAGAACGTCGTCGAAATCGGCGTGCGCCTCCGGCGCTGCGGCCAACGGGGCCATGCCGAACGCGAGGAACGCCCCCACCGCACTGCCAGCACCAACCACCCGGCTGCTGCGACGACCTGACAAACCACTCTGACGACGACGAGACATTGAAGCTTTCCCCTTAGCTGGCACATAACGGTGGCATAACAACCCCTGCGGAGAGTTAGGTTAACGCTCATTCTTATTACGTCAACCCCAGTGGATTTCGGCGGACTACTCAACCTTCGCTTCGGCAATGGGCGCTGACGTGGCCATATTGCTCCCACCAGGGCGAAGAGTCCTTTCGCCTCGAGGGAAAATCTCTCAGGAAACGGGAAAATTCTCAGAAAAAGAATTCGTGTTGAGTCCGCTGCAGGAGCGCACCTTGTCGGCCTGCGCAGCGGTATACGGCCTGGTCAACGCGGTTTCATCCGGCAGACATAGCCGAGCTCGAGATGCCGCTCCGCCGTCAGCTGACCGACCCGCAGGCGACGCGGCCGCACCCGAGGCCAGCGGAACTTGCGGTCGCGTAAATTTTTAGTCCACCGTACGTGGACTAAAAGTACGAGAACCACTCCTGCCACAGGCGCCCCGGATCACAGGCCAATGGGATCTCTGCGAGGGGAGAGCGATAAGCAAAACTACCGAATCCATCCTGCTATTAACTTGATCCAGCAATTATTCTTACCCTCGACGGTCCGCCGTTTCCGGCGCCGCCCAAGACCCCAGTCGGCGCCCCGGAAGGGCACGTGGAGTGGGGCGATACCCGCTGTGCCGCGGGCGCTCGTAACCCACCTCGCACGCCGGCCAGCAACCCCCTGCGATCCCCATCCCACGTTCCGGACTTGGCCAACGGCCCCTGTCGCCTTGTCGGAGGAACTCAGCCTTGCCCCAGGAAGATGGTCCGACGACAACGCCGCCGGATGGCGACGGCAGGCAACCCAGGCGGACTTTCGTCTACCACTAATCTGCCTGCCCCGCACTGGCATCGGAAGCGTTCTGCCGTCAGAAACACCGGCCGTAGCCACCCGGCGCCACCGGCGACCTGGAGGCCGGTACGTTCTTCCGGCCCGGCGGCAGCGGGACGGCTCGCTGAGCGCCCGCGGCGCCCGCTCAGGAAGCACCGGCGACCGTTGAGCACCGGCCACCGTCATTCCCTCAGGCCATCCGCTGCACGCCGCCATGCCGGCCGTGCCGTCGACCCGCGTGCCCACGCCCTCGCCGGTGATCCCCCGGAAACGAGTCAGCACCGGCTGCGCCGAGGCGCAACCGGTGCTGAACCGGATAGCTACGGGGTTACTGCGGCTGGCAGAGGTTGTCGAGCACGTCGATCTGACCGCGCAGCTGGTCACGCAGCGGCTGCTGCACCGAGTCATCGGGCGAGTGCCCGGCCAGGTAGTTGATGCTGAGCGCCTCCAGCGTGTCGGCCATGTCGCCCACGGCCTTGGCCACGTCGTCCGGGGTGGCCGGGTTGGCCTCCAGACGCTGGTGCAGGAACGCGCCGCCGGCGAACAGTGACAGCCGGGCGTTGGTGCCCACCGCCAGGTCACCGGCCAGGTCGCCGGGCACCGGGTTCTGCAGGTTGGTGTTGAACTGCGTGCCCTGCCGCACCACGCTCTGCGAGTCGCAGATCTTGCCCTTGGCTTCCTGCCGCTGATCGTCGGAGAACTTCTGGCTCGTGGACGGGTGGAACCACCCGAAGATGGCGAGCACGATGCCGAGCACCGCCAGGCCCAGAGCGGCGATCGTCGGTACCGACAGGCCTTGAGATGGAGTGGAAGATTTCGGAAAACCCGCGGTCTTGGGCTTGACGGGCTTGGCCGCGGACGGGGAATCAGTGGGGGGAGTCTCAGGCATTGCGCGATCGTAACGGTAGTCATCCGTTTAGTCACGCAAAACCGGGAAGCGGCGCGTTGGCGGTACCCTCTTGGACGATGTTGAGCACTGAATTGCCGACCACCGCGCGGCGACTGACCGGTTGGGGCCGCACCGCGCCGAGCGTGGCGCAGGTGCTGGCGACCCCCGATGTCGACGTCATCGCCAAGGCGGTGGCGCGGGCCTCCGACGCGGGATCGCGCGGCGTGATCGCCCGCGGGCTGGGGCGCTCTTATGGCGACAACGCCCAGAACGGCGGCGGTCTGGTCGTCGACATGACCGCGCTGAACCGGATCCATTCAATGGACGCGGCCACCGCGTGCGTCGACGTCGATGCCGGGGTCAACCTGGATCAGCTGATGCGGGCCGCACTGCCGCTGGGCCTGTGGGTGCCGGTGCTGCCCGGGACCCGGCAGGTCACCGTCGGCGGGGCGATCGCCTGCGACATCCACGGCAAAAACCACCACAGCGCCGGCAGTTTCGGCAACCACGTGGTGTCGATGCAGTTGCTGACCGCCGACGGTTCGGTGCGCCACCTGACCCCGGACGGTGACGAGTCGGAGCTGTTTTGGGCCACAGTCGGCGGCAACGGCCTGACCGGGATCGTGCTGCGCGCGACGATCGCGATGACTCCGACCGAGACGGCGTACTTCATCGCCGACGGCGACGTCACCGCCGGCCTGGATGAGACCATCGCCTTCCACAGCGACGGCAGCGAGGCCGACTACACCTATTCCTCGGCCTGGTTCGACGCCATCAGTGCGCCGCCCAAACTGGGCCGGGCCGCGATCTCACGCGGGTCACTGGCCAGGTTGGACCAGCTGCCCGACAAGTTGGCCCGCGACCCGCTGAAATTCGATGCGCCGCAGTTCTTCACCGCCCCAGACATCTTCCCGAACGGGTTGGGCAACAAGTTGATCTTCGGTGCGATGACCGAGTTGTGGTACCGCAAATCCGGCAGCTACCGCGGCAAGGCGCAGAACCTGACGCAGTTCTATCACCCGCTGGACATGGTCGGTGAGTGGAACCGGGCCTACGGCTCGGCCGGCTTCGGGCAGTATCAATTCGTGGTGCCCACCGAGGCGGTCGACGAGTTCAAGGCCATCATGTACGACATCCAGGCCAGCGGGCACTACTCGTTCCTCAACGTGTTCAAGCTGTTCGGCCCGGGCAACCAGGCGCCGCTGAGCTTCCCGATCCCCGGCTGGAACGTCTGCGTGGATTTCCAGATCAAGCCCGGCCTCAACGAATTCCTCAACGGCCTGGACCGCCGGGTGCTGGAGTTCGGCGGCCGGCTCTACACCGCCAAGGATTCCCGCACCTCCGCGGAGATGTTCCACGCCATGTATCCGCGCATCGAGGAATGGATCGCGGTGCGCCGCAAGGTCGATCCCGACGGGATCTTCGCCTCGGACATGGCCCGACGTTTGGAGCTTTTGTAGATGGTGTTCGACGCCACGGGAAATCCCCAATCGATCCTGCTGCTCGGCGGCACTTCTGAGATCGGGCTGGCGATCTGTGCGCGCTACCTGCGCAACGCCTCGGCGAGCGTGGTGCTGGCCTGCCTGCCCGGTGATCCCGGCCGCGACGGCGCAGTGGCGCAGATGGAGGCCGCCGGCGCCAAATCGGTGCGGATCGTCGACTTCGACGCGCTGGACACCGGCAGTCACCCGGCGATGATCGACTCCGCGTTCGGCGACGGCGATATAGACGTCGCGATCGTCGCCTTCGGTATGGACGCCGACGCCGAGGAGCTCTGGCACGACCAGGCCAAGGCGGTGCAGGTGGCCGAGATCAACTACACCGCAGCGGTTTCCGTGGGCGTGCTGCTCGCGAACAAGATGGGCGCCCAGGGCTTCGGGCAGATCATCGCGATGAGCTCGGTGGCCGGTGAGCGGGTGCGCCGGACGAACTTCGTCTACGGATCCACCAAGGCCGGCCTCGACGGCTTCTACCTCGGCCTGGGCGAGGCACTGCGGGAGCACGGGGTGCGGGTGCTGGTGATCCGGCCCGGCCAGGTGCGCACCCGGTTCTCCGCGCACGTCAAGGAAGCGCCGCTGACCGTCGACAAGGAGGACGTCGCCGAGCTGGCGGTGACCGCAGCCGCCAGGGGCAAGGAAATCGTCTGGGCGCCAGGAGCATTCCGCTACGTCATGATGGTGCTGCGGCACGTCCCGCGGGCGATCTTCCGCCGGCTGCCGATCTAATCTGATGCCGAGCAGACATAAACTCGCACGCCGAGTGGCCGATTCGTGCGACTTTGTGTCTGCTCGCGGTCAGAATCCGGTAGCTAATGCGCTGGGCACTTCCGGTAAAACGTTGGCCCAGATGATCCTGGCGGGCGTCATCGCCGTCGTCGTCGCCGTGGTCGCGCTGGTGGCGATCGACCGGGTGCAGTGGCCGGCGTATCCCTCGTCGAACCAACTGCACGCGCTGACCACCGTCGGGCAGGTCGGCTGCCTGGCCGGGCTGGCCGGCGCCGCGTGGTGGTGGCGACGGGGATGCCGCGCGCCGGCCTGGCTGGCCGCGGTGGTGTTCACCAGTGCGTTCTCGGTGGTGACCCTGGCAATGCCGTTGGGCGCCACCAAGCTCTACCTGTTCGGGGTCTCGGTGGATCAGCAGTTCCGCACCGAATACCTGACCCGGATGGCCGACAGCCCGGCACTTCACGACATGACCTACCTGGGACTGCCGTCCTACTACCCGCCGGGCTGGTTCTGGCTCGGGGGCCGCGCCGCGGCGCTGACCGGGCTGCCGGCCTGGGAGATGTACAAGCCGTGGGCGATCACCTCGATGGCCATAGCGGTCGCGGTCGCACTGGTGTTGTGGAACAAGATGATCCGCTTCGAGTACGCGCTGATCGCCACGATCGCCGGTGCCGCGGTGACGCTGGCCTACAGCTCCCCGGAGCCCTACGCGGCGATGATCACCGTGCTGCTCCCCCCGGTGCTGATCCTGGCCTGGTCGGGCCTGCGCGCCGGGGCCCGACGCGGCTGGGGCGCGGTGGCCGGGGCCGGTATCTTCCTCGGCTTCGCCGCCACCTTCTACACCCTGCTGGTGGCCTACACCGCCTTCACCGTGACGCTGATGGCTCTGCTGCTGGCGGGCTCGCGGGCGGTACGGCGCACCGGTCTGCGGGCCACGCTGGACCCGCCGGCCAGGCTGGTGGTGATCGGCGTGATCGCCGCGGCTATCGCCTCGATCACCTGGACGCCGTATCTGCTGGCCACACTGCGCAACCCGATCAGCGACACCGGCAGCGCCCGGCACTATCTGCCCGGCGACGGCGCCCAGCTGAGTTTCCCGATGCTGCAGTTCACCCTGCTCGGCGCGCTGTGCCTGCTGGGCACGCTATGGCTGGTGGTGCGGGCCACCAAGTCGACCCGCGCGGCCGCGCTGGCGATCGCCGTCGTCGGCGTCTATTTGTGGTCGCTGTTGTCCATGCTGTCCACTTTGGCCCGCACCACGCTGCTGAGTTTCCGGCTGCAGCCGACGCTGACGGTGCTGCTGGCCACCGCCGGGGTGTTCGGCTTCATCGAGGGCGCTCGGGCACTCGGCCGCGCCGGGCACGGGTGGCACACCGTGGTGTATCCGGCGGCGACGGCGGTGGGGCTGGTCGGGGCGCTGGCGTTCAGCCAGGACATCCCCGAGGTGTTGCGCCCCGACATCACCGTCGCCTACACCGACACCGACGGCCACGGCGAACGCGGCGACCGGCGCCCGCCCGGCGCGGCGAAGTACTACGAGGCCGTCGACCATGCGATCACCAAAGCCACCGGTAAGCGCCGTAACGAGACGGTGGTGCTCACCGCCGACTACAGCTTCCTGTCCTTCTACCCCTACTGGGGGTTCCAGGGCCTGACGAGCCACTACGCCAACCCGCTGGCGCAGTTCTCCGCCCGCGCCGCCGCGATCCAGGCCTGGTCGAAGTTGGAGACCGCCGACCAGTTCACCCACGCGCTCGACGACCTGCCGTGGCCGGCGCCGACGGTGTTTCTGATGCGTCCGGGCCCCGGGGACACCTACACGCTGCGATTGGCCAAGGACGTCTACCCCAACCACCCCAACGTTCGCCGCTACACCGTCGACCTGGACGCAGCACTGTTTACCGGGCCGGCGTTCAGCGTGGAGAAGATCGGCCCGTTCGTGCTGGCGGTGCGGCGGTGATCCGCCCGGCCACCTCGGCGGCGACCGCCAGCGTGTGGCGGTCGGTGGCGGCGGCATAGCGGTCGGCCTCGGGGTCGTAGCCGGCCCCGGCGATCGAGCCGTGATCGGCGGCCAACTCGACCAATTCCACCGGCCACCGGTGGTGCGCCAAGGCGGCGGCGAACTCGCGGCTCGCCGTCAGCGGTACGACGTCGTCCGCGGTGCCATGCAGCAACGTGATCGGGCAGCGCCGGTCGCCGGGCAGCCAGGCGGCCGGGACCTCGCCGCTGATCGGGTCGGGAACCATGAACGCGCCGGCGAGGCAGACCACGTGAGAAAAGCCGACGCCGTACCGGCTCGCCTGAATCGCCAGCCCGGCCGCCGCGGCGCCGCCCATCGACCAGCCCACCAGGATCAGGCCGTCGGCGTCCGCGGCCCGTTCGCGCGCGAACCGCACCGAGCCCAGCAGATCTGCGCGCCCGCCGTCGTCGCGGTGCGAGTTCCAGTCGGGCACCACCACCTGCATGCCATGCGCGGCGACCAGTTCGGCAAGTGGCCGGACCGCGCTGCGGGCGTCGGGCTGTTTGCCGTGCCACAGCAGAGCGGTTCGCCCGGAAGGCTCACCGAACAGATCGACCAGCCGGCCGGGGGCGTACTCGACGGTGTCCACGGTGCAAGTCTGCCCGGCAGACACGCTCAGCGGCATCGCCGAGCTCACCGATAGCATCTAGGTCCGTGACCGATACGCGCGCCGACTTCCGGATCGCTCGGGCCGTCGCCGTCGTCGCCGGCGTACTGGGCACCCTGCTGGCGATCCTCACCCCGCTGCTGCCGGTCAAGCAGACCACCGCCGAGCTGAACTGGCCGCAGAACGGCACTCTGACCAGCGTGCAGGCGCCGCTGATCAGCTACGTGGCCACCGATCTGGACATCACCGTGCCGTGTCAGGCCGCGTCCGGTCTGACCAAGACCAGGACCGTGCTGCTGTCCACGGTGCCCAAGCAGGCGCCCAAGGCCGTCGACCGCGGACTGCTCATCGAACGCGTCAACGACGACCTGGTCCTGGTGGTGCGCAACGTGCCGGTGGTGGTGGCGCCGCTGTCGCAGGTGCTCGGCCCGGATTGCCAGAAGTTGACGTTCACCGCGCACGCCGACCGTGTCACCGCCGAGTTCGTCGGCCTCAAGCAGGGGCCCAACGCCGAGCACCCCGGCTCGCCGCTGAAAGGCACCCGCAGCGGCTATGACTTCCGGCCGCAGATCGTCGGCGTCTACACCGACCTGGAGGGTCCGGCACCCGACGGGCTGGACTTCACCGCCACCGTCGACACCCGCTTCTCCAGCGCGCCCACCCCGCTGAAGCTGGCGGCGATGATCCTCGGGGTGGCGCTGACGGTCATGGCGCTGATCGCCCTGCACGTCCTGGACACCGCCGACGGCACCCGACACCGCCGGTTCCTGCCGGCCCGCTGGTGGTCGTTGTCGCCGCTGGACGCACTGGTGACGTGCGTGTTGGTGTGGTGGCACTTTGTCGGCGCCAACACCTCCGATGACGGCTACATCCTGACCATGGCGCGGATCTCCGAGCGGGCCGGCTACATGGCCAACTTCTACCGCTGGTTCGGCACCCCCGAGGCGCCGTTCGGCTGGTACTACGACCTGCTGGCCGTGTGGTCGCAGGTGTCCACCATCAGCATCTGGATGCGGCTGCCCACCCTGGGGATGGCGCTGGCCTGCTGGTGGCTGATCAGCCGCGAGGTCCTGCCCCGGCTGGGGCACGCCGTCAAGCACAGCCCCGCGGCGGCCTGGACCGCGGCCGGCATGTTCCTGGCGTTCTGGCTGCCGCTGAACAACGGGCTGCGCCCGGAGCCGATCATCGCGCTGGGCATCCTGGTGACCTGGTGCTCGGTGGAACGGGCGGTGGCCACCAGCCGGCTGCTGCCGCTGGCGATCGCGTGCATCACGGGTGCGCTGACACTGTTCTCCGGGCCGACGGGCATCGCCTCCATCGGTGCCCTGCTGGTGGCGATCGGGCCGTTGCGCACCATCTTGCATCGGCGCTCCACGCAGTTCGGGCTGCTGCCGCTGCTGGCGCCGATCGCCGCCGCGGCCAGCATCACCGCGATCGTGATCTTCCGCGACCAGACCCTGGCCGGCGAGATCGAGGCCAGCACACTGAAGTCCGCGGTCGGGCCCAGCCTGGCGTGGTTCGAGGAGCACGTCCGCTACGAGCGGCTGTTCCTGGCTACTCCGGACGGTTCGGTGGCGCGCCGGTTCCCGGTGCTGGCGCTCGGTGTGGCACTGGTGGTGTCGGTGGCGATGGCGTTGCGCAAGGGCCGGATTCCCGGCACCGCGGCCGGGCCGAGCCGGCGCATCATCGGGATCACCATCATCTCCTTCATCGCGATGATGTTCACCCCCACCAAGTGGACACATCACTTCGGCGTGTTCGCCGGGCTGGCCGGATCACTGGGCGCGCTGGCCGCCGTCGCGGTGAGCGCCGCGGCGATGCACTCGCGGCGCAACCGGACACTGTTCACCGCGCTGGTGGTGTTCATCACCGCGCTGTCGTTCGCCAGCGTCAACGGCTGGTGGTACGTCTCGAACTTCGGGGTGCCGTGGTCCAACGCCTTCCCCAAGTGGCATCTGGCGTTCGCCACCATGGGAGTGGCGCTGACGGTGTTGGCGGCATTGGTGGCGGCCTGGTTCCACTTCGCCAACGGCGAAGACCGGCCGCCGCGCTGGACGGCACTGTCCGGCTATCCGCTGGCAATCGCCTCCTGGGTGCTGATCGCCTTTGAGGTGGTGTCGCTGACGGCGGCGATGCTCGGCCAGTACCCGGCGTGGACGGTGGGCCGGTCCAACCTGGCCGCCATCCCGGTTCTGGGGACCGGCAAGACGTGCGGGCTCGCCGACGACGTGCTGGTCGAGCAGGACCCCAACGCCGGGATGCTGGCGCCGATCGACGCGCCCGTCGACGACGCCTTGGGCGCGACCTTCTCGGCCGGGTTCGCCCCCAACGGGATTCCCGCCGACGTCTCCGCCGACCAGGTGATCGGCCCGCCCGGATTGGGCAGGCTGGCCGACGACGACGCGCAGACCGCCAGCGGCGAGGCCGGCACCGAGGGCGGCGTGAGCGCGGCCGAGGGCATCAACGGCTCGCGGGCCCGACTGCCCTACAAGCTGGACCCGGCCCGGGTGCCGGTGCTGGGCAGCTGGCGTCCCGGGATCCAGATGCCGGCGCTGCTGCGCTCGGCGTGGTACCGGCTGCCCGCCGACCGGGCCGACGCCGGACCGCTGCTGGTGGTGGCGGCCGCGGGCCGCTTCGACCGCGGCGAGGTCACCGCCCAGTGGGCCACCGAGTCCGGCGCCGCGAACGACAAGCCGGGCGGCACCATCGATTTCGGTGACATCGGTGCGGTGCCGGCGTGGCGCAACCTGCGCGCGCCGATGTCGTCGATCCCGGCGGAGGCCACCCGGATCCGGTTGGTGGTCCGCGACGACGACCTGGCGCAGCAGCACTGGATCGCGGTGACTCCGCCGCGCGTCCCGCAGCTGCGCAGCCTGCAGGAGGTGGTGGGCTCGCAGGATCCGGTGCTGCTGGACTGGCTGGTGGGCCTGGCGTTCCCGTGCCAGCGCCCGTTCGGCCACCAGAACGGCGTGACCGAGGTGCCCAGGTGGCGGATCCTGCCGGATCGCTTCGGCGCCGAGGCGAATTCACCGGTGATGGACAACAACGGCGGCGGCCCGCTGGGCATCACCGAGCTGCTGGTGCGCGCGACCACGGTGCCGAGCTATCTGGCCGACGACTGGTTCCGCGACTGGGGTGCCCTGCAGCAGTTGACGCCCTATTACCCGGCGGCGACGCCGGCGCACCTCGATCTGGGCACGGCCGTCCGGTCCGGGCTGTGGAGCCCCGCGCCGCTGCGGCACTGACCCGGACGGCGCAAATCCCACCTGCCGTCCCACCTGCCCCGACTGTCACCGGCCCCCGGGTGGGTGATTGTTGCCCGCCTTTGAGCGACAACGGGCGTTATGTCAGGTCAGTCGGGGGCGGTCTGGCCCGTCGCCTGGGCACGCAGCGTCATCACCCGCTTATGGATCCGGTACTCGGTGCTGCGTGGCATCGACGCGGGCCGGTAGCGGCCCCGGCCGGCCCGGAACACCCGGCCGTGTTCCCGCTCCCACCGCAGCGCATCGGAGATCGCCTTCGACGGCCGGCCGGCGACAGTGAAGCCGCGGGAGTCCAGCTCGGCGGCCAGTTCGGTGATGCTGCACCGACCGTGGTGGAACAGGTAGTGGGTCAAGACGTAGCGCAGTTCGATGCCGCGCAGTGTTATCGGGTTCGTCATGACCGGACCTTGCCATCGCGGTCGGACATCACGCGCGTTGTCGCTCAGAGGCGGGCACTCACCACATATCTCCCGACTGCGGGACGTGGCAGACGCGGCCCGGACGTCGCCCATCCCGGCACCGGGCCGCCTGGCCCGCCGTCCCGGCACCAGACCGGCCCGCGGCCCGCCGTCCCGGCACCCCACCCGAGCCCGCCCCTCCCAACCCGACATAACGCCCGTTGTCGCTCAAAGGCGGGCAACAACCACATACCTCCCGGCCGCGGCCTGCAACGGGAGGGGTTCCCACCGGGACGGGCGGGACGGGGTCCCGGCTTCGCGGCTCCAGTCGCCTAACATCGAGGCTCGTGTCCTACCCCGATGATCAGCCCACGCAGCGTTATCGGATCGCCCGGCTGATCGCAGTGGCCGCGGGCATCATCGGCGTGTTGCTGTGCGGTATCACCCCACTGCTGCCGGTCAAGCAGACCACCGCCACCATCGCCTGGCCGCAGGGCGGCCTCGATGCCGACGGCCATATCACCGACGTCACCGCCCCCCTGGTGTCCGGCGCGCCCCGCGGCCTGGACATCACCATCCCCTGCTCGGCGATCGCCACCTTGCCGGAGAAGGGCGGCCTGGTGTTGTCGACCGTGCCGGCCGGCGGCGTCGACGCCACCGCTCACGGCCTGTTCGTGCGGGCCAGCAAGACCGTCGTCACCGCCGCGTACCGCGACCAGGTGGCCGCGGCCGCCCCCCGGGACAAGATCGCCGACTGCAGCCACCTGCACCTGTGGGCCAACCCCGGCGACGTCGGCGCGGAGTTCGTCGGCATCCCCGGCGCGGCCGGCAGCCTGCCCCCCGAGAACAAGCCGCAGATCGGCGGCATCTTCACCGAGCTCAAAATCGGCCCGCAGCCCGGCCTGAGCGCGCACATCGCCGTCGACACCCGGTTCATCACCGACCCCACCACACTCAAGGCCGCCGTGATGGCGCTGGGCGTGCTGGCGGTGCTGGCCTCCATCGCCGTGCTGGCGGTCCTGGATCGCCGCCACACCCACCGCACCCCGCGCAGCTGGCGGCACTGGCTCAAGGCCAATCCCATCACCTGGCTGGCCGACGTCGGCGTGCTGGCCATCCTGGCGCTGTGGCACGTCATCGGCGCCATCTCCAGCGACGACGGCTACAACCTGACGATGGCCCGCAACGTCGCGCACGCCGGGTACGTCGCCAACTACTACCGGTTCTTCGGGGCCAGCGAGGCGCCGTTCGACTGGTATCCCGCACTGCTGGGCCAGCTGAGCACGATCAGCACCGCCGGGGTGTGGATGCGCCTGCCCGCCACCGCCGCGGGGATGGCCTGCTGGCTGATCATCAGCCGGGCGATCCTGCCCCGGCTGGGCCGGCTGTCCGGCAACCGGGTCGCGGTGTTCACCGCCGCGATGATGTTCGCCGCGGCCTGGCTGCCGTTCAACAACGGTCTGCGCCCGGAGCCGCTGATCGCACTGGGCACACTGGTGGTCTGGGTGCTGGTGGAGCGCACCATCGCCACCCGCCGGCTGGTGCCGGCGGCGTGCGCGGTCCTGGTAGCCGTCTTCACGGTCACCCTGGCCCCGCACGGGCTGATCGCGCTGGCTCCGCTGCTGACCGGCTCGCGGGCCATCGAAACGGTGATCCGCAAGCGCCGGGCCCTCGACGGTCTGGCGGCCCCGCTGGCCGTGCTGGCCGCGGCCGCTTCGGTGCTCGCCGTGGTGGCGTGCCGCTCGCAGACCCTGGCCGCCGTCGCCGAGTCGGCCCGGATCAAATACGTCGTCGGCCCCACCATCGCCTGGTACCAGGAATTCCTGCGCTACTACTTCCTGACCGTCGAGGAGAACGTCGATGCCTCGCTGACCCGCCGGTTCGCCGTGCTGGTCCTGCTGTTCTGCATGTTCGCCATGCTGGTGGTACTGCTGCGGCGCGGGCGGATCGCCGGGGTGGCCGGCGGCCCGGCCTGGCGGCTGATCGGCACCACCGCGGTGGGCCTGCTGCTGTTGACGTTCACCCCGACCAAGTGGGCGGTGCAGTTCGGCGGGTTCGCCGGGCTGGCCGGGGCGCTGGCCGCCCTCACCGCGTTCACCTTCGCCCGGGTCGGGCTGCACAGCCGACGCAACATGACCCTCTACGTCACGGCGCTGCTGTTCCTGGTGGCCGTCGCGACATCGGGGGTCAACGGCTGGTTCTACGTCGGCGGCTACGGCGTGCCCTGGTACGACATTCCACCGGTGATCGCCAGCCGGCCGGTGACGTCGATGTTCCTGGCGGCCTCGATCGCCACCGGGCTGCTGGCCGGATGGCAGCACTTCCGGCTGGACTACGCCGGCCACACCGAGGTCACGCCCAACCGGCGCAACCGGATCCTGGCCTCGACCCCGCTGCTGGTCGTCGCGAGCCTGATGGTGCTGCTGATGGTCGGTTCGATGGCCAAGGCCGCGGCCGGCCGCTACCCGGCCTACACCACCGCCCGGGCCAACGCCGACGCTGTACTTTCCGGCCTGTCCTCCTGCGGCATGGCCGACGATGTGCTGGCCGAGCCCGACACCAACGCCGGTCTGCTGCAACCGGTCCCGGGCCAGAAGTACGGCGAGCTCGGCCCGCTCGGCGGCGCCGACCCGTACGGTTTCGACCCCAACGCCGTCGACGACGACCTCACCTCGCTGGCAGTGATCGCCAAGCCGGGCGTGCCCAACGCCGACGCCTCACCGAACAAGCCCAGTGCCAACCAGAGCGACGCCGCGGGCACCGCCGGCGGCAAGCTTCCCGACGACGCCCCGGCCGGGGTGAACGGGTCCCGGGTGGCACTGCCGTTCGGCCTGGACCCGGCGGTCACCCCGGTGCTCGGCTCCTACCAGGAGCAGGTGGCCGCGCACGCCACCTCGGTCTGGTACCGGTTGCCGGAGCCGTCCGCCGAGCGGGCGCCGATCGTCGTCGTCAGCGCCGCGGGCGCCATCTGGTCGCACGGCGAGGACGGCAAGCTGGACTACGGCCAGCCGCTGAAGCTGGAGTGGGGCACCAGCAACCCGGACGGCACGTTCACGTCGCTCGGCGAGGTGGAGCCGATCGACATCGGACCGCAGAACTCCTGGCGCAACCTGCGTTTCCCGCTGGCCTGGGCCCCACCGGGCACCGACGCGGTCCGGATCGTCGCCAATGACCCGAACCTGTCCACCGAACAGTGGATCGCGTTCACCCCGCCGCGGGTGCCGGTGGTGCAGACCATCGGCCAGCTGATGGGCTCGCAGACCCCGGTGCTGATGGATATCGCCGTCGCGGCCAACTTCCCCTGCCAGCGGCCCTTCACCGAGCACCTGGGCATCGCCGAACTCCCCGAGTACCGGATCATGCCCGACCACAAACAGACGGCGGCGTCGTCGAACCTGTGGCAGTCCGCCGAGGACGGTGGGCCGTTCATGATCACCCAGGCGATGCTGTGGACGACGACCGTCCCGACCTACCTGCGCGACGACTGGTATCGCGACTGGGGGGCGGTGGAGGCCTACCACCGGCTGATCCCGGCCACCGCCGCGCCCGACGCGCACGTCGAGCAGGCCACCATGACCGTCACCGGCTGGAGCCGGCCCGGACCGATTCGAGCACTGCCATGAGTATCCGCACCACGCGCCTGGTAGCGATCATCGCCGGTCTGGTCGGCTTCCTGCTGTCGGTGGCCACCCCGCTGCTGCCGGTGGTGCAGACGACCGCGACGCTGAGCTGGCCGCAGCACGGCGAACTGAGCAGCGTCACCGCGCCTTTGATCTCCCAGACCCCGGTGTCGATGACGGTGAAGGCGCCGTGCGCGCTGGTGCGCGCGCTGCCGGCGAAGGGTGGGACGCTGCTGTCCACCGCCCCGGCCAAGGGCAAGGACGCCGCGCTGAACGGGCTGTTCATCAGCGTCACCGAGAAGCGCGTCGACGTCACCGACCGCAACGTGGTGCTGGCCACCGCGCCGCGGGCCAAGGTCGAGGGGCCGGGGTGTACCGACATCGAGGTCACCTCCTCGCATGCCGGAACGTTCGCCACCATCGGCGGCGTCACCCAACGCTACGGCTGGGCCGACCCGAACCTGCGCCCGCAGATCGTCGGGGTCTTCACCGATCTGGCCGGCCCGGCGCCGCAAGGCCTTTCGCTGACCGCCGACATCGACACCCGGTTCTCCACCAAACCCACTGTGCTCAAGCGCGCGGCGATCTACGCGGCGATTCTGGCCACCCTGATCGCGGTGCTGGCGCTGTGGCGGCTGGACCGCCTCGACGGCCGGCGGATGCACCGGCTGATCCCGGCCCGCTGGCGGTTCTTCTCAGCGGCCGACGTCGCGGTGGTGCTCGGGTTCGGCCTCTGGTACGTGATCGGCGCGAACTCCTCCGACGACGGCTACATCCTGGGCATGGCCCGGGTGGCCGACCACGCCGGCTACATGAGCAACTACTTCCGCTGGTTCGGCAGCCCCGAGGACCCGTTCGGCTGGTACTACAACCTGCTGGCGCTGATGACGCACGTCTCCGACGCCAGCATCTGGATCCGGCTGCCGGACCTGGTCGCCGGGCTGGTGTGCTGGCTGCTGCTGAGCCGCGAGGTGCTGCCCCGGTTCGGTCCGGCGGTGGCGGCCAGCAAACCCGCACTGTGGGCGGCCGGGATGGTGCTGCTGGCCGCGTGGATGCCGTTCAACAACGGCCTGCGGCCCGAGGGGATCATCGCGGTCGGCTCGCTGATCACCTACGTGCTGGTGGAGCGGGCGATCATCTCCAGCCGGCTCACCCCGGCCGCGTTGGCGATCATCTGCGCGGCGTTCACCCTGGGCATTCAGCCGACCGGGCTGATCGCGGTGGCCGCGTTGCTGGCCGGTGGCCGGCCGCTGCTGCGGATTCTGGTGGGCCGCCACCGCCTGTTGGGCACCTGGCCGCTGGTGGCGCCGCTACTGGCCGCCGGGGCGGTCATCCTGACCGTGGTGTTCGCCGACCAGACGATCCGGGCGGTGTTGGAAGCCACCAGGATTCGCACCGCGATCGGCCCCAGCCAGGCCTGGTACACCGAGAACTTGCGCTACTACTATCTGATCCTGCCCACCGTCGACGGCTCGCTGTCGCGGCGGTTCGGGTTCCTGATCTGCGCCCTGTGCCTGTTCACCGCGATGTTCATCATGTTGCGCCGCAAGCGGATCGCCGGTGTGGCCCGGGGTCCGGTGTGGCGGTTGATGGGCGTGATCCTGGCGACGATGTTCTCGCTGATGTTCGCCCCCACCAAGTGGGTGCACCACTTCGGGCTGTTCGCCGCGGTGGCCGGAGCGATGGCAGCGCTGACCACGGTGCTGGTCTCTCGACAAGTGGTGGGCTGGTCACGCAACCGGATGGCGTTCGCGGCGGCGGTGCTGTTCGTGTTGGCACTGTGTTTCGCGACCACGAACGGCTGGTGGTACGTCTCGAGCTACGGGGTGCCGTTCAACGCCGACATGCCGCGGATCGGTGGAATCACCGTCAGCACAATCTTCTTCGCGTTGTTCGCCATCACCGCCGGGTGGGCGGCGTGGCTGCACTTCGCGCCACGGGACCGCGGCGAGGGCCGGGTGGCGCGGACGCTGACCGCTGCCCCGGTTCCGGTGGCGGCCGGCTTCATGGTGTGCGTGTTCGTGGCCTCGATGGTGATCGGCATCGTCCGCGAATACCCCAGCTACTCCAACGGGCTGGCCAACGTCCGGGCCTTCGTCGGCGGTTGCGGTCAGGCCGACAACGTGCTGGTCGAACCGGATGCCAACGACGGCGCGCTTACGCCGCTGCCCGGTGAGTACGGCGAGCTGGGGCCGCTGGGCGGTGTCGACCCGATCGGGTTCAGCGCCAACGGGGTGCCGGAGAAGGTGGTGGCCGAGTCGCTGCGGATGAGCATCACCCAGCCGGGCACCGACTACGACTGGGACGCCCCGAAGAAGCTCAAGGCCCCCGGCATCAACGGCTCGACGGTCCCGCTCCCCTACGGGCTGGACCCGGCCCGCATTCCGCTGGCCGGCAGCTACAGCACCGACGGTCAGCAGGAATCCAAGCTGACCTCCGCGTGGTACGCGCTGCCTCCCGCCGACGACGCACACCCGCTGCTGGCGGTGACCGCGGCGGGCACCATCGCCGGCAACAGTGTGCTCAAGGGCTACACCAGCGGCCAGGACGTGCAGCTGGAGTACGGGCTGCCCGGCCCCGACGGCACCGTCGTAGCGGGTGGGCGACTGGTGCCCTACGACCTGTTCGGCGAGTGGCCGAAGATGTGGCGCAACCTGCGCTACCCGCGGTCGGCCATTCCTGCCGATGCTGTCGCGGTTCGGATTGTGGCCGTGGACAAGTCGCTGAACCCGCGGGACTGGATCGCGTTCACCCCGCCGCGGCTGCCCGAGGTCAAGACCATCCAGGAATACCTCGGCTCCGAACAGCCGGTGCTGCTGGACTGGGCGGTGGGTCTGGCGTTCCCGTGCCAGCACCCGATGCTGCACGCCAACGGTGTCACCGAGGTGCCCAAGTATCGGATCACCCCGGACTACAACGCCAAGAAGCAGGACACCGACACCTGGCAGGACGGGGTCAACGGCGGGCTGCTGGGCATCTCCGACATGCTGCTGCGGGCGCACGTGATGGCCACGTATCTCAACCACGACTGGGGCCGGGACTGGGGCTCGCTGCGCAAGTTCGACGAGATCACCCCGGCCTCGCCGGCCGAGCTCGAGTTGGGCAGCGCCACCCGCAGCGGCTGGTGGTCCCCCGGGGAGATCCGCATCAAGGCCTGACGTGTGCTTGTGCGCGAGCGTGCGTGTTTGCTCGCAGACACGCCGTCATAGGTGTACAACCATGCACGCTCGCGCCCGCCGCGCGTCGGGTCAGAACAGATAGATCAGGAACACCGTCGCGATCAACGCGGCCAGCCAGCCGTCGGTGGCGCGTCTGAGCCAGCGCGGCGCGGTGAGGACTTCCATGAAATGGCCGATGATCATGCGCGACTTGACGAATGTCAGGGCCAGCACCAGCGCGGTGACCGCGACGCTGGCCTGTGCGGTGTGGGTGATATGCGCCGGCGCCAGGGTCCACGATCCGATGGTGATCGCCACCAGCACGAGCCAGACGCGGGTCAACGACCGCTCGGTCTCGTGCCGATGATCGCGATAGCCGAATACCATCATGCTCACCTCATCACGTAGAACAGACCAAAGATGATGACCCACAACAGATCCACCATGTGCCAGTAAATCGCCGCCGACTCGACCACCATGAGCCTGCGCCGCGCCGGATTATTCAGCTCCCGCACGACGACGCCGAGCGCGATCAATCCGATCACCACGTGCACCAGGTGCACACCGGTGATCACGTAGTAGAACGAGAAGAACAAGTCGGAGTTGGTGTGCCCGGCGCTGATCTTGGCGGCCCATTCATAGCCCTTCAGCACCACGAACAACACTCCGCCGGCCGCCCCGGAATGGACGAACCGCACCGCCGAGCGGAGGTTTCCGGCTCTGACGGCCAGCACACTGCGCGCCACGAACCAGGAACTGGTCAGCAGCACCACCGTGTTGATCACGCCGATGTTGACGTTGAGATGTTGTTGGGCGGCAAGGAAGTCGGCCGGATTCATGGCCCGGTAGACGATGAAGATGATGAAGTAGCCGGTGAAGATGAGCAGATCGCCCAGCACCATCACCCAGATGTGGCCGTCGCCCGGCAGCCGGGCACGCGTCGTGGTCGGGGCGTCAAGTTGCAGCATGGGTTTCCTTCCGGTGCTTTAGTCCAGGCCCGGCGAGTCGACCGGCTCATCGATGGTGGCCGCCCGCAGCACGAAGATCAGCGCACCCAGCCACACCGAGAACACCACGACCGCCCACCACAGGCTGAGCACGCCATTCCAGGCGAGCGGTCCGGAGTAGAACAGGAAGAACTGCGTGGCGATGACCTCGGTGACGACCTGCCAAATGGTCACGTAGCCAAACCATTTCGGGAAGACGTTGTTCTTGTCGTACAGGACAGCGATTGCCAGCACCACGTAGGCCGTGGTGAAGCAACCCAGCGACCCGTTATACGACAGGTTGCCCAGGTCGTAGAGCCAGCCGATGAGCTCCGGGTCACGGTCGGGCCGAAACGTCGCGGTCAGGTAGCAGACGCCGACCAGAAGGAACCCCGGCAGCGCGCCGACGCTCATGCCGCCGATGTAGCCGTAGGCGAACACCGAGCCCACCGACATCCGTTTCATGTGGTACAGGACCAGGCCGTTGGTGAGCGGGGCGCCGCCCAGCAGGATCAGCAGCAGCACGAACCCGATCTGGATGGTCAGTTGATGTTCGGTGAAGAACGCGACCTTGCCTGCGGTGGTGACGTCCGGCCGCGGCGGCGGCGTCACCCGGGTCAAGACGCAGATGATGACGCCGAACACGGCGTACCAGACCGGGAAGAACCAGGTCAGGAAGCGCACATCGGGTTTGCCGGCCGGGGTGCCGTCTGTTGTGGTGACGTACCGGCCGGCGGTCAGCAGGTTCACCCGGCCACCACTTCGTCGACGACGCCTTCTTCAACGGCCTGGCGCAGCACCGCACGGCGCAGCACGAAGAACATCACCACGACGAACGCCGCGAACGCCCCGTTGCGCAGCCAGAAGGACAGCAGCCCATCCCAGGCCAGCGGTCCGGTCTGCCAGACCGCGGCCCCTGCCGCGGGGGTGATCGCCACACCGGTGGCCAGCGAGTAGGGCCCTACCCAGCGCGGGAAGACCGGGGCGGGTCCGTCGTCGAAATGGACCGCGGCGGCCAGCAGCAGGAACTGCGCCAGCACCATTCCGATGGGCGCGATGAACACGATCCAGGCCAGGTCGTTGAGCAGCAGGGTCAGTTCCGGATTGCGGTCCGGCCGAAACGCCGCGACCAGAAAGAAGACGTTCGACAGCGCGAAGATGGTGGCACCGCTGACGATCGCGGTCAGGTAGCAGTAGGCGAAGATATGGCTCTGGGTCTTCATGCGTTTCATCTGGACCACGATCACCATGAAGAACGGCAGCAGCATGATCCCGCACAGGTTGAAGGTGATCTGGCTGAACCGGATCCAGTCGGTGTGCTCGGCGTAGAACTGTGCGACCTGATCGGCGGTCATGGTCGGCGACATCGGCGGAAAGAAACCAGGGAACGCCAGCAAGGCCACCACCAGCACGGCACCGACGGCCGGACCGGTCCACAAACTGACCCACTGGGCCTTGATGTTGCCCGCGCTGGGCAGGTCTTGAACTTCCTCGAGAATCTGCACCGAACCCCTCCGCAATGACTTGAGTCAGCTTCGTTGACGTTGCCCCCGGACCTAAGGCCCGCCGGTATTCCGCCCTATCAAACGGTGTGACACTGGCTTTACGTCACACGTACCGTAGCGGGCCGGGCCGCGGTTGCCAAGCTTGTTTCTGATTCGAGTCAGTTATCTGTGGTCTAGACTCGACCGGACCAGTGCGCCGAACCCGGAGACAGCCCGCCGTGCCCAACCCCAAGACCGACAGTCGCAGCCGCAAGGGTCTGCAGACCCGCGAACGGCTGCTGGGGGCGGCCCTCGCCGAGTTCAAGCGCGCCGGCATGGCCGCCGCCGACATCGGCGCCGTCGTCGCGGCGGCGGGCGTGGCCCACGGCACGTTCTTCTTTCACTTCCCCACCAAGGAACACGTTCTGCTGGAGCTGGAGCGGCGCGAGGAAGAACGGATGGCCGCCGAGCTGGCGCGCTTTTTCGACAGCGAGCACGATGTGCGGGCCGCCTTGGCGCAGATCGTGCACGTGCTGGAGAGGCTAGAACGTCGCCTGGGCGGTCATCTGTTCAAAGAGCTTCTGGTGCTGCACTTCTCGCCGACGCGGCCACCGGCGGAGGTGTGGCCCACGCACCCGGTGATCGTGGCGGTCATCGAGGAACTGGAGCGGGCCCGCGACCGCGGCGAGATTCCGGCCGACGTCGACGTCATGCACAACGGCATCTCGTTTCTGGTCGGGCTCTACGCCCTGCTCATCACGATCCCCGAGGACAAGGAGGTCCGGGCGCCGGTGATCGAGGAGTACCTGACCACCTACCTGTACGGCATGCGGGTGATCAGGCCCTAGGTTTCACCGCTGATGTCATTTGCTACCGAGGCAGCACGAGTTCGTCCATCAAGGCTTGGACGTGCTCGCGAATGTTGTCGCGAATCCTGCGAACAACGTCGAGGGGTTGGCCGGCGGGGTCGTCGAGTTTCCAGTCGCGGTAGGTCACGCCCGGATAGTAGGGGCAGGTGTCGCCGCAACCCATGGTGATCACGGCGTCGCTGGTTCGGACGGTGTCGGCGGTAAGGATTTTGGGCGTGCTGGTGGTGATGTCGATGCCGAGTTCGGCCATGACGGTGATGGCGGCGGGGTTGATCTGGCCGGCGGGTTCGGTCCCGGCGGAACGGACTTCGATGCGGTCGCCGGCCAGGTGGGTCAAGAGGGCGGCGGCCATTTGGGAGCGGCCGGCGTTGTGCACGCAGACGAACAGCACGCTGGGGATCGAGGGCTTGGGAGTCAACGTTGGTGGCCGGCGATCAGGTTGTGGATGGGGTCGGGCGGGCGAAGCTGGACCGCAGCGCCAGGGACGCGTAGACCAGGCCGACGAGGACGGGCACTTCGATCAGGGGGCCGACCACCCCGGCGAGGGCTTGGCCGCTGGTGGCACCCCAGGTGGCGATCGCCACGGCAATGGCAAGTTCGAAGTTGTTGCCGGCTGCGGTGAACGCCAGGGTGGTGGTGCGTGCGTAGCCCAGGCCCAGTGCCGCTCCGAGGAGGTAGCCGCCGCCCCACATGAGCGCGAAGTAAGCCAGCAGCGGGACGGCGATACGGACGACGTCGAGGGGCTGGTGGGTGATCTGATCGCCTTGCAACGCAAAGAGGATCACGATGGTGAACAGCAGCCCATAGAGCGCCCACGGCCCGATGCGCGGCAAGAACCGGGTCTCGTACCAGTCACGGCCTTTCGCGCGTTCGCCGATGCGCCGAGATAGGTATCCGGCCGCCAGTGGGATGCCCAGGAAGATCACCACGGATTTCGCGATCTGCCACGAGGACACCTCGATGCTGGCTTGCGGCAACCCGAGCCAACCGGGCAACACCGCCAGGTAGAACCAGCCCAGCCCGGCGAACATGACGACCTGGAATACCGAGTTCAGTGCGACCAGGACGGCTGCCACTTCGCGGTCCCCGCAAGCCAGGTCGTTCCAGATGATGACCATGGCGATACAGCGAGCCAACCCGACCACGATCAGGCCGGTGCGATATTCGGGCAGATCGGCCAGCAGCAGCCAGGCCAGCGCGAACATCACCGCCGGGCCCAGCACCCAGTTGAGCACCAGGGAACTGACCAAAAGTCGCCGATCGGAGGTGACGGTGTCGAGCCGGTCGTAGCGGACCTTGGCCAGCACCGGATACATCATGATCAGCAGTCCGGCCGCGATCGGCAGGGAGACCCCGTCGAGCTGGACGGCGCTGAGCGCGTTGCCCAGTCCGGGGATGATGCGCCCCAAAGTCAAGCCGGCGGCCATGGCCAGTCCGATCCAGAGCGGTAGCAGCCTGTCCAGCGTGGAAAGCCGCGCCGCCGCCGGGTGGGTCGCGGTTGCGCTGTCAGTCATCCATCACCGCCTGTGGGGTTCGGTCGTGGGGTCAGCAGCACGAGGTCGGCGCGGCCGCGGACTCGTCGGGTGCAATGGCGCTGCTGCTGCAGCACACCTGCTGACCGTCAACGTCATTATCCGGGTGTTGCGGGCTGGCGCCGAAGGTCTCGGTGTCGGCGAGTTTGGTGTAGACCTCCCAGCGCTCCTTACCGGGGCCGGTCACCCAGACCTTGTCCTGGGTAGCGAAGCAACAGGTGGTGCCGATCTCCTCCTCGGTGAACATCCCCGCTTCACTCAACCGGGCAATCTCGGCGTGCACAACCTCACTGGAGGCCACCTCCACACCCAGGTGGTTGAGCGTGCCACCCTGACCTGGGTTTTCCAGCAGCACCAGCTTCAGCGGCGGGTCGGCGATCGCGAAGTTTGCGTAGCCGGGTTTGACCTTGGCCGGCTCGGCATTGAACAACGTGGAGTAGAACGCGATCGCGGCATCGAGGTCATCAACGTTGAGGGCGAGTTGAATCCGGGACATGACAAACACCTCCGACTTGTGAGACATATATCGAACTGACGGACGCGGCCCAGCATGCCTACCTTTTCGACATATGTCAATAGAATGTGGCAGAATGGGGGCATGCCCAAAGCGTTGCCGGCGATCGACATGTCCGCGCCGGTGTGTTGTGCCCCGGTGGCCTCGGGGCCGATCAGCGATGCCGATGCCCTGGAGATTGCGTTGCGACTCAAGGCGTTGGCTGACCCGGTGCGGGTCAAGATTGTGTCGTATCTGTTCAGCTCCACGACCGGCGGGGAGATTTCCGGTGACCTGGCTGCAGTGCTGGATCTGAGCGAGTCCACGGTCAGCCACCACCTGACCCAGCTGCGCAAGGCCGGCCTGGTGGTGTCGGATCGGCGCGGGATGAATATGTTCCACCGGATCCGCCCGGAGGCCCTGCAGGCACTGTGCACGGCACTGGACCCGAACTGCTGCACCTGAAAGCCGGACCGTCGCGCGACGCCGAGCGCGAGCCCCTGATCAGACCCTGATCCGGGGGCCGCTCACACCGGCGAGTTGCGGCACACCGCGATAGCCGGCGGGCGTGCGCTGCTGCGGTCGCAGGTACTTGTCGACGGCCCACTCCGCCTCGAACGCCGCATTGCGGCGCACCCCGGCCCGCGGGTCGGCGGTCAGCGCCGCCAGCTCGCGCTCGAGCTCTCCCTGCACACCGGGAATACCGGTACCGCGCAGCGAGTATCCGACCGTCTCCGGCAGGAACCGCAGCGCCACCAGACCGACCAGCGCGGCGAAGACCAGGTAGGCGGCCGGGAACAACTGCCACCCGGTGCGCTCGATGACGGTGTCGGCCACGACGGGTGCGGTGCCGCCGAACACCGCCACCGCCGCATTGTCGGCGATCGCGAATCCGGCGTAGCGCACCTGGGTGGGGAACAGCGCCGGGAACGTCGCCGACACCGTGGCCAACGGGGCCGCGAACAGCACGCTGAGCACCGTGAAACCCACCAGCGCCCAGACGAAGCCCTGGCCCATCAGCCAATACATCGGCAGTGCCAGCGCGGCGAACCCCAGCAGCGAGACCCGCCACAGCGGCTTGCGGCCGATCCGGTCCGACCAGGCGCCGGCGAACGGGATGCAGGCCATCATCGCCAGCTCCCCGATCAGCACCACGGTCGTCCGGCTGCGCTCGTCGAGGCCGGCCGTGGCGTGCAAATAGGTCGGCTGGTAGGTCACCAGGGTGTAGTCGATGATGTTGAGTACCACGATCAACGCGAACGTCACCGCGATCGGCCGGGTGTAGTTGGTGAGCAAGTCCACCAGGCGGTCCCATGCCGAACCGGTGATCTCCTCGCAGGCAACGCATTCGGTGAAGACCGGCGTCTCTTCCATGCGGCTGCGCAACGCCAGGCCCACCACGCCCAGCGGCAGGGCCAACAGGAACGGGATCCGCCACCCCCAGGCTGCCATCTGCTCATGGGTGAGCATCGCCTCCAGTGCGAGCACGACCGCGCTGCCGAGCACGAACCCGGCCACCGCGCCGAACTCCAGGAAACTGCCGTAGGTCCCGCGTTTGGCGTCGGGTGCGCTTTCGGCCATAAATGTTGCGGCGCCGCCGTATTCGCCGCCGGTGGAGAACCCCTGCACCACCCGTAGTGCGATCAGCAACCCCGGCGCCCACCAGCCGGCCGTGGCGTAGGTGGGCAGCACACCCATCAGAGTGGTCGCCACCGCGATCAGTGCAATGGTGGCGACCAGCACCGACTTGCGCCCGAACCGGTCGCCGATCGGGCCCCAGATCATGCCGCCCAGCGGCCGTAGCACGAACGACACCGCGAAACCGAGCATGGTGCCGACGTTGCCCAGCGTGCCCGGGAAGAACGCGCCGGTGAGGTAGGTCGCCACGACGGCGTAGACGCCGTAGTCGTACCACTCGGTGGCGTTGCCGATTGCGGAGGCCATAATTGCCCTGCGCAGCACACGGTTACGTTCGTCGGCGGTGCTGCGCTGCGGTTTACCGGCCGGCGCCGGCGGCCGCGCCGCCGGCAAAAGCAGGCTCATCGCACCTCGCCGCTAAGACGCACACCGTCCCCCTCATCACACCACCGGAGGCCCCGGGAGGCGATCCGCGCAGCCGGGAATCACGTTCCGGCCCCGGCATTTCGGAAGCCTCGGCGGTCGGCCCCGCGTGGGATCGCCTGGAGGAGACGATAACTGTTTTGGGACGAGAGTGACGGGTGTTGCAGAAGCGTTACGCAACACTTACGCGCCCGAGACCCGGTGCTCGGCACAACGGGCGCTATGCCCTAGAACGGAACCGCGAACAGGCCACCCACCAGCGAGGACCACATCATGTTCGTCAACCCGGCGAGCAGGTCCGACACCGACGGGTCGTCCGAGCCCCCGACGCCCGCAGCGAACCCCGCGTCCAACAGGCCCGCCAGCGCGGGATTGTCGACCAGCGCCGGGATGGCGAAGAGGTCGTAGGTCGCAGGGTTCACCACGTCGGCGACGAAGGCGTCCCAGCCGGTCTGCGCTGCCTTGGCAAGCGCGTCGGAGACCTCCGCCCAGTCCATGTCCGGCCCGTCCACCGACACCGGCGTCGGCACGTCGGGCGGACCGTCGTTCCAGCCGTGATCGATGCTGCCGTAGCCCAGGTTCACCAGGATCCGCATGGTCGGTTCCATCAGGTCATACAGCGGCTGTCCTACCACCGGCACGAACAACAGCGGCCACAACAGCGGCAGATACTCGCTGGTGATCATGTAGGAGTTGATCAGGCTGTCGGGGCTGGACTCCAGCAGCGTCGCCTCTGCGAGCTGCTCGGGGGTCAGGCCCAGGTACGCGATGTGCTGGGTGGCCAGGCCCATGAGGGCGTTCATGCTGGACAGCAGGTTCATCGGATAGCGGGGGAAGTCGGCGTAGCCGTCGTACTCCAGGGTGTAGATGTCGGTGGGGTACAAGTCATTCGGCGTGGGATGACCTAACGTGACCCCGCCCTGCTCCAGCGAGTCGAAGATGCCCGGCATATTGGCGAAGCCCACCAGCATGCCGCCGTTGGGGTACGCCGAATCGCCGATCAGCACGAAGTGCACGGCCGAAGCCGGCACCCCGGCCTCATTGAGCTGCTGCATCGCCAGCGTCGTCAGGGCGGCGCTCTGCGAGTAGCCGAAGACGGTCACCGGATGATCGGCGTCGGCCTGCCCGCCGTCGAGGAGGCTCTGCACCCGATCGACCAGGATGTGTGCCCCCTCAGCCAGCGAGCTGTCCAGGTTGTAGGGCGACGCGGGTGTGGTCAGCACCTCGAGCTCGCCGGCGAAGCCGCGCGGCTGCAGAAACAGCGCATCCACGGTGTCGGCGTACTGCTGGCTCGGCGTGGGAATCATGCTCGGCCCCATGATCAGCGCAACGTTGGAGCCCGAAAGGCTGCCCCCGTCCGTGGCCGTCAGCGCAACGCCGGCGTGCGCGAGGGCCGACGACGGCGGAGTCACCAGCGGCATTCCGCTCAGGCCGACCGCCAGCGCGACGACTCCTAAGGCAGCTCGCGGAGCATCAAACATCCAGACTTCCCCGTTGAGGTCTCGCGTCCGCGCGTGAGCAGGCCGCGTCGAAATGGATGATGTCAATCACACTCTGTTATGTCAAATTAAGCTTCGCTGGGCCGCGAGTCCGCGGATGACCTGCAGTGATGAACAGTCTTCCGCTGCAGCCGACGATTGTTCTGAGCGCTAACTTAATGCGGGTTCCGGCCGGCGGGCGCGCCGTAATCCCGGTCCACTTCCCGGTGTGTCGAGCGGGGACGCGCACGCTCGCGGGTGAAGACGAACGCCTTAAATCGGCAGCAGGCCGTGCTTGCGCTGCACCTTGGGGAAGTTCTGCTTGTCGCGCAGCAGCCGCAGCGACTTACGCAGCAGCAGCCGGGTCTCGTGCGGCTGGATCACCGCGTCGATGTAGCCACGCTCGGCGGCGGTCCACGGAATCGCCATGTTCTCGTTGTAGCCGGCGATGAAGTCCGCCTTGATCTTCTGCACCTCCGGCGCGGTCGGATCCGGGAAGCGCTTCACCAGTAGCTGGGCGGCGCCGTCGGCACCGATCACCGCGATGCGGGCCGTCGGCCAGGCGAAGTTGAGGTCGGCGGAGAGCTGCTTGGAGCCCATCACCGCATACCCGCCGCCGTAAGCCTTGCGGATGATGAAGGTCACCTTGGGCACGTCGGCCTCGACGATCGCGTTGAAGAACCGGCCGCCGCGCTTGATGATCCCGTTCTTCTCCTCCGAGACCCCGGGCATGGCGCCGGGGGTGTCGACGACGAAGACCAGGGGCAGGTTGAAGGAGTCGCAGAACCGGATGAAGCTGGCCGCCTTGTCGGAGGCCTCGGTGTCCACGGCCCCGGACATGAACATCGGCTGGTTGGCGATCACCCCGACCGGATGCCCGTCGACCCGGGCGAACGCGGTGATCATCGCCCGGCCGCGCTGTTCGGAGATCTCGAAGACGTCGCCGTCGTCGAACATCCGCAGCAGGATCTCGTGCATGTCGTAGGCGGTGTTGTCCGCATCCGGCACGATCGAGTCCAGCTCCAGGTCGTGCGGCGTGATCTCCGGCTCCAGACCGGGGTTGACGATCGGAGCGTCGTCGAAGTGGTTGGCCGGCAGGAACGACAGGTAGTCGCGCACGTACTGGAACGCCTCGGCCTCGTCGGCGACCACCTTGTGGATGTTGCCCCGCTGCGCCTGCGCGTCGGCACCGCCGAGCTCGTCGAACGTCACGTCCTCACCGGTGACGTCCTTGATCACGTCAGGCCCGGTGATGAACATGTAGCCCTGGTCGCGCACCGCCACCAATAGATCGGTCTGGATCGGCGAATACACCGCTCCCCCAGCGCATTTGCCCAAAATGATGGAGACCTCAGGCACCAGGCCGCGCAGCATCTCGTGGCGCCGGCCCAACTCGGCGTACCAGGCCAGCGACGTGACCGCGTCCTGGATGCGGGCTCCGGCGGAGTCGTTGATGCCGATGATCGGGCAGCCCACCATGGCCACCCACTCCATCAACTTGGCCACCTTGCGGCCGAACATCTCCCCGACCGAGCCCTGGAACACCGTCTGGTCGTGGCTGAACACCCCGACCGGCCGGCCGTTGATCCGGCCGTGCCCGGTCACCACACCGTCGCCGTAGAGCGCATCCGGGTCGCCGGGGGTCTTGCACAGCGCGCCCACCTCCAGGAAGGTACCCGGGTCCAGCAACGCACGAATGCGGTCGCGGGCACTGGGAATGCCCTTCTTCGCCCGCTTGGCGACGGCCTTATCACCGCCGGGTTCCTTTGCCAGCTCCAGCTTTTCGCGCAGTTCGGCGAGCAGCTCGGCAGTGGTCTTGGACTTCGGCGCCGGGAGCTCGGTGGTCACTGCTCTCCTTCGATGCGGTCGAGCGCCTCGCTCATATGGGCGCCCACTTTGGCAATGTACGGCTCGTCGATGGCCTGGATGTGCTCGCCCCCGATCGGCACGATCTCCAGATCGGAGACGTAGTCACCCCAGCCGCCGTCGGGCTTGCGGGTCGCGTAGGCGGGCTCGAACACGATGGCGTCGTCGTGGTAGCGGTCGGCCATGTACAACGTGACGTGCCCGTCGTAGGGCTGGATCTCGATGGTGTCCAGGGCGCGGTTGTCCAGATACGAGGTGCGCTGGTGCTCGATGATGCCGCCCGGGATCTGCACCCCGCTCTGCGCGACGACCTCCAGCACGAACTTCACCTGACCCTCGTCGTCGAGCTTCTCCAGCTCCTCGTAGGGGATCTCGGGAACCTCGACATTGAAGGTGCGCTCGGCGAATCGGGCGTAGCGGTCCCAGCGGGCGCGCATCCCCTCCTTGCTCTGGTCGATCGGCTCGCCGGGAAGAACCAGGTCGATCAGGCCGACATAGCGCACGTCGGCGCCGGCGCGGGTGAGCCCGATCGCACAGGCGTAGGCCAGCGCCCCGCCCAGTGACCAACCGGCCAGCGCGAACGGGCCGTCGTGCATCTCCAGCAGCTTGGGCACGTACTCCGCGGCGCGCTCCTCGATGGAGCCCTCCACCCGCTCGATGCCGTACACCGGGGTGTCGGCAGGCAGGCGCTTCATCAGCGGTTCGTAGACCACGGTCGAGCCGCCCGCCGGGTGGAACACGAACAACGGCAGGCGGCTGGAGCCCTCTTTCGGTGCCCGCAGGGTGCGGACGAAACCGTCCACCACGCCCTCTTCGAGTTGGTCACGGACGATGGTGGCCAGGCCCTCGATGGTGGTGGCCGATGTGACGTCGTCGACGGTGATGATGCCCTCGGCCCGCTCGGACAGCCGCGCGGCCATCTTCTCGGCCGCGGCGTCGTCGAGTGCGGGCAACTCGTTGAAGATGCCGCCCGGCGACTTGCCGGTGACGATCGCCCAGGTCGCGAAGGTGACCCGCTCGGCGGCGTCACGCGGCGGCACGTCGGCACCCAGCGCCTCCGTCACCGCCTCCTGGGTCAGGACCTTCGCGGCCGCCGCCGCAGCGGTCGCCTTGGCCACACCGCTCGGGCCCTCAGGATTGGTGGGCGGCGGCGGGATCGGCGCGCCACCCGGACCCGACGGATCGGTCGGCGGCGGCGGGATCGGGATCTCCGAGGCGGGCGGCGCCTGCGTCTCGGACTCGGCCTGCGGGTCCGGCGCCGGGGCGGTCACGCTGGACACCGTGGCGCCGGAGATGAGCGCGGCCTGCTCGGCGGCGATCTCCTCGGGCGTCAGGGTCTTCTGGTGCTCGTGCAGCGCCTGGACCTCATCGCGGTGCTCGACCGCGTAGCGGATCATCTCCGCGACGTTGTAGAGATTGGCGTCGCGGACCGCGGTCAGCTGGATCGGCGGCATGTCGAAGTCGTATTCGACCCGGTTCTTGATCCGCACGGCCATCAGCGAATCCAGGCCCAGCTCGATCAGCGGCACCTCCCACGGCAGGTCCTCGGGCTCGTAGCCCATCGCACCGCCGACGATCGCGCCCAGCCGGTCGGCGATGGTCTCACCACTCTCCGGTGACCATTTGGCGAAACCGGCGGCCAGTCCCGCTCCCGCGGTGAGGTTGTCGTGCAGGATCGCTGCGTCGTCAGCGTCGTCGACCGCCCCGTTGTCGGCCGGTGCCGCAATGGTTTCCGACGTGATCGAGGTACCGGCGCCGACCGCCATCGGTAGCGCCACCGCGCCCTCACCGCCGCGGGAGACCAGGGCGTCGTAGACCAGCGTGAACGACTCCCCGATGCGGGAGTGCACCTGCACGGACGCCCCGCCGGGGTGCCGGGTCAGCGTCGTCACCAGCCGGGATCCCTCCGCCGGCACCGCACGCTGCTCGGAGGCCACCAGTGTGGCGCCCGGAAGTACCGCTGCCGCAGCGGATTTCACCAGCGTTGCCAGGTCCGTCTCACCGCGCGCGGCGTATTCGAAGACGTGCCGGCCGTCCGGGGTCGCGATGTGCGAACCGGGCATGACACCGGTGGCGTCGCCGGAGAAATGCGCGTCGAGCCAGTGCGGCTTGTGCCTGAACCGCGTCGGCGGGATGTCGGCGAACTCCTCCGGGCCGACCGGCCCCTCGGCGCGCCTCGGGAACAGCGTGCGCATGTCCAGGTCGTGGCCGTGGACATAGAGCTGGGCCATCGCCATCGTCATCGCGTCGACTTCGTCGGCCTTGCGGGCCAGCGTGGCGATCAGCTGCGCGTCGGGCAGGCCCGCGTCGGCGGTGGTCAGCCCCACCTGCATCAGGGCCACCGGGTTGGGTGCCAGCTCCAGGAAGGTGGTGTAGCCGTTGTCGACGGCGTTGCGCACCCCGTGGGTGAAGTACACCGAGTGGCGCAGGCCCTTCTTCCAGTAGTCGACGTCGTGGATCGGCTCGGCGCTGGGACGGATGTAGGAGCCCTCGTGCACGGTGGAGAAGTAGCCGCAGTTCAGCGGCATCGGCTCGATACCCTGCAGATCCGCGGTGAACTCGCCGAGCAGCGGGTCCATCTGGGCGGTGTGGCTGGCGCCCTTGGTCTGGAACTTGCGGGCGAAGCGGCCCTCGGCCTCGGCGCGGGCGATGATCGCGTCGACCTGCTCGGGCGGCCCGCCGATCACGGTCTGGGTGGGTGCGGCGTAGACGCAGACCTCCAGGTCCGGGAAGTCGGCGAAGACGGTCTTGATCTCCTCGGCGGAGTACTCGACCAGTGCCATCAGCCGGATGTATTCGCCGAACAGCATCGCCTCGCCCTCGCCCATCAACCGGGCGCGCGGCACGATGATGCGGACGGTGTCGCGCAGCGACAGGCCGCCTGCGAAGTACGCCGCGCCAGGCTCGCCCAGCGACTGGCCGATCATCGCCGCCGGCTCGGCACCGTGTGCGCGGAGCAGTTCGCCGAGCGCGATCTGGATCGCGAAGATCACCAGCTGGACCGCTTCGATCGGGTATTCGACGGTGTCGCCGGTGTAGTCCACCGCGTCGTCGAGGATCATCTCCAGGATCGACACGCCGCGTTCGTCCTGGATCAGTGCGTCGACCTTCTCGATCCACTCGGCGAAGATCGGGTCGCGCAGGTAGAGCTCCTTGCCCATCTTGCGGTGCTGCGCACCGAATCCGGCGAGCACCCACACCGGCCCGTTGGTGACCGGACCGTCGGCGGAGTAGATGTTCGGCTTGGACTTGCCCTCGGCGACCGCCCGCAGACCGGCGACGGCCTCATCGTGGTCGTGGGCCAGAACGACTGCGCGAGAACGGCCGTGGTTGCGCCGCGACAGCGCCCGGCCGATCGACTCCAGCGGAGTGGCGCGGCCTTCCTCGCTGTCGATCCAGTCGGCCAACTCCGCGGCGGCGGCCTTCTTGCGTGACGTCAGGAAAGCCGAGACGGCCAACGGAATCAGCGGCTTCGACGGCTCGCGCGCGGCCAGCTCGGCCAGCGCGGCCTCCTTGAGGCGCACCGCCTCCTCGGTGAGGCCGGGCAGTTCGTACTCCGGCTCCTCCACGGAGCTCTCCGGAGCGATGAACTCGCCGTACTCGTCGAACCGGGGCGCCTCGTGCTCGAGAACCGGATCTTCTTCGGCAACAACTGATTCCGGTGCTGAATCCTTGGGGGTTTCCTTTTCCACCACGTCGCGCGGCAGCACCTCGCGCACCACCAGGTGCGCGTTCGCCCCGCCGAACCCGAAGCCGGACACCCCGGCCACCGCGTAGCCGCCATAGCGGGGCCAGTCGGTGACGGTATCGGCGACCTTGAGGTGAGTGGCGTTGAAGTCGATGTAGGGGTTGGGTCCGGCGTAGTTGATCGACGGCGGGATCTTGTCGTGCTGCAACGCCAGCACGATCTTGGCTAGGCTGGCCGCCCCGGCGGCCGACTCCAGGTGTCCCACATTGGATTTCACCGCACCCAGCAGTGCGGGCTTGTCCGCGGCGCGTCCGCGCCCGACCACCCGGCCCAGCGCCTCGGCCTCGATCGGGTCACCCAGGATGGTGCCGGTGCCGTGCGCCTCGATGTAGTCGACGGTGCGCGGGTCGATACCGGCGTTCTTGTAGGCCTTGCGCAGCACGGCCTCCTGCGCGTCCGGGTTGGGCGCCAGCAGGCCGTTGGAGCGGCCGTCGTGGTTGACCGCCGAGCCGGCGATCACCGCGAGGATCTGGTCGCCGTCGCGCCGGGCGTCCTGCACCCGCTTGAGCACCAGCACGCCACCGCCCTCGGAGCGGGCGTAGCCGTCGGCGTCCGACGAGAACGACTTGATCCGGCCGTCCGGCGACAGCACCCCGCCGACCTCGTCGAAACCGACCGTCACCAGCGGGGTGATCAGCGCGTTGACCCCGCCGGCCACCACCACGTCGGCCTCACCGTTGCGCAGCGCCTGCACGCCCTGGTGCACCGCCACCAGCGACGACGAGCAGGCGGTGTCCACGGCCACCGACGGGCCCCGGAAGTCGTAGAAGTAACTGACCCGGTTGGCGATGATCGAGCTGGCGTTGCCGGTGATGGCATACGGGTGGGTGATGCTCGGATCCGACAACGCCAGGTTCTGGTAGTCGGCGTTCGACGAACCCATGTACACCGCGACCGCCTCGCCGCGCAGAGACGACGCCGGGATACGGGCGTGTTCCAACGCCTCCCAGGTCAATTCGAGAGCCATCCGCTGCTGCGGGTCGATGTTGTCGGCTTCCATCTTCGACAGCGCGAAGAACTCGGCGTCGAAACCCTTGATGTCGGAGAGGTATCCGCCGCGGGTGCGGGCCTTGCTGACCCGCTCGGCGATCCGCGGCTCCTCCAGGAACTCCGACCAGCGGCCCTCCGGCAGGTCGGTGATCGCGTCGAATCCCGCCAGCAGCTTCTGCCAGGTCTCCTCGGGGGAGTTCATGTCGCCGGGGAAGCGGGTGGCCAGACCGACCACGGCGATGTCGACTGCGCTGTCTTCCTCGCGCGACCAGTCCTCGTCGCCGGAATGGTCGACCACCACCGGCTCGCCCTCGACGATCACGGTCGCCAGCGCCTCGATCGTCGGGTGCCGGAAGGCCACCGTGGCCGACAGTGTCACGCCGGTGTAGTCCTCGATGTCAGACGCCATCGCCACCGCGTCCCGCGAGGACAGCCCCAGCTCGATCAGCGGGGCGGTCTCGTTGATCTTCTCCGGCGACTGCGCGGTGGCTTCGGCCACCCAGTTACGCAGCCAGGCACGCATGTCGGCGACGGTCAGGTCGGAGCGGCTGGTGCCGCGCAGGGTTGCGTCGTCGCCGTTCATCTGCGGTGCCTCACTCATCGGGCCTAGGCCTGGTCGGGGAAGGAGTTCGGTGCGGTGGTGCCGCCGCGCAGGCTGCCGTCGAGGTACGCGGCCCGGCAGGCGCGCCGGCCGATCTTGCCGCTGGAGGTGCGCGGCACGGTGCCCGCCGACACCAGCAGCACGTCACGCACGGTCACGCCGTGGCGCACCGCGATCGCCGCCCGGATGTCGTCGGCGATGGGCTGGTATTCCAGCTTGTGGGCGCCCGGGGCGCGTTCGGCGACGATCACCAACTGCTCGGAGCTGTCCTCGGGGTCGAACTTCAACCCGGAGTGCGGGTTGTCGAACGCCGACTGCGGCAGTTGGTTGGCCGGCACCGAGAACGCCGCCACGTAGCCGGCCCGCAACGCCCGGCTGGCCTCCTGCGCCGAGTACTCCAGGTCCTGCGGGTAGTGGTTGCGGCCGTCCACGATCACCAGGTCCTTGACCCGGCCGGTGATGTAGAGCTCGTCCTGGTAGTAGGCGCCGTAGTCGCCGGTGCGCACCCAGAAGCCGTTCTCGTCGGAGCCCTCGGCGCGCGACGGGCTGGTCCGCGACTTCAGCACGTTCTGGAAGGTGTCGGCGGTTTCCTCTTCGCGGTTCCAGTAGCCGACACCCATGTTGTTGCCCTGCAACCAGATCTCGCCGATCTGGCCGTCGGGCAATTCGGCGCCGGTCTCGTAATCGACGATCACCGCCCACTGGTCGACCCCCACCCGCCCGGCCGAGGCCTGGCTGACCGCGTTGGGGGCATCCGCGGCAACCTCGACGAACCGGTTGCCGTTGTTCAGCTCCTCGCGGTCGACGAAAACGATCCGCGGCCCCTCATCGGGCGGGGTGGTGGACACGAACAAGGTGGCCTCCGCCAACCCGTACGACGGCTTGATCGCCTCCGGGCGGAAGCCGTACGGCGCGAACGCCTCGTTGAACTTGCGCACCGATGCCGCCGACACCGGCTCGCTGCCGTTGAGGATCGCCCGGACGTTGGACAGGTCCAGCGGCGGGTCGCCGTCCTTGGGCAGGCCGCGGGCCGCGGCGTGCTCGAAGGCGAAGTTCGGGGCCACCGAGAAGCACTCCCCGGTCTCGCCCTCCTTGCGGGACATCTCCTTGATCCACCGGTAGGGCCGGCGGACGAACGCGGCCGGAGTCATGAAGGTGAACTGCTGACCCAACACGCACGACAACAGAATCGTGACCAGACCCATGTCGTGGAAGAACGGCAGCCAGGTGACGCCGCGGTCGCCCTCGCGGCCCTTGAGGGCGTCCAGCAACTGGACGACGTTGGTGGGCAGGTTCAGGTGGGTGATCTTCACGCCGGTCGGGGTGCGGGTCGACCCGGAGGTGTACTGCAGGTAGGCGATCGCGTCCCGATCGGCTTCGGGCATCACCCAGGTCGATCCCACCTCGGCGGGCACGGCGTCGACCGCGATGACGCGCGGCCGGGCATTGGCCGGACGGCTGCGGAAGAACTTGCGCACGCCCTCGGCGGAGTCGCTGGTGGTCAGCACCGCCGACGGGGTGCAGTCGTCGAGCACCGCGTGCAGCCGGCCCACGTGGCCGGGTTCGCCCGGGTCGAACAGTGGCACCGCGATGCGGCCGGAGTACATGATCCCGAAGAACGACACCAGGTAGTCCAGGTTCTGGGGGCACAGGATCGCCACCCGGTCACCGGGCTGGGTGACCTGCTGCAGCCGGGCCGCCACCGCGCGGTTGCGGGAGCCGAAGTCGGCCCAGGAGATGTCGCGGGCCAGGCCGTCGCGCTCGGTGGAATAGTCCAGGAACCGGTACGCCAACTTCTCCCCGCGCAACGCAGCCCAGCGTTCGACGGTCCGCACCAGGTTGGCGTTGTCGGGGAACCGGATCTTGCCGTCTTTGATGAAGGGGTTGTGGTACGCGGCCTGTGCTGGTGCCTGGGCCATGCAAAATCTCCTGTCGCGAACATACGTTCTCATCGGCTGCCGGGCGCGGCCGGCCACGTGGTGCGGTCCGTCGCGCGGCCCCGGGACCTCACAGATGGTAGCGGGATTCCGATACCCCTCCGACGCGTGCTGCTGACCCCGCGGCCGCGGCCGCATGCTCTTAAATTCTTCTTAATGTTAGAGGTCGCTGCGGCTCGTGCCAAATCAAACGGTACCGCGTGTGACGGCTATCTCCGGCTTCACGCGGCGGGTTCATGCGGGCGGGTTCATGCCTTTCAGCCGTGTGGTGGATGCGGCGCGTTGGCGACGAGGTCGCGAGCCCAGTTCAGCGTCCACTGGGTGGCGGACAGGCCGTCTTGGCTCCAGACCTCGGCGGTGCCGTACAACGCGTGCACCGGCTGACCCGCGCCGCCGGCCAGCGTCTCCAGGGTGGCCGGCAGCCTACCGATGCTGAATGCCTCTTGCGGGGCGGCGCAGATCAGGTCGCCGCGCGCGCAGATCTCGTTGGTGCGCTGATCGAGGTCGCCGAAACCGCCGTCGCGGGCGCCGGTCATGGTCAGCCCCATCCCGGACAGGATCGGCAGCTCGTGCAGGGTCACCTCGGCGCCCTGGCCCGGCGGGGTGGGCGGAACATTGATCCCGCTGCCCGGGCCCTCCTGGCGACGGCCGTCGGCGATCAGCGTCACGCCCAGCACCAGGTCCTCGTCGACCGGGCCGCGCCCGTTGCCGATGTCGCTGGCGACATCACCGGCGATCACCGCGCCCTGCGAGAAGCCGATCAGAACATAGCTGGTCAGCGGGCACTTCTCGTTCATCTCGGTCATCGCCTTGATGGTGTTGCGGGTGCCCTCGGCCCGACTGTCGTTGTAGCTCATCTGCTTGTCGGCCGACAGCGGATTGTGGAACTGCGCGGTGTAGGGAACGGTGTAGGTCTGCACCCGGGAGGCGTCGAACTGCTCGGCGATCGGGCGGGTGACGGTGAGCAACAGCGCAATGGGGAACTGGGTGGGGTTCAGCGGGTCGTCGGTGGGAGACGTCTCCCAGGTGCCGGGCACCGAGACCAGTTGCACGTCCGGGCAGCTGGCGTCCTGATAGGCCGGACGCGGCTTCTTGACCCGCGACGGAACCGAACCGGTCGGCGGCACCCCCGCCGACGGCGACTCCGCGACCGGCGGGGAGGCCGGGTGCCGAATCCAGATCACCAGCACCACCGCGACCAGCGCCACCGCCAGTGCCATCGCACCGGCGGCCACCCACGCCAGCAGGCGGCGACGGTTGCGCACGGACTTCGACGGGGATTTCGGGGATCGCGAGGATTTCCGCGGAGAGTTCGGGGTCTTCTTGTTGGCCATAGCGCCTATAACGGTACAGATCAGCGGCTTCCAGCATTGACTCTGCGGGTACCAGGCGGGCTACTCGCACTTCTGCCTGGTGGACGCAGAGTCAACGGGTGAAGTGCGCTCGGCATCGACCGCTGGCACCATCCCGACATGGCCGACCACCAGCCGTTCCTCGGCTCGGAGGCTTTACGTGCCGGCACCGTCACCTGGCATGAGCTGGCCAAGCACTACCGCGCGGTCATGCCCGACGTCTACCTGGATCGGCGCGCTGAGGTCACGATGCGGACTAAGACCGTCGCGGCGTGGCTGTGGTCGCATCGGCAGGGCGTCATCGCCGGCACGGCGGCCGCCGCCCTGCACGGCGCGCGGTGGATCGACGACGACACTCCCGTCGAACTGATCTGGCGCAACGCCAGGGCGCCCCTCGGCGTCAAGACCAGGGCGGACCTACTTCTCGACGGCGAAACCCAGTCAACCGGCGCGCTTGCGTTCACCACGCCGGCACGCACCGCGTTCGACCTCGGCCGGCGCGGAACGCTGGGCCTTTGCGTGGCCCGCCTCGACGCCCTCGCCCGGGCAACCGATTTCACGATCGATGAGGTCGTTCAGTTGGCGAAGCGGCACCCGCACACCCGAGGACTACGCCAACTCGAAACAGCCCTGGATCTCGTCGACGCCGGCGCCCAATCCCCGAAGGAAACCTGGCTGCGGCTGCTGTTGATCCGAGCGGGCTTCCCCCGTCCGCAGACCCAGATTCCGGTTCTCGGGATAACCGGCTACCCCAGATACTTCCTGGACATGGGATGGAAAGACCTCATGCTCACGGTCGAATACGACGGCGATCAACACCGCACCAGCCGTATGCAATACGTCAAGGACGCCGAACGCCTCGAGTACCTCGCGCAGGCGGGGTGGACGCACCTCAAGGTGCTGGCCGAGCACCGCGGCAGCGACGTGATCCGTCGGGTGCAGCGGGCCTGGGACCTGCTGGCCCACCGGGGTTGACTCTGCGTGTACCAGGCGGGTTACTCGCACTTCTGCCTGGTGGACGCAGAGTCAACGGGGATTAGCGGATCGCGCCGACGATGTCGCCGGACATCGCCCCCAGCTGCGACGCCCACGACCCCCACCCGTTGTCGCCGGGGGAGAAGTCGAAGTGGCCGTTGTGGCCGTGCACCTGGCGGTACTGCATGTTGAAGAACCGGCCGCTGCCGTGCGCCTCGCCCGGGTCGCCGATCATCGCGGCGGGGTTGGAGGCGCCGCCCATCGGGCTGTAGATCCAGACCCGGGTGTTGTTCTGGGCCAGCAGGGTGGCGTGCACCGTCGGGTCGTGCCACTTCCAGCGGCCCAGCTGCGGCGCGCCCCACATGCCGTACGGGTCCACCCCGCCGAAGTTCTCCAGACCCGCGCTGATGACACCGCTCTCGGTGGTGTTGGCCGGTCCGAGGAAGCCCGACATCGAGCCGGCGAAACCGAACCGGTCCGGGTGGAAGGTGGCCAGCGCCAGCGCCCCGTAGCCGCCCTGGGACGCACCGACCACGGCGTGCCCGCCCGGCGCCAGGCCCCGGTTGGCCGCCAGCCAGTCCGGCAGCTCGGACGACAGGAAGGTCTCCCACTGCTTGCTGCCGTCTTTTTCCCAATTGGTGTACATGCTGTAGGCCCCGCCGGCCGGTGCGACCACCGAGACGCCCTTGCCGGCCAGCGTGTTCATCGCGTTGCCCGCGGTCACCCAGTTGCTCACCTCGGGGTGGGCGTCGAAGGCGTCGAGCAGGTATACCGCGTGCGGTCCCTGGTTGAGGAAGGCCACCGGAATGTCGCGGCCCATCGCCGGTGAGGGCACCATCAGGTTCTCGAACTGTGCGGCATGCGCGCCTGCGCCGACCATGACGCCGCCGCCCCACATGCCCAGAGTCAGCACGGCCACCCACAGCGCCCGAAGCAACTTCGACAGTCCGCTCATTCCCACCTCGCTCGTCGGCACAGATTTCGTGGCGATCATCCGCCGCTGGCCGCGCGCAGGCGATCCGCCGAAGGTAGTCAACCACACGGCAGCGGCGGGCAGGGCCGGAAACTACCGACGGCGGCGACCCGTGGGGTCGCCGCCGTCGGCGGTGTGTCTGAGTCCGTGGGACTACTCGGCCGGAGCGCTCTCGGTCGTCGGCGAAGCGCCCAGGTGGCTCTGCAGGTCCGGCTTCATCGCCTGCAGCTGCTGACCCCAGTACTCCCAGGAGTGCGTGCCATACGCCGGGAAGTTGAAGATCGCGTTGCTGCCGCCGGCCGCGGTGTAGAGCTCCTGGAACTTCTTGTTGGCGCCGATCATGAAGTTCTGCTCCAGGAAGACCGCCGGGATGTTGTCGCCACCCAGCTCATTGGCCTTGCCGTTGCCGCAGAAAACCCACAGCCGGGTGTTGTTGGCGACCAGCTTGTCGACGTTGACCGTCGGGTCGTTGCGCAGCCAGGCCGGGTCGTTGTCCTCGCCCCACATGTCGTTCTTCTTGTAGCCCCCGGCGTCGCCCATCGACAGGCCGATCCAGCCCTTGCCGGTGGACGGGTTGAGGTAACCCGACAGCGAGCCGGCGTAGGTGAACTGGTTGGGGTGGTAGATGGCCAGCGTCATCGCCGACGAGCCGGCCATCGACAGGCCGACCGCCGCATTGCTGGTCTGGCTCACGCCGTACTCCGAGGCCAGGTAGGACGGCAGCTCACTGGTGAGGAAGGTCTCCCACTTGTAGGTGGAGCAACCCGCCTTGCCGCAGGCCGGCTTGTACCAGTCGCTGTAGAAGCTGGACTGGCCACCGACGGGCATGATCACCGAGATGCCCGAGTTGAGGTACCACTCGAACGCCGGGGTGTTGATGTCCCAGCCGTTGAAGTCGTCCTGGGCGCGCATGCCGTCGAGCAGGTACAGGCCCGGAGAGCCCTGACCGCCGCTCTGGAACTGGACCTTGATGTCGCGGCCCATGCTCGCCGAGGGCACCTGCAGGTACTCGACCGGCAGACCCGGCCGGGAGAAGGCGTTCGCCTCCGCGGTGCCGCCGACGACACCGACCAACCCCGCCAGCAGGGCCGCGCCGGCGGCGGCGACCATCAACCTGTCAAGCAGCTTCATTCTGGACATCCTCATTCGTCTTGTTGCCGTGCTCTCATTGGGTGGTCCGACTCGGACCGGATCTGCGCGCGCGAGCGCGACAGTGCCGGTGTAGTCAACCACAGAAACGGCCTGGGAGCCCTTGCGGTTCTGGCGCGCGCGGGGCGAATCGCCTCGACATCGGTCTTTCCCGCGGCCGGGGCGCTGCGCTCGCGAGGCCATTCCAGCCGGTGAGACCGGACGCGGTCGGTAGCTGCGACCGGCAGGACATGACGTCCATCACATTTTCGCCGTGGTCGAGGACGCGCCGTCACGGGACGTCGGGCGGCATCCCGGTATAGGGCGGGCGGCTCGGTTCGGGCACGGCCAGGCCGCACCGGATCAGTTCGTCGCGGGGCACCCGCTCGATGCGGTACCGGGTGTAGCCCGCCGAATGCAGCACGTTGGACAGGAACCGGCGCGGGCCCATCGGCGCGCGCACCGAGCCCAGCACCGCCGCGGTGTCGGGGCAGCGCAGGGCGGCCTCGGCCTGGGCGATCCAATCCTGGTCCAGATAGCCCGGGATCAGCGGATACCACTTGACCCAGGGGCCGTCGGCCACCACCCAGTCCCGGAACAGGTCCTTGTCATGGCCGATCCGGCCGTGGTCGAGCCGTTCGGTATGCGCCGCAATCGGATTGGCCAGTCCGATCTGGTCGAGCAGCCGAACGTCGAGCCCGGTGTTCATGCTCAACATGCCCAGATTGGTGAAGAAGACGGTGTGGGGCCCGGTCCCGCCCGGATCGGGATCGGCCGGGACGCCGACCCCCGGGGGCACCGGCAGGATGACCGGGACGACGTCCCACTGGTCGTAGTTGCCCGACGGCAGCAGCAGCGCCCCGTCCGGGGTGGCCTCGATCGTGCTCAGCACCGCGCGCATTCGCGGATAGCCGAGATAGTCCGCGGCGGTCAGCGGATGCGGGTGACCGGTGGCCTGCGAATAGAACCGGCGTTCGTCGACTATCCCGGAGTAGGTGACCCGCGTTGCGTCATCGCCCATCCCGGGCGAGTTGGCCGCCCACAGCGCCCAGCCGGCAACCGCCAGCCACAGCACGGCGACCGCGCCGCTGAGCGGGTAGCCGGCCTCCCGGTGGAAGCGCGCACCATCGGGCAGCAGGATCGGGATGACGGCCACCGGGGCCAACATGCAGAACAACGGCGCCAGCAGCACCCGGCCATGCATGAAGTCGCCGCCCTGGCGGATCCAGTAGGCGCCCTGCAGCAGACCGCTGATCACGAAGAAGCAGACCACCGCTCCCGGGCTCTGCACCAGCCGGGCCCACGGGCCGACGCCGCGGGGCACCGGACGGCGGGGCCGGTGGCGCACCGCGGCGCCCACCCACAGCGTCACGCCCAGCGCGGTCAAAAGCACTGCGGGAACCCACATCGCGTAGGGGGCGTTGAAGTTCGCCAGGTAGATCATTCCCTGCGACCACTTGTCGCCGGCGGCGTCCTTGGCCAGCGCGGTACCGGGCACCAGCAGCGCGTAGTAACCCATCCGGAAGATCTGGTAGGCCACCGGGAGCGCCCCGCCGGCCACCAGGATCAGCGCCCGGGGCCGCCAGCCCCGCGCCGCGATCAGCAGCATGACCAGCGCGCCGCCGCCGATCAGCGCCAGCTCGGGGCGCACCAGCACGCTGAAACCGGCCACGAATGCCAGGGCGGCGGTGAAACGTGTTCCGCGGGCACGGGATCGGGGCATCCGCAGCGCCTGCGCCCAGCAGACCAGCATCCACCACAGCAGGCCCAGATAGGCCAGCACCAGACCGCTCTCCAGTCCGGAGGTGGCGAAGTCCCGGGCGGGCGGCACCGCGATGTAGACCAGTGCCCCGGCCGGCAGCAGCAGGGCGCGGCGGCCCTGCAGGCCGGGTGCGTACAACCGGGTGGTGCCCAGCATCAGCAACGCCACCCCGGCCAGGCTCAGCGTCAGCGCGAACGCCAGCGCCACGTACTCCATCCGCACCGGCCCGCCGAGCCAGCTGCCCAGATACATCAGGTAAGTCCATGCCGTGGAGGTGTTGGCCTCCACCCGTTCACCGGCATTGAACACCGGCCCGTTGCCGGCCAGCAGGTTTCGCACGGTGCGCAGCACGATCAGACCGTCATCGGAGATCCACCGTCGCCGCCACGCCCCCACGCCGAACAGCAGCAGCACGACGGCCACCCCGGCCCACGAACTCAGCCGCACCGACGGGCTGTAGGCGACCGCGGGCCAGCCCAGCGGCCGGACCCGGGGGTCCGGTGGCACGCCGCGGGCCCGCAGGCTAACCGAAGGCGACGGCAGCACCGATGGTTCCGATCCAGGCCAGCGCCATCAGTTGCAGCACCCGGTCGCGCCGCAGGATGTCCTCGGGCTCACCGGCCATGCCGCCGTCGACGTCGACCGCGTAGCGCAGGATCCCGACGGTGATCGGGATGATCGACACCGCGTACCAGGAGCCGGACCCGCTGTCGCGCTCGAAGGCGAAAAGGCTGTAGCAGACCAACATTGCGGTGGCCGAGGCCGTCCACACGAACCGCAGGTAGGTGCCGGTGTAGCTCTCCAGCGACTTGCGGATCTTGGCGCCGGTCTGCTCGGCGAGCTGCAGTTCGGCGTAGCGTTTGCCGGCCACCATGAACAGCGACCCGAACGCCATCACCAGCAGGAACCACTGCGACAGGTAGATGTTGGTGGCCGCCCCGCCGGCGATGGCCCGCAACAGATACGCCGAGGAGACGATGCAGATGTCCAGCACCGCTTGGTGTTTGAGCCCGAAGCAGTAGGCCAGCTGCATGGTCAGATAGATCGCCATCACCAGCGCCAGGTTCGGGCTGAGCCACCAGGACACGGCCAGTGACACCGCCCCCAGCACCACCGCCAGGCCGTAGGCCAGGCCCACCGGCACCACTCCGGCGGCGATCGGCCGGAACCGCTTGCTGGGGTGTGCGCGGTCGGCTTCGATATCCTTCGCGTCGTTGACCAGATACACCGCCGAGGCGGCCAGGCTGAACACCACGAAGGCGATCAGCACCTTGATCAGCAGGTCGAGGTAGTCATACTGCACGCCGCGGCCCAGCGCCCCCAACGGGGCCGCCACCACCAGCACGTTCTTCACCCACTGGCGGGGCCGCATCGCCTTGACGACTCCGGCGGCCAGGTTCGCCGGCGGGCCGGTCTCCGGCGCCCGGCCGTCAACATGTGCGCTCATCCGGGTCCTCCAGAGTCGTCCAGGCGGGTCGCGGCTGCGGCGACCGCGGCTCCAACAAGTACGCCCGCGGCGACATCGCTGGGGTAATGCACCCCGAGCACCATGCGGGACAACGCCATCGGCGGTACCAGCACCGCCGGAAGTACCCTCACCGGCAGCCCGGCGGCCCGTCCGATCAGGATCGCCGCGGCGGTGGTGGAGGTGGCGTGTGCCGAAGGGAAGCTCAGGGCGCTCGGGGTGCCGACGTTGACCGCGATCGCCGGATGGTGCGGGCGTCTCCGGCGCACGACGCGCTTGATGATGACCGCCGCGGCGTGCGCGGCCAGCGTTCCGGCGCCGGCCAGCAACCAGGCCCGGCGCCGCCGCGGCTGCGCCAGCGCACCGAGCGCCGACAGCCCCAGCCAGCCCAGGCTGTGCTCACCGAAGTGCGACAGCGTCCGGGCCACCGGCAGCACACCGGGCCGGCCGGTCAGTGCCGACTGCACGGCGACCAGCACGGCGCTCTCGCCGTGCGGCGGCACCGCGGCGTCGCCGGCGCCCGGGTCGGGGGCGAACTCGGTCATGCCCGCGTCGCGCCGTCGGGCAGCAGCACCGTCTCCCACTGCTGCTTGCTGGCCAGCGTCGGCAGGGCCCGGCGGTAGGTCCGGCGAAGGTCGTCGAAGCGACGGCTCAGCTGGTACTGGCGGCGCAGTGACTCGCGCAGCAACGTGAACATCTTGTCCCGGTCGCGCTGGCGGTAGACCACGCCGCGTCCGTCGGCGGTGGTGACGGTGACGCCGTCCTGGGTGCACAGCAAAAACCACCGGGCGTCCTGGGTGGGGACGTTGAGCTGCGGGCGCGCATGGTGCTCCGGCGCGGTGGCCTTGAGGTTGTGCAGGACGCCGCGGGCCAGCCGGTAGCCGATCGACAGCGGCTGCACCGGCGGGCGCATCGGCTTGCGGCGCCGCGACGGGGCGGGCAGCGCGCTGGCCGCCGGCAGCACCACCGCATCGGGGTAGTTCTTACGCAACGCGTGGATGTCCGGCAGTGCCGACTCCAGGATCGAGAAGATGTGCTCGGGGCCGGCCATGAAGTCGTCCAGCGCCTTGTTTTGCACGGCGACCGTCGAATACTCCAGACAGGCAAGGTGTTTCAGGGTCGCCTTGAGGTGGCTTCGGATCAGGCCGGCGATGTTGCCGTCCCAGTGCAGCGCCGCCACCATCAACCGGTTGCGCAGGTGGAAGTAGGCCTGCCAGTCGATCGCGTCGTCCTTGTCGCTCCAGGCCATGTGCCAGATCGCCGCGCCCGGCAGGGTGACCGTGGGGTAGCCGTGCTTGCCGGCCCGCAGCCCGTATTCGGCGTCGTCCCATTTGATGAACGACGGCACCGGCTGGCCGACCTCTTCGGCGACGGCGCGCGGGATCATGCACATCCACCAGCCGTTGAAGTCGACGTCGATGCGCCGGTGCAGCTCGGGGGTGTCGGCGAGCGGGTCGGTCGCGAAGTTGTGGTCGTACTCGGTGTGCGGGGCGTTGGTCCACATGAACACGTCGGGGTCGACGACCTCGCCCATGATGTGCAGGTGCGACGGCTCCTGCAGGTTGAGCATGTGCCCGCCGATCAGGGTGGGCGTCTTGGCGAACCGGTTGAGCGCCAGTGCCCGCAGGATCGAGTCCGGCTCGATGCGGATGTCGTCGTCCATGAACAGGATCTGTTCGCAGCCGGTGTTTTTCAGCGCCTCATACATCACCCGGCTGTAGCCGCCGGACCCGCCGAGGTTGGGCTGGTCGTGGATCGACAGCCGGTCGCCCAGGGCGGCGGCCGCCGCCGGGAAGCCGGGATGGTCGCGCACTTTGCGGGTTCCCTGGTCGGGAACGATCACCGCGCTGATCACCTCGTCGACGTCCGCATCGGAGGTGAGCGCGGTCAGCGCGTTGACGCAGTCGTCGGGCCGGTTGAAGGTCGGGATGCCCACGGCGACGTCGGCGCGTCCGGGCGCCGCGATCGGCGCGTACCAGCCACCGCCGATCACGGTGACAGCGGTGTCGGTGGTGATGTCGAACCAGATCCAGCCGCCGTCCTCGAACGGCTGCAGGCCGACCTCGAACTCGATGATAGCCGGAGCGCCACTGCCGTCAAAAGGCTTGCCGTCCACCGCGATACGCGCACCGGTGGCCTTGGAACGGTAGACGTCGACGCGGCCGGAGCCGGTCAGTTCCAGGCGCAGCACCACCGACTCGAGGATCGACCAGCGGCGCCAGTAGGAGGCCGGGAAGGCGTTGAAGTACGTCGCGAACGACACCTCCGACTCCTCGCCGATCTCCAGGCTGGTGCGGGTGAGCGGATGCGCCCGGCGGTTGTTGGTCTCGGACTCTTCGATGTAGAGCTTGCGGACGTCCAGCGGCTCACCGTGGCGCGGCAGGATGATCCGCGAAAGTCGGCTCACCGCACGCGAACTCTTGGCCTTGGTCATCGGTTGTTTTCCCTGTTGTTCTCGTGCAGCGGTACACCCTGCGTGAGGTGCGGCGCCAGGATGTTGTCGTACATGCTCAACGCACTGGCGATGGCCATGTGCATGTCCAGATACTGATAGGTGCCCAGCCGCCCGCCGAAGAGCACCTTCGCCGACTCCATCTCAGCCTTGGCCGCCCGGCGGTAGGCCTCGACCATCGCCCGGTCGTCGGGAGTGTTGATGGGGTAGTACGGCTCGTCGTCGTCGCGCGCGAAGCGCCCGTATTCGCGCATGATCACCGTCTTGTCGGTCGGGTAGGACCGTTCCGGGTGGAAGTGCCGGAATTCGTGGATCCGGGTGTAGGGCACGTCGGCGTCGTTGTAGTTCATCACCGAGGTGCCCTGAAAGTCTCCGGTGTCGAGCACTTCGAGCTCGAAGTCCAGGGTGCGCCAACCCAGCCGGCCCTGGGCGTAGTCGAAGTAGCGGTCCAGCGGCCCGGTATAGACCACCGGAGCCCCCGGGCTGTCGGCCCGCAGGCCGTCCCGGACGTCGAACCAATCGGTGTGAGTACGGACCTCGATGTTGTCGTGGGCCGCCATGTTCTCCAGCCACGCGGTGTAGCCGTCGGCCGGCAGGCCCTCGTAGGTGTCGTTGAAGTAGCGGTTGTCGAAGTTGTAGCGCACCGGCAGCCGGGTGATGTTGGCCGCGGGCAGCTCGGTGGGGTCGGTCTCCCACTGCTTGGCGGTGTAGTGCTTGACGAACGCCTCGTAGAGCGGGCGGCCGATCAGGCTGATCGCCTTCTCCTCGAAGTTCTTCGCCTCCTTGGTGTCGACCTCGGCGGCCTGCTCGGCGATCAGCGCCTTGGCCTCGTCCGGGGTGAAGTAGCGGCCGAAGAACTGCGACACCAGGCCCAGCCCCATCGGGAACTGGTAGGCCTGCCCGTTGTGCATGGCGAAGACGCGGTGCTGGTAGCCGGTGAATTCGGTGAACTGCCGCACGTAGTCCCAGACCCGCTTATTAGAGGTATGGAACAGGTGCGCGCCGTATTTATGGACCTCGATGCCGGTCTGCGGCTCTGCCTCGGAGTAGGCGTTGCCGCCGATGTGGGGGCGCTTTTCGACGACCAGGACGCGCTTGTCGAGCTGCGTGGCTACGCGCTCGGCGATGGTCAGGCCGAAGAATCCAGAACCCACAACGAAGAGGTCAAAACGAGCGGTCATCGGCGCCAAGGGTATCTGAACAGCGGCCGCGAGCAGCGTCGGCGCCCCGCCACCTCCCCTGTCCGCCGGGACCCGCCGCCGGCGGAGCTGCCGCTCGCAGCGCCGCCGGCACCGCGAGATTGCACTCACGCAGGGAAAACGTGCCGATTCCCGGCGCCAGTGCAATCTCGGCGGACGGAGGCGACCATCGATCCCGACGAAGGGTTGGTCGCGGTTTCCTCACGATTCGATCTCGTCACTCTATTCACATGAGTCACACGCGTACCGTCGTTCGGGTAGGCAGAAGTAAAAGCTCTGGCGGCCCCCGAGGGAGGCCGAAGGGCAAAACATATTGAGGAGACTTCCGTGCCGAACCGACGTCGACGCAGGCTCTCGACCACTATGAGCGCAGTCGCCGCCCTAGCGGTCGCAAGTCCGTTTGCAGTTGTCGCAGTATCCGAGCTGGTTGCCCACGACACCGCCCCGCAGCACCACGACTTCGTCGCGGCCGCCTCAGTGGCCGACCTGCCCAATGAGCTGATCTCGGCCCTCTCGCAGGGCCTGTCCCAGTTCGGGGTCAACCTTCCGCCAGTTCCCGGCTTCGGGGGCGGGACGGGTTCGATGCCCGGCGCATACCCCGCGTCGCCGGGGATGTACCCCGCCGCGCCGGGCCTGACCTCGCCGGGCATGTACCCCGCCGCGCCGGGGCTGACCTCGCCCACGGGCCTGACCACGCCGGGGCTCACCGACCCGTCGCTGACGACGCCGTCACTGTCGACGCCGCCGCTGGGCACCCCGGGCGTTTCCACCACCTCGGGCTTGACGACGCCGGGCCTGACCACGCCGACGCTCGGGGGCACCCCCGGCCTGACCTCACCCGGTCTGACCACGCCGTCGCTGACCGACCCGTCGCTGACCAGCCCCGGGCTGACCACACCCGGGTTGACCAGCCCGGACACCGGGCTGCTGGGCACCGGTGACCCGCTCACCTCGCCGGTGGGCCTGGACCCGGGCCTGGACGGCACCTACCCGATCCTCGGCGACCCGTCGCTGGGCATGGGCATGCCGGAGGAGAAGGGCGGGGTCGTCAGCGACCTGATGAGTGCGGCCAATCAGCTCGGCGCCGGACAGGCCATCGACCTGCTCAAGGGTGTGGTGATCCCGTCCATCGCGCAGGCCGCGCAGGGCGCCGCGCCGGCTGTGGCGGCCGCGCCCGCCGCGGTACCGGCCCCGTAACCCAGGAGCCTGTTTCCCTAACGGCACCGCAGAGTCAGCCCGGACGGTCGGGCACGTGGACTCTGCGGTGCCGTTGACAAACGGTCATCCCAGCTCATCGCGTGTCGCATCACTAACAACACAAGACACATACGTAACATCAGCACGTGCCAACCCGTCGCCCGCCGCCGACGATCAAGCTGACCGCGACCGTCGCGACCGTGCTGATCCTGCCGTGGGCCCTGGACTCCGGCTCGGGATCCAAACCCGCCGACCCTCCCCCCAGCGCCGCGGCGACCAAGCTGAACCAGCAACTGCTGCCCGACCTCGAGCCCGGTGTCACCGTCCGCGAGATCAGCCAGGACGAGCCGTTCACCATGGTCGCGCTCACCGGCGCGGACCTCAGCGGTACCTCCGCGAAGATCCGCGCCAAGCGCGCCGACGGATCGTGGGGGCCCTGGTACGCCACCGCCCACGAGGCCACCGAGCACGCTCCGAAGGCCCGGCCCGCCGACGCGCCCGCCCCGGGCCCGGACGGGACCGAGCCGGTGTTCGTCGGCCGGACCACCGCGGTGCAGATCGCGGTCACCCGTGCGGTGGCCGCGGACAATTCGCACGCCGCATCCGAGGGCCCGGCCGCCGCCAAGCCGCAGCGGAAGTCCACGCCGAAGCAGAAGGCCGCTCCCCCGGCCGCCCCGGCCAAGCCCGACCTGGGCTACCTGCCGGCCACCGCCGCGCAGCCGTTCGCGCAGAACATCTCCGCGGTGTTGATCACACCCCCGAAGGTCACACCACCGAAAGCCCCGGTCGACGCACAGTGGTCACCGCCGAGCGCGGTACTGGCCCCGGGACAGCCGCCCAACATCATCCCGCGAAGCCAATGGGGCGCCGGCGCCCGCGGCCGGTGCGGCAAGCCGGTGGAGAGCGGTCCGGTCCAGGCGGCGGTGGTGCATCACACCGCGGGATCCAACGACTACTCCCCCGAGGACTCGGCGGACATCATCCGGGCCATCTACGCCTATCACACCCGCACCCTGGGCTGGTGCGACATCGGCTACCACGCGCTGGTGGACAAGTACGGCCAGGTGTTCGAGGGCCGGGCCGGCGGCGTCACCAAGGGCATCGTGGGCAGCCACGCCGGCGGGTTCAACAAGAACACCTGGGGGGTGTCGATGATCGGCACCTTCGACGACGCGCCTCCCCCACCGATTCAGCTCGAGACCGTCGGCCGGCTGCTGGGCTGGCGGTTGGGGCTGGACCGCACCGACCCTCGGGCCACCGTCCAGCTGACCTCCGGCGGCGGCTCGTTCACCCACGTCCCGCGCGGCTCGGCGCTGACGCTGCCGGCGATCATCGGCCACCGCGACCTGGATGCCACCGAGTGCCCCGGTGAGCAGGGGTACTTGGCGCTCAACGAAATCCGGGAGATCGCAGCCCGATTCGGCGACCCGCCCGGCCCCGAAGACCTCGCCAGGACGATGCAGGGCGGCGCCATCCACACCCGCTGGCTGGAGCTGGGCGGCGCGGAGGGCATGCTCGGCGCCCCTACCTCGCCCGAAGCGATCGGCGAGGGTTCCACCAAATACGCGACGTTCGAACACGGCGCGGTGTACTGGTCACCGGAGACCGGCGCCCAGCCGATCACCGGGGCGATCTACGACGCCTGGGCATCGCTGGGCTACGAGCGCGGCATGCTCGGGCTGCCCACCAGCGCCGAGATCCCCGAACCGGAGTGGATCGGCCAGAACTTCCAGCACGGCACGCTGAACTACAACCGGGCCAGCGCCACCGTCATCCGGGTCATCGACGGCAACGCCGAAGAGCTGCCGCCGCCCCCGCCGGAGGGCCCACCGGTGCAGCTGGAGCGCTTCTCCCGAGTGATCGACCCGTTCGGCGTCAGCTAACCACCGTTTCGATGCGGCGGTCCAGCTTCGCCTCTCCTTCGTCGAGCCTCGCTAACCACCGTTGACTCTGCGGCTATGGCGGGAAAGTTCGAGTAACCCCCGCCCTCAGCGCAGAGTCAACGCAGGAAAATGCGTTCCAGCACCCGCGCCAGACCGTCCTCCGTGTTGGGCGCGGTGATCTCGGCGGCGGCGGCCAGCACCTCGGGATGCGCATTGCCCATCGCCACGCCGTGACCCGCCTGCACCAACATCGGCAGATCGTTGGGCATGTCCCCGAACGCCACCACCTGTTCGATACCGATCCCCAGCGGCGTGATCAGCTCCTCGATGCCGGTGGCCTTGGTGACACCGGCCGGCACCACCTCGACCAGTCCGTTGTCGGTGGAATAGGTCAGCTCCGCGGCGCTGCCGATGTGGTCCGCCAATTCCGCCACCATGTCGGCACTGGACGCCCCCGCCTTGCGAATCAGCAGCTTGATCGCCGGCTGGGACAGCAGGTCCTCGAGGGAGACCTCGGTGTTGTCCGGGTTGAGCCACGCGTGTTCGTAGCCCGGTGAGCTGACGAACTGCGGCGTCGCCGCGTCGTGCGCGTGCTCGCCGATGCGCTCCACCGCCAGGCCCGCGCCGGGGATGACGCGGCCGGCGACCTCGGCCAGTTTGACCAGGCTGTCGGCCGACAGTGTGCGCGCCGAGATCACCCGGTCGGTGTTCGGGTCGTAGAGGACCGCGCCGTTGGCACACACCGCCAGCGGGGCGAAGCCGAGCGCGTCGACGACCGGGGGGATCCAGCGCGGCGGGCGCCCGGTCGCCAAAATGAAGCCGGACCCAGATTCAACGGCCGCGTGCACCGCCGCCCGGGTGCGCGCGGTGATGTTCTCGGCGCCGTCGAGCAGGGTGCCGTCGACATCACTGGCGATCAGCGCGGGGGGCAAGTGCTGCAGCCGGGCCGGCCGTGTCATCAACGCCGACTCAGACCGGCCAGCGTCCGCCGCAGCCGGCCACCTTCGGCCTGCTCCAGCCGCTTGCGATCGCGTTCGGCGAGCTCGGCTTCGCGCATCGCCAGGGCTTCGGCCAAGGTGGGTGCGCCGCCGCCGAGCCGCCGCGGCACCCAGTACGCGCCGGCGGGGTGGGGGTATTCCAGTTGCGCCTGTTCGAGCATTGCGCTCATCGTCTCACGCAGCTCGGCGGTGGTCGCCTCGATGTCCTCGGAGGCAGCCAACGGCCGGCCGATCTTCACCAGCACCGGAACGTGGTTACGCCACAGATGCTTCGGGTGATCCTTGGTCCATACCCGGTGGATACCCCAGACGATGACCGGGATGATCGGGACACCGGCGGCGTGGGCCATCCGCGCGGCACCGGTCTTGAACTCGCGCAGCTCGAAGCTGCGGCTGATGGTGGCCTCCGGGTGCAGCCCGACCAGCTCGCCGGCGGCCAGCCGCTGTACCGCCACGTCGTAGGCGCCGGCCCCGGCGGACCGGTCGACCGGAATCAGCTTGATGCGCTTGATCACGTAGCTGATCACCGGGACCTCGGTCATCTCGGCCTTGATCATGAACCGCAGCCGGCGGCGCCGCCGCAGCGCCGCGACCGAGGCCGGATACCAGTCCAGGTAGCTGGTGTGGTTGAGGGTCAGCACCGCCCCGCCGCGCTCGGGGATGTTCTCCAGCCCCTGGAAGGTCAGGTGTGGCCCGTTGGCGCGCACCAGCGGCGGGATCACCATCTCCAGCGTCCGGAACAAGGGCTCCGCCATGTTCAGTGCTCCATGCTCGTAGGGTCCGGCCGGCCGGGTCCATGACCACCGGCACCCTTGCGCATCCGCCGTGCCAGCTCCCGCTCGTCGAGAACCTTGGCCTCCTGCGGGGTGGGTGCCGCGCCGCCCATTCGTCGTGGTACCCAGAACTCGCCCGCCGGGTGCGGATATTCCTGCTGGACCCGGGCCAGCATCGGCGCCATCTGGGTGCGCAGTCGGTCGCTGAGCGTGGCGGCATCGCCCTCGGGGGCCAGCGGCGGGCCCGCCAGCACGGTGATCGGTATTTTGCTGCCGATCAGCCGCCCCCTCGGATGGTCTTTGGTCCACAGCCGGTGGGCGCCCCAGACGACCAGCGGCACGATCGGCACCTGCGCCTCGATCGCCATCCGGGCGGCCCCGGACTTGAATTCCTTCAGCTCGAAGCTGCGGCTGATGGTGGCCTCCGGGTAGACGCCGACCACCTCCCCGGAGCGCAGTGCCGCCACCGCATGGCGGTAGGCATCGGATCCGGCGCCGCGATCCACCGGGATGGTGCCGGTGTGGTTGATCAGAAAGTTCACCACCTTCACCTGCTGCATTTCGGCTTTGATCATGAACCGCATCCGCCGTCCCCGCCGATACACCGCCAGCGCCGCGGGCAGGAAGTCGACGTAGCCGGTGTGATTGATCGCGATCACGGCACCACCCGCGGCCGGGATGTGTTGCAGGCCGCCGAAATCGAGTCGTGCGCCGGAGACCTTAACGACGGTCACCGCTGCCAGCTCCAGCGCCCGAAAGACCGGCTGCATGCCAGGGCTACTCCGCGGCGCCCGTCGCGCTGGGCGGCTGCTGGTTTCGGGCGGCCCGCTCCTCGGCCTTTCGGGCGGCCTCTGCGGCGTCGAGCCGAAGCGCCTCGGCGGGCGTGGGGGCACCGCCGCCGAGGCGATGCGGCACCCAGAACTCGCCGGCCGGATGTTCGGGATAGGCGTCCTGAGCCTGCTCGAGCAGGTGCTGCATGCGCGTCTGCAGCAGCGCCCGCAGGTCGTCGACGGGCAGCGTCGGCGGTATGGCCTCGCCGACCGCGACCGAGATCGGCACCTTGGAGCGCCCCAGCTGCTTCGGGTGGTCCTTGGTCCAGATCCGCTGGGCGCCCCAGACGATGTGCGGAACGATCGGCACCTGCGCCTCGATCGCCATCCGCGCGGCGCCGCTCTTGAACTCCTTGAGCTCGAAGCTGCGGCTGATGGTCGCCTCCGGATAGACCCCGACCAGCTCGCCGGCCTTGAGTTTCTCGACGGCCGCGGCGAACGAGTCCGCCCCCTGGCCGCGGTCCACCGCGATGTGCCGGCAACCGCGCATGATCGGCCCGGTGTACCGGTTATCGAAGGTTTCCTTCTTGGCCATGAACCGCACCCACCGGCGCGGCCGGCTCCGGTAGGCGGGCAACCCGGCGAACGCGAAGTCGAGGTAGCCGGTGTGATTGATCGCGATCACCGCGCCCCCGGTGGCGGGCAGGTGCTCCGCTCCGGTGATGGTGATCTTCACCCCCTGGTATCGCCACAACGTGCGGGTGACGACGGCGACAGTCCCGTACCACGGCTCCACAGTCGTCCAGCCTAGGCGATCGCGGCGGGACCAGTCGGAATCAGCTCCGACCCGACGTGCGGCTCAGACCTATAAAGGATGGCCGTCTTCGGTGAATATTTTGAACGGCTTGGCGCGGGCGTTCAGCATGCGCTGTTTCCGCAAGGCTGTTTCGTGAGGAGTCTCCACGTGCTCGACCGCCGCGGCAGCAGCTGTGTCGTGTCGCCCCGATCCGGCGTCGTCGCGCGCCGGCGGCTCGGATTTGCAACCCGCGCTCCCGGCGATGATCTTCCCGTTGGCCGCCTTCAGGCGGAAGCCGAGTGTGCCGTCGGGGTATCTGAAGAACTCGTACTTCGTCGTCACCGCGGCCACCTCTCCCCCGGCTCGGGCCCGAGGCCCCGATCAGCGTCGCGGCGGTTCATGGAGCCCCCAGTGCTCCCAGATCGTTGATGCGATGGCGCGGTCGCGCGCGAACTCTTCGAGCTGTCCACTCACCAAGGCGCCGCGCCTGCCCGCGAGTGACGTCATTTCCCGCAGCAGAAACCATGCGGCGTCGGTCGCGCATTGCAGGCCGTCGCGCATCAGCTCGAGCAATTCCTCGCGCATCGGCTCGAACACTGTCTCGGGCATCTCCTCGAACACCGGCACGCGCTCGTCATCGGTCACCAGGTCGAAGTCGGCAATGATCCGTTCGCCTTTCGCCTGGCGACTGAGCCAGTTCAACCCGATGGCAGCGGGCCTGTCCGCGGGATCGCCGCCGTCTCGCGCGTCAGCATTTGTGGTCGGGTCGCGCAGCACAAGCCGCCGGACCGCATACCGCGCGAATCGCGTCGAGGCCGAATCGGTGAGATGGTCCAGCACCACCGGGTCCAGCTCACCGCCCAGCGCCTGCCGGAATTCGGCGAACCACTGCCATTCGGGCGACGTCAACACCGCGAGCTCAGTCGGCTCGACACCGGAACGAATGAGGCCGATTCGCGCCGTTTCGTCCCGCTCGGGGTTGACCGCATCGAACAGGTCCTGCGCGCGATCGTCGTCGACCGCCGCGAGGCGAATCAGCGGCGCCGCAATCGAAATGAGGCTCATGAGGGCACCCCTACGACCTGATGCAGCCAGTACGCCCGCCGCAGGTCGGGTGCGACCGGCCGGCTTCCGCTCACTTCCAGTTGTGCCACACGCCGTGGCGGCTGACTTGGAGGACGAACAGTCGTCGGATCCTTGGGACCGAGGAATTCCTCTTCGGGAACCACCGTGAGCCGCACCTCATCGAAGCGCCACGAGTAGGCATAACTTGCCAGCTGCCGCTGCGCGGGTGCCACCGCAGGACCGATGTTCCAGTCGCTGACGCACGCCCAGGTATCGGTCGGATCGGTATACCAACCGCGCGAGTCGAATTCGTCCGGCCTACACAGCACTACGTCGATCGCGAACTGTTCGCGGAAGTCGTTTCGCAGTCCGTGCAACCAGTGGTCGGTATGCACCGTCAGAACCGCGTCGTCATAAGCGGGCTGAAGACGCAGCCACTCCAGATACAGACCGTATTTGGCCTTATCGCGGGCGTCGAACACCCTCCAGCCCGGGGTGAGGTCAAGCTGTGCAACCAACCCGGCACGCCCGTAGATCGCGGTGGACAGCGGCTCCTCGACTCCGGTCACATACACGGCCTTGCCCCAGGTGAAGTTCTTGCAGCCGATGAAGATGCCGTCGTTGGGACAGGTGCGGTACTTCTTCGCATACTCCGAGGACGTGTATTTCAACACCAGGGACGGGCCGGGCTCGTCCTGCGGGGATCGCGGGGCTCTGTTGTCGTCGACGAACTGCTGCCACGCCGGTGCCGAATCGTCGATAGCCCGGTCGATTCTGTTACGCACGTCGTCGGGCAATAACTCTTTCCCGTAGGTCACAGTGCCTCCGTCCGCCCGGATTCCGGACGCGTCGAGTCGCCGACGAGCGATGTGTTCACGGCCTGAAGCCATGAAGAGATGCTGGTCAACGGTGAAAGTACTCCGGGCCGCACGGCCTGTAAAGAATGCCGCCGGGCCCGTCCCCACGGCCCCCGGGCGCACCGCCGTTAAGCTCGGGAGGAATCACTTACAGCGTCGGGGAAGGTACAAGTGCGGGTCACCAGCGTCGGACACGCCGGCTTCCGGATCGAGACCGCCGCGGGCAGCATTTTGTGCGACCCGTGGGTGAACCCGGCCTACTTCGCGTCATGGTTCCCGTTCCCGGACAACTCCACCCTGGACTGGGACGCACTGGGCGACTGCGACTACCTCTACATCTCGCACCTGCACCACGACCACTTCGACCCACGGCACCTGGCCGCCCACGTCAACAAGGACGCAGTGGTGCTGCTGCCCGACTATCCGGTGCCGGACCTGCGCCGCGAGTTGGAGACGCTGGGCTTCCACCGGTTCTTCGAGACCACCGACTCGGTGCGGCACACGGTGTCCGGCCCCAAGGGCGCGTTGGACGTCATGATCATCGCGCTGCGCGCCCCGGCCGACGGCCCGATCGGCGACTCCGGGCTGGTGGTCAGCGACGGTGTCACCACCGTTTTCAACATGAACGACTCGCGCCCGATCGACTTGGACGTGCTGCAGGCATTCGACGCCATCGACGTGCACCTGCTGCAGTACTCCGGGGCGATCTGGTACCCGATGGTCTACGACATGCCGGCCCGGGCCAAGGAGGCGTTCGGCACCCAGAAGCGGCAACGGCAGATGGACCGCGCCCGCCAATACGTCGCGCACGTCGGCGCGACCTGGGTGGTGCCCTCGGCCGGCCCGCCATGCTTCTTGGATGCCGAGCTGCGCTACCTCAACGACGACCACGGCGATCCGGCCAACATCTTCCCCGACGAGATGGTGTTTTTGGATCAGCTGCGCCGCAACGGCCACGAAGGCGGGCTGCTGATGATCCCCGGCAGCGCAGCCGATTTCACCGGGTCGCAGCTGAATGCGCTGGCCCATCCGGTGAGCGACGACGAGGTCGAGGCGATCTTCACAGGCGGCAAGGCGGACTACATCGCCGCCTACGCCGAGCGGATGGCGCCGGTGCTGGCCGCCGAGAAGGCCTCCTGGGCGCCGGCGGCCGGGCCGGCGATGCTGGAGCCGCTGCGTGCACTGTTCGAGCCGATCATGGCGCGCAGCAACGAGATCTGCGACGGCATCGGCTACCCGGTCGAGCTGGTGCTGGACGGCTCGGACGCCAGTGGGGCCCACCGGGAGACCGTCGTGCTGGACTTCCCCAAACGCATGGTGCGCCAGCCGGTCCCCGGCGAGAAATTCCGCTACGGCTTCGGTATCCCGCCCGAGCTGGTGCGCACCGTGCTGCGCGACGGCGAACCCGACTGGGTCAACACCATCTTCTTGTCCACCCGATTCACCGCGTGGCGGGTCGGCGGCTACAACGAGTACCTCTACACGTTCTTCAAATGCCTCAGCGAGGACCGCATCGTCTACGCCGACGGCTGGTTCGGTGAGAGCCACGACGACTCGGCGACGATCACCCTGGCCGGCTGGCAGATTCAGCGCCGCTGCCCGCACATGAAGGCCGACCTGTCGAAGTTCGGGGTGGTCGACGGCGACACCCTGACCTGCAATCAGCACGGCTGGCAGTGGGATCTCAACACCGGCCGCTGCCTGACCGCCAGGGGCCACGAGCTGCGCTGCGAGAAGCTGTGAGCGGTTCCTACGACGACGGCCTGGTCGCCCTGGACCGCAAGGCGATCACGTTGCGCCGCTATCACTTTCCATCCGGAACGTCGAAGGTGATCCCGTTGTCGGCCATTCGCGGCTACCACACCGAGCCGCTGGGTCTGGCTCACCGGTTTCGGATCTGGGGCAGCTCGGATCTGCGGCGCTGGCTGCCGCTGGACGTCAAGCGGCCGTTGCGGTCCACGTTGATCACCCTGGAGCTGCACGGCCACCCGTGGCCGCGGCCGGCGTTCACCCCGGCGGACCCGCAGGCGTTTCGGGAGCTGCTCGACGAGCTGCTGGCGACTTGAGAGTGAATTGACGCCGCTCCTCGCGGTGGTAGCGTTGATCGCCGCTGGATTTAAGGGGTGATCGGTGCACCTGGAGTCGATCAGCATCCCCCTGTTGATCGCCGAGGCCGGTGGTGATCCGTGGGCCATCAACGCCGCACTGCAGCACGGCCGGCCGGCCCAGATCGACGGCCTGACGCGGGCGTTTCACAACGCGGGCCAGTCCGCCGCCGAAGCCGACGCCACCTTCGAGCAGGCCCGCAAGCGGTTCGAGGGCGCCTGGAATCGGGAGAACGGCGATCATCCGATCAACGACGCCGCCCAGGTGCAGCTGGTCACCACCTCACTGGGTGTGCAGGCCGAGCAGCTGCCGAAGATCGCCGCCGATCTGGAGAGCATCGCCGCGGCACTGGCCGAGGCGCAGAAGTCCTCGGCCGCCTGCATCTCCGAGCTGGAGGCCGTGCTGCAGAGCATCGATGCCCACCTGACCCAGCTGTTCCAGGTGGATCAGAACCCGGACCTGACCGCCGCGCAGCGCCGGGGAGTCCACGACCAGATCGCCGAGCTTCAGCAGGCGGCGATCGACGACACCGCCGAGACGCTGCGCCGCGTCCGGGTCATCCGCGACACCTACCTGACCGCATTGCGCGCCGCCGAGGCCCGGCTGCGCGCCGAGGGTTATGACCCGGGGCTGGTCAAGAACCTCGACCAGGTGACCTCCCCGCTGGGCGACCCACTGATGCCGATTCCGCCGTCGGGCACCGACCCGCGGGTGGTCACCGACTGGTGGAACTCGTTGACCCCGCAGCAGCGGGCGGCCTATGTCGCCCAACACGATCCCGGCTTGGGCAACCTCAACGGCATCCCCGCCGATGCCCGCAACGAGGTCAACCTCGCGGTGCTGCACGACGATCTCAACCGGGTCCGCGACCTGGCCAACCTGCGCGGCGTCTCGGTCGACGACGTGCTGCACAATCCCGGCGGCTACGGGCTGTCGGCCGACGACGCCGCCCGCTACACCAACGCGGTACAGACCGAAAAGGGCCTGGAGCACATGGCCGGCGAGGTCGATGCCAACGGCAACGTCGAGCGCCAGGCATTGCTGTGGGCCTATGACCCGCTGGCCTTCAACGGGCAGGGCAAGGCGGCGGTGGCGATCGGAAACCCCGACCGTGCCGCCAACACCGCGGTGGTGGTTCCCGGCACCGGCAACAGCGTGCAGCAGGGCTGGCTGGAAAGCAGTGACGCCACCAACCTCTACGACCAGATGCGCTCGGCAACGCCCGGTGAGCCGGCGTCGGTGATCGCCTGGATGGGCTACGACGCCCCGGACGCGCCCGACGATCTGCGGATCGCCACCCCGGAGCTGGCGCGCGACGGAGGGGCGATGCTGGCCGGCGACGTCAACGGACTGTCGGCCACCCACGACGCCGGGTTGTCGTCGCACGTGACGGTGATCGGCCATTCCTACGGTGCGACGACGGTGGCGGACGCGTTCGCCAACAGTGGAATGCACGCCAATGACGCGGTGCTCATCGGCTGTCCCGGAACGGATGTGGCCAAAAGCGCCGCCGACTTCCATCTCGACGGCGGCCAGGTCTTCGTCGGGGCCGCGTCCAGCGACCCGGTCTCATGGTTGGGTCAGTCCGGGCTCGCGCCGGACTTCATCAACCACACGATGCACCACCCGCTGGGAGACATGGCCGGGCTGGGCACCGACCCCGCCGGCGACAGCTACGGGTCGGTGCGCTTCCATGCCGAGGCGGTCGGCCACCAGGGCCTGGCCTTCGGCGATCATTCCCGCTACTACGACATGGGCAGCGAATCCCTGCGCGCGATGACCGACATCTCCGCGGGCAAGTCGTCGTCGCTGGCCGACAGCGGCCTGGTCGCCGAGGGCCGCCGCCAAGCTCACATCGGCCTGCCGGAGAAGGTCCACATCCCGCTCGTCGGCGACGTCAACCTGCCGCACGTGGACACCCGCATACCCGGGACGCCGGCACTCATCGACCCGGAAGGCAAGCGTGCACCAGCAACGATCACCGATGACCATCAGTACCGCTGAGCGCAGGTGGCGCCGGGCGGTGGCAGTGCTCGCAGCGGCATTAGCGACAGGAGGCTGCACAATGTTTCCCCAGGACCGCCGGAACGAACTCGAAGGGCCCGAGCTGAGCGACGAACAGACCCGGGCCCAGGTCGTCGAGCCGGCCAAGCAGCTCGTGCGGGCCGCCGAGTTCCACGACTACACCGCCTCGTTCCGGTTCGAGTCCTGCAACGACCAGAACGAAGCGCCCTACCGCGGCGTGGCAACGGTGACGTTCACCTTCCCGCCCGCGGTCGACCAGCAGGCCTACCTGGACCAGGTGGCGGCGACGATGCTCGGCCTCGGCTGGAGCGAGGGGCCGCCGCCGGGCAAGGTGCCGCACGGCCGGGTGCTCCACCAGGACCAGATGATGGCGATGCTGGCCCCGTGGCCCGATCACCCCAGCACCGGCAGCGTCAAGATCTACGGCGAATGCCGGAACCTGTCCGACCAGCGGCAGCAGGGTGGTCTCAGCCGCCAGGACATCTCCGGTGAGCTGACCGGCTGAGCTGTGCCCGCTCTAGGTCCGGTCCGCCAGCACCGCGTGGGCGGCGTTGTAGCCGGGGATGAACGTGATCCCCGGGCCGCCGTGACAGCCCGCACTGCCCAGATACAGTCCTTCGACCGGCAACGGCTGGCCGACGAAGCCGCGGGCGCCGGGCCGGTTGGGACCGATCTGGTCGGGGTTCAGCAGTCCGTGGCAGTAGTCGCCGCCGGGCGCACCGAACATGGTGCCCATATGGCGTGGGGTGAAGGTGGTGTGGCGGGTGATGCTGCGCTCGAAATTCGGTGCCAGCCGGGTGATCTTGTCGATCACCCGTTGCCCCATCTCGACCTTCATCTCGCCGTAGTTGCCGTCGCCTTCGATCGGGAACCACAGCGCGAACGCCGATGCGGCGTGCTTGCCGGCCGGCGCCAGATCGGGGTCGTGCAACGACGGGATCTGCAGCACCACGGTCGGATCGGCCGGAACGATGCCGCGCCGCGCGTCCTCCCACTGCTGCTGCACTTCCTCGGGCGTGCAGAAGATCCCCAGTGAGGCCTGCATGGCGGGGTCGTTGAGCGCCTGATAGGGCGCGGCGAACTCGGGCGCCTCCTCCAGCGCGAAGTGCATCTGCAGGTAGGAGCCGCGATGGTCGGTGCGGGCGTAGCGGGCTCGGATGTCCTCGGGCAGGACGGTCGCGTCGATCAGCGACGTGACGGTGACATCGGGGGCGATGGCCGAGACCACCACGGGTGCGGTGTGGGTGTCACCGGTCTCGGTGCACACCCCCGCCACCCGGGTACCGGCTTCGTCGACGAGGATCTCGGAGACCTTGGTGCGCAGTCGCAGCTCACCGCCGGCAGCGGTGAACGTCTCATGCAGATGCCCGGTGAGCGCCCCGATCCCGCCGCGCAGCTTCTTCATCAGCACGGTGTTCTCGTCGGGGACCCCGAGACCGTAGGCCAGGGCCGCCGCGCTGCCGGGGGTGGACGGTCCGCGGTAGAGCGTGTTGACGGCCAGCACGGTGAACGAACCCCGCAGCGCCGCATGCTTCTCCCGGTCGGGCAGGTAGCGGTCCAGCACGTCGGTGACCGACCCGAACAACATGTCATCGATGGCGGAGCGTTCGAATTCGTTTGTGGCGCAGGCATACATCTCGTCGAGAGTCTTCGGCGGGCGGCCGGCCTCGAAGCGCCCCAGCGCCCGGGTGGGGGCTTGGCTCCAGGCCAGCAGCCCGGCCATGCCGTTGACGGCCTCGGCGCCGTGCACCTCGGACAGGTGGGTGAACAGCTTCATCGGGTCGGTGTATTGGATCAGCGGGTCGTCGCCGACGCCGCGCATCGCCACCGACATCACCTCGAGGTCGATGCTGTCCAGGCCGTCCAGGCCCAGTTCCGCGCTGACCGCGGCCGACGTCGGGAACTGCACCGAGCCGGCGATCTCGAACCGGTAGCCGTCGAACAACTCCACCGTCGAGGACATCCCGCCGGCGTAGCGCCCGGCCTCCAGGCACAGCGTGCGCAGCCCGGCGCGCTGCAGGATGAGCGCCGCGGCCAAGCCGTTGTGCCCGGCACCTATGACGATCACGTCGTAATCGGTCTTGAAGCTCACCCCGGCACCCGCCCTTCCGTTGAGCCGAGGCTGACACGGAGGCCCAGTTTTGTCAATATTGACGTAACTAGAGGTTCTGCAACGAGTTCAGCGCGGTCCGGCACATCCGGGCCAGCTCGGCCAGCGAACGTTCCTCGCCGAGCATCCAGACCTCCATCGCGGCGAAGACCGCGGCGGCGATACAGCGCGCCGTCACCGCGACCCGCAACCGCTCGTCGGGCCCGGTGTCGGCGGCTCTCCCCCGCAGCCGCTCGGCGACCGCGTCGGCGAAGTCGGCTTCGACCTGACGGATATGGCGCACGATCCGCTCCGGGTCGAGCTCTTCGGCGCGCAGCGCGGCAATGCGGGTCACGGCCTCAACGTCGTAGGGAAACGCGAAGATAGCGGCCTGCACCGATTCGATCGTCGGCTCGGCGGGCGGCCGGGCGGACAGCGCGCTGCGGAACCACTGCAGCCCGGCGTCGTAGTCGGCGAACAGCAGGTCGTGTTTGGAGGTGAAGTGCCGATAAAAGGTGCGCAGTGAGACACCGGCGTCGGCGGCGATCTGCTCGGCGGAGGTGTCCTCGACACCCTGGGCCAGAAACCGGACCAGCGCGGCCTGGCGCAGCGCTTCGCGAGTGCGTTCGCTGCGCGCGGTCTGCGGCGCTCGGGGCATGCGGCTAAACGTACCGCAGCGTCACCGCCACACAGAATGACAATATTGACAAAACTGTCAGGCCGTGGTGAGACTGAGCGCATGATCTCGCTCCTCGTGCATGCAGTGCTGGGCCTGGCGACCGTCGGCTGGATCGTGGCATCCAACCGCGGGGTTTTTGCGAAACCGACTGGGGGCGGGGCGTTCTCGCCTCTGGAACTCGTGTATTACGTGATCGGCATCGCCTCGATCGGGCTGGGCTGGTACTTCAACATCCGATTCGTAAACGAATACGCCCAGGGCCCCAACCACAATCCGATCTGGGGCCCGGGCAGCTGGACGCACTACATCCAGCTGATGTTCACCAATCCCGCGGCCGGCTCGGCCAGCCAGGACTACACCATCATCAATGTCGTTCTGCTGCCGCTGTTCACCATCATCGACGGGTACCGGCGTGGGCTGCGGCGCCCCTGGCTGTACTTCGTGTCGAGCTTGTTCACCAGTTGCGCGTTCGCCTACGCGTTCTACTTCGCCACCATGGAACGCCAGCGCCGCCACGCCCAGGTCTCGGTCTGACGCGGCCCGTGCCGAACTACGGTTCGAGCACCTCGGCACCCACATAGGGCACCAGTGCCTTCGGCACTCGGACGCTGCCGTCGGGCTGCTGATGGTTCTCCAGGATCGCCACCAGCCAGCGGGTGGTGGCCAGCGTGCCGTTGAGCGTCGCGGCGGTCTGCGGCTTGCCGTTGGCGTCGCGATAACGGGTGGCCAGCCGGCGCGCCTGGAAGGTGGTGCAGTTCGACGTCGACGTCAGCTCCCGATAGGTGCCCTGCGACGGCACCCAGGCCTCGCAGTCGAACTTGCGCGCCGCCGAAGACCCCAGATCGCCCGCGGCGACGTCGATCACCCGGTAGGGCACCTCGATGTGGGCCAGCATCTCGCGTTGCCAGCCGAGCAGCCGGTCGTGCTCGGCCTCGGCCTCGGCGGGCCGGCAGTAGACGAAGCCCTCCACCTTGTCGAACTGATGCACCCGGATGATGCCGCGGGTGTCCTTGCCGTAGCTGCCGGCCTCCCGGCGAAAACACGACGACCACCCGGCATAGCGCAGCGGCCCGCCGGACAGGTCCAGGATCTCGTCGGAGTGATACCCGGCCAGCGGAACCTCGGAGGTGCCGACCAGGTAGAGGTCGTCGGCCTCGAGCCGGTACACCTCCTCGGCGTGTGCTCCGAGGAATCCGGTGCCGGACATGATCTCGGGCCGCACCAACGCGGGGGTGATCATCGGCGTGAACCCGTTATCGACCGCCACCCGCAGCGCCAGTTGCAGCAATCCGAGCTGCAGCAGCGCACCGCGGCCGGTCAGGAAGTAGAACCGCGAGCCGGAGACCTTGGCGCCGCGGGCCATGTCGATCACGCCGAGCGACTCACCGAGTTCCAGGTGGTCTCGTGGGTTCTGGATCGCCGGCGGCTCACCGACCACGTCGAGCACCGTGTAGTCGTCCACCCCGCCGGCGGGCACCCCGTCGATGACGACGTTCGCGATCGTCAGGTGTGCCGCGGTGAACGTCGCCTCGGCGTCGGCCTGGGCGGCTTCGGCAGCCTTGACCTGCTCGGCCAACTCCTTGGCCCGCGCCAGCAGGACGGGCCGCTGCTCGGGCGACGCGGCGCCGACCGACCGGCTGGCCGCCTTCTGTTCGGCGCGCAGGGTGTCGGCCGCCGCGATCGCCGAACGCCGTGCGGTGTCGGCCGCCAGCAGGGCATCCACCAGGGCCGGGTCCTCGCCGCGACCCACCTGGGAGCGGCGGACACGGTCGGGGTCTTCACGCAGCAGGTTCAGGTCGATCACGGCGCAACCCTACAACCAGGTCCAGCCCGGCCAGCGGCATCACTTTCGCATCATTGGTCACGCGTCTGCGGCTGCCTGTCAGAATGGACCGGATGTCGAAGGCAGCCGACGAGGAAAATTCACCCGCCCAGCGGGTGTCTTGGCTGCGCACGCTGCAGGCAGCCGCCACCCGCCGCACCCTGCTGTTGACCGCGTTGGGCGGGCTGCTGATCGCCGGGTTGGTCACCGTGGTTCCGGCACTGGGAGACGGGCCGGGCGGGCTGCTCGGCCACTTGAGCGCCGAGCCGGCCACCGGCCCGGGCGGCAAGGGCGCCGGACCCGGGCTGGGCATCGGGATCGGCAAGGGCAACGAGGCGATCGACCGCGCGGTCGCCGGGGACTGCCTGAACTGGCCGGAGGACGACCTGGACGGGGCGACGGTGGTCAGCTGCGCCGACGAGCACAAGTTCGAGGTCGCCGGTCCGGTGGACATGAAGATGTTCCCGGGCGCCGAGTACGGCCCGGACGCCCCGCCGCCGACGACCGCCCGCATCGAGCAGATCACCCAGGAGCAGTGCGAGTCGTCGGTGCGCCGCTACCTGGGCGCGAAGTTCGACCCGCACAGCAAGTTCGTCGCCAGCATGCTGTGGGCCGGGGAGCGGGCGTGGCGCCAGCACGGCGAGCGCCGGATGTTGTGCGGGCTGCAACTGCCCGGGGTGGGCGGCCAGCAGATCGCCTTCACCGGCAAGGTCGCCGACATCGACCAGTCCAAGGTCTGGCCGCCGGGTACCTGCCTGGGCATCGATCCGGCCACCAACCAGCCCAACGACGTTCCGGTCGACTGCGCGGCGCCGCACACCAAGGAGGTCACCGGCACGGTCAACCTGGCCGAGCGGTTCCCCGACGCGCTGCCGCCCGAACCCGAGCAGGACGCGTTCATCAAGGACACCTGCACCCGGCTCACCGATGCCTACCTGGCACCGGTGCAACTGCGCGACACCACGCTGACGCTGACTTACGCCACCATCTCCCTGCCGAGCTGGTCGGCGGGGAGCCGCGAGGTGGCGTGCAGCCTCGGCGCCACGCTGGGCAACGGCGGCTGGGCGGCGCTGATCAACAGCGCCCGCGGGCCGCTGCTGATCAACGGGCAGCCGCCGGTCCCGCCGCCATCGATTCCCGCGGAGCGGCTGAATCAATTGCCCGTAGGTAGCCAGCCCCGGTGAGTGTGCAGATGGACCCGCGCCGGTTCGACGGACTCGTCGCCGACGCACTGGATCTGATCCCGGCCGAACTGGCCGCCGCCTTCGACAACGTCGTGGTCCTGGTGGAGGACCGCAACGCCGAGGAACCCGAGCTGCTCGGGCTCTACGAAGGGGTGGCGCTGACCGAGCGCGACTCGAACTACGCCGGATCGCTGCCGGACACCATCACGATCTACCGGGACGCGCTACTGGAGATGTGCGGCTCCGACGACGAGGTCGTCGACGAAGTGCGGATCACGGTGATCCATGAGATCGCCCACCACTTCGGCATCGACGACGACCGGTTGCACGAACTCGGCTGGGGTTGAGTCCGCGCGGCGCGGCGATGTTGTCGGCCCGCAGTGCTAAGAACAACCCATGGATGACCACTGCCGAGCCTGCCGGGCGGGGTTGGAGCACTGCCACGGCACGCTCATCCACCACGTGTTGCACGCCGCCGAGTGCACCGAGGACGGTTGCCCCGGAGAGGTGCTGCTGCATTCGTTCGCCCTGGATTGTGAGGCGGTCGGCTGCCGCTGCGTCGAGGTCTACGCGCTGGCGATCTGACCCATCAGCCCATCGGGTCGGTGTTGGAGCGCAGCGCGTCGCCGACCGGGTCGGCATCGGGTTCGGGATAGAACGGCGGCGTCAACGAGCCCCACTGCACGCAGCTCCACCGGCCGTCGGTAATCGGTGAGAGCACCACCGCCTCGGTGTTCTCCAGGTGGTGATCCAGGACGAAACTGCCGTCCACCCCCGCCAGCGTGGCCGCCGCCAGGCGAATCGCCGCGCCGTGGCTGACCACGACGATGTCGCCGGTCCAGTCGTCGTCGTCGAGGTAGCGCATCCGCAACTCGGTGACGACCGGCAGATAACGGTCCAGCACCTGCTCGGCCGTCTCGCCGCCGGGCAACGCGACCCCGGGCTCGCCGGAGTGCCACCGCTGATAGATCGCGTTGAACTCGGCGATCGCGTCGTCGTCGTTGCGGTTCTCCAGCGCACCGGCCTGGACCTCGTGGATGCCGTCGAGCGCGCGGGCGGTCACCCCGAGCGGGCCGCTGATCTCCGCGGCGGTCTGGGCGGCACGGGTCGCCACCGAATGGGCGACCAACGCAGGACGGTGCCACCCGTTGCCGGCGAATGCCCGGGCCTGATCGCGGCCCAACGGGGTCAATTCCGATCCGGGCGGGCGGGTGTCGAGCCGACGCTCGACGTTGCCGTAGGACTGCCCGTGCCGCACCAACACCAGCCGGCCGCTCACGTCACCGCCTCCCTTCGGCCGGCCGGATCGGCGGGCCAGGATCCCAGATACCGCACGTCGGCGCAGGATTGACGCAACGCCTGCAGCGCCTCGCCGACGGCGGGATCGTCGATGTGTCCGACACAGTCCAGAAAGAACAGGTAGGTGCCCAGTTCGGTGCGGGTCGGGCGGGACTCGATCCGGGTCAGATCGATTCCGCGGCTGCCGAACTCGGTCAGGGCCGCGGCCAGGGCGCCGGGCGCGTTGTCCAGTCGCAGCACCACCGACGTCCGGTCGGCGCCGGTTCGCCGCGGCGGCGCTGCGGGTTTGCCGACCAGCACGAAACGGGTGCGGGCGTTGGCTTCGTCGATGACGCCGTCCGCCAAGGTGACCAGTCCACGCTGCTGCGCGGCCAGTGCGGTGCTCACCCCGGCATCAGCCTCCCCGTCGCGGACCTGCTGCGCGGCAGCGGCATTGGAGTTCGACGGCACCGTGTGGGCCTGAGGCAGGTGCTCGGCCAGCCAGCGCCGCACCTGGGCGCCGGCCACCGGATGGGCGGCCACGGTACGGATGTCGACCGGCGCGCGCCCCGGCGCGACCACGATCGAGAACGCGACGTCAAGGGTGGTCTCGGCGAAGATCTGCAGCGGGGAGCCGACCGCCAGGCCGTCCAGGGTGGGCGTCACACCGCCCTCGATCGAGTTCTCGATCGGCACGCAGGCGTACTCGACGGTGCCGGCGCGGATCGCGTCCAGTGCGGCCGGTGTGCTCTCGGCCGGCACCGCTTGGTGGTCGGCTCCGGGAACCAGGCCGACGCCGGTCATCGCCAGCAGTGCCGCCTCGGTGAAGGTCCCCGCCGGGCCGAGATAGCTGATGCGGGTCACCGCACAACCCTATCGGCCGCGGCGCGGCGAACCGGTTCGACGTGAACGGTTGCGCCGGACCCCGTCGTTAATTAAGTTAGCCTTACCTCACTTACTGGAAGGGTGATCGATGGCAACCACCACAGCGGTAACGGTCCCGACGTCCGCGGAACGGATCCGCAGTGCCTGCGTCCGGGGCCAGGCACTGCTGGCCATCGCCGACTCCAGCGACGCCGCGCCGGTCAACGCCCCGGTGTGCCACCTGCTGGCGGACGGGTCCTTGGTGGTCGCGGTCCCCGCCGGCGGCCCGGTCGCCGAGGCCGCCGCCACCGGCGTCTCGGCGATCCTGGAGCTGACCGACCACGCCCCGCTGCGACTGCGGGAACGAGTCCGCGCACTGGTGTGGATCCGCGGCCGGCTCCAGACCGTGCCCGAGCCGGAGATCGCCGCACTTCTCGACCGGATCGCCGCAGTCGAGCCCAACCCGGCCCTGCTGCAGGTGATCTCACCGCGCTCGGCGGCCGGGGCGTCCGACGGCCCGAGCCTCGGCGACGCGGACGCCAGCTATGCACTGCTGCGGCTCATCCCGGACTCGGCGGTGCTGGCCGATGCGACCGGGGCCGAAGCGGTCGACGTGGCGGAGCTGCTGGCGGCCCGCCCCGATCCGTTCTGCGCGATCGAGGCGCACTGGCTGCACCACCTGGACTCGGCGCACCCCGAGCTGATCGCCCGGCTGGCCACCACCAAGCTGCCCCCGCAGCTGCGGCGCGGGCGGCCCCGCCCGCTGGCCGTGGACCGCTACGGCATGTGGCTGCGCGTCGAGGCCCCGGACGGCGACCACGATGTCCGGCTGAGCTTTCCGCGGCCGGTCGCCGACGTGCTGAGCCTGAACCGAGCGGTACGCGCGCTGATGGGTTGCCCGTTCCTCAACGGGTTGCAGCCCCGTTCCCGTTGACGATCGGGGTTACCGTGTCGAGGTGACCGAGCCGGCGGCCCAGCGACGCGCGCTGCGTCTGGAGATCGCCGTGGTGCTGGCGGTCACCTACGGATTGAGCGCCGTCAGCGCGATTCTGCAACTCGCCGACGCGGTGCTGCGCGATCTCAGCGCCCAGCGGATCCCGCTGAACCCGCGCCGGTCCTATTTCGACCTCGTCGACTTCGGCCTCAACGCGGCGTGGGCGGCGCAGCTGATCGCCTGGGGCGCCCTGGCGCTGTACCTGCTGTGGCGCAGCGGATACGGACCCGCCCACCTCGGGCTGGACCGGCTGCCCCGCCGCCTCGACCTGGCCGGCGGCCTCGGCCTGGCGGCGCTGATCGGGCTGCCCGGCCTGGGCCTATATCTGCTGGCACGAACGCTGGGACTCAACGCCGACGTCATCCCCGCCGCGGTCACCGACCACACGTGGTGGTGGCGCGCGCCGATGCTGATTCTGATCGCTTTCGCCAACGCCTTCGCCGAAGAGGTGATCGTCGTCGGCTATCTGCTGACCCGGCTGGGCCAGCTGGGAGTCTCGCGACCGGTGGCGCTGGCCGGTTCGGCACTGCTGCGCGGCACGTATCACCTCTACCAGGGGTTCGGCGCCGGCTTGGGCAACGTCGTCATGGGTCTGGTGTTCGGCTACGCCTGGCAGCGCACCGGCCGGCTGTGGCCGCTGATCCTCGCGCACGGCCTGATCGACACCGTGGCGTTCGTCGGGTACGCGCTGTTCGCCGACAAGCTGGGCTGGTTGCCCTGATCGCGCAGGCTCAGTTGCCGGTCACCGTCACGGTGACGGTGTCGGCTCCGGCGTTGGATCCGATGACCAGCACCGCGGCGTTGTCCGCCGAGTGGACTTCGCCGCCGGTGACGCTGACCTGGTAGCCGTTCGGGAATTGTAGCTGCGGGATCGAGATCTGGGTCTGTGACCCGGGTTCGAAGTTGCCCGAGCCACCGGCTATCGCCGTGGAGTAGCTGAACGTGAAGACTCCGTCGGAGAACGACCAGTTGTCAGGGATGCCGGCGACCACCTGCGGGTAGGGCTGGGCCAGCGCCGCCACGATCGGCTGGTCGACGTTGTCACCGGTCGGCGCCACATTGGTGTTGTGCACCAGTGACCCCGCCTCGTTGGTGTAACCCCAGTACAGCCAGCCGAACCTGTGCGGGTCGATCGAGTTCAGCTGGCTGCTGATGGTGTCGATGTTGTGGGTGGCGCCGAATTCGGTCACTGCCGCCGGGACGCCGTGAGCGTCGGCGTAGGCCTGGGCGCCGCTCATCATCATCCCGTCCCACAGCGAGCAGCCTGAGGCGCTGCCACCGCCTAAGGCGTCGAAGATGCAGTAGTCGTGGAACGCGAAAACGGTGTTGTCATCGTCGATTTCGCGCAGGTGGGTCACCGCGGTCACGTTGCCGAACAGCACATTGGGCTCGTAGTACACGGTGGTGTTCGGGTCGACCGACCGGATCGCCGAGACCACCTGGTCATAGAACGGGTTCAGCGATCCGGTGTCGAAGTGCGGGTTGCCGAGCAGGCTGCCCAGCCACGAAGAGCCGGGCCACGGTTCGTTCATGATCTCGTAGCCGGCCACGCCCGGGGTGCCGCCCAGATAGTCGGCGACGTTCTGCCACATCCGGGCGTAGGCGTTCTGCAGCCCGACGCCGTCCACCTTCTCGTTGGACCAGAACGCATCCCAGGCCTGGTTCTGCGCCGGGTTCAGGGCGTAGGCGAACGGGAACGCCGCGCTGGTGTCGTTGTCGCCCGCGTTGAACAGGGTCGCCCAAACCGGCGCGCCGTGGCCGCCGATCTCGGCGCCGTAGAGGTCCTGGTGCATGTCGAGGATGCTGACGATGCCGTGCGCCTTGAGGGCCTCGATGGTGTCCTTGACCGACTCGAGGTAGGTCCAGTCGTACACCCCGGGCTGCGGCTCGATCTGGTCCCAGTACAGGCCCAACCGCACCGCGGTGAAGCCGTTGGCCGCCAGGAACGCCGCGTCGTCGTCGCCGAATCCGTTGCCGCCGGGCGAGAACGGCGCCGATTTGTAGACCTGGTTGACGCCCTGCAGGATGACGACCCGGCCCTGGTCGTCGACGATCCAGCCGCCGGCGGTGCCCAGTTCGGCCGGGCCCTTCTCCGGGGCTCCCTCCAGCGTGCCGAAGTGGCCGACCGTGCCGTGGCTGCCCAGCGCGCCGCCGTCGCCACCGGCCCCGCCCAGGGCGGGCAGATCGCCCCGGGCCTGGTAGACGCCGTTGCCGGCATCGCCGCCGTCGCCGCCGCTGCCGAACCACGCCGAGCCGTCACCGCCGTCCCCGCCGTTGCCGCCGATATGGGTGCCGTCACCCCCGAGGCCGCCCGTCCCGCCGACACCCAACAGCCAGCCGACTCCGGCACCGCCGGCGCCGCCGACCCCGCCGGTCAGCCCGCCGCCACCGGCGCCGCCGGTCCCACCGATACCCATGAACCACCCGCCGGCTCCGCCGGAACCGCCGGAGCCACCGGAGCCACCGTCACCGCCGTCGCCGCCGTTGCCGAAGAACCCGGCCGCACCCCCGGCTCCACCGACACCTTCGGCTTCGGTGTTGTCCCAGCCGGCCCCACCGTCGCCGAACAGCCAGCCCGCCGCACCGCCGGCAGCGTGCTCCGGCGTGCCGGCCACACCATCGCCGATCATCATGCCCGCGCCCAGTGCGGCGCTGAGCTGGTTGAGCCCGGCAACGATCGGCGCCGCACCGGCGCTGTTGATCCAGCCCTCGATACCGCTGTGCAGTGGGGTGTAGACGAGGTCCTGCAACCAGGCCGTCGGGTCCGGGGCGGCAAGGATCGACCCCGCGGCGGCGCCGGCCAGCACGCCGTCCCACGTCGGCTCGAGAAACGCCTGCCAGGCCGCCGGACTGAACATCGCATCCCAGTCGAGTCCTCCGGTGGCCGTGTCCAGAAACGGCGCCAACGCCTGCTCGAACACGTCGTCGAAGCCCTCGGCGGACGCCGGCGGCGGCGCGGCCAGTGGCGTCACCCCGAACGCCAAAAACGCCCCCACCGCAGTGCCCCACCCGACCACCCGGCGGCGATTCCTCTTAGCTCGCCAGTCACGGGTCATCCTGGGTGGACCTCTTTCCATGGCAGCGGAGAACGACGCGGCCAAGATAACAACTGGGTGCGAAAAGCACTAGCTCCAGCTGAGAAAAATTAGCTCCGGAGTCGACGCTGGCCGGCGAAGAAGTAGGTGTATCCGGTCGTCATCGCACAGACCACGCTGGCGATCGCCAGCATGTAGGTGCCGCCGGCGACCATGCCGATACCCCCACCGATCCCGGCGCCGAGCACAAAAGCCCCGAAGAGCAGGCCATATCCCAGCCAGTGCGCGAGTTCGCCGCCGCTGAGGTGGCGCTCGATACCCTGGCCCATCTTCACCAGCGTGCCGGTCACATAGCTCAACGGGATCGACACCTCGCCGTTCCGGTCGACGAAGGTGGTGTTCAGCGCGCCGATACCGAACGTCATCAACACGATCGGGAAGAAGGGCAGCGGAAGCTCGGGGCCGCCCAACAGCAAGCCGTCCACGACGGTGGCGAGCACCAGTGCCAGGGTGGTCAACACGGTGGTGGCATAGGGCCGCGTCGGCCAGAGATACCGTCGGCACAACGACGCGCTGATCACGCCGGCGACGAACGCGACCAGCAGCAGCGCCGCCGAGACCGCGAGCCACGGCGATGCCGCCACCCAGTCGTCCTCGGCGTAGTAGCCCATCACGGCGCGCTGCGCATTGCCGGTCATGAAGGTGACGAAGTATCCGGCGGAATGGGTGAACGCCGTCGCGCCCAACAATCCCGCCAAACCGGCCAGGACCCAGGACAACTTCGTCTCACTGTCGTAGGTTCCACGGAGTCCATTCATCGAAACCGCGCTGTCCGGCCGCGGCGACTCGGCGGCTTGAGCATGCTCAGCGCATCGCTCCCCGGTGATTTCGTCGGGCACCAGTGGGTTCCTTCCATCGTCGGGATCTTTCAGCCGGCTTGACACTCGGGCAGAGATAGCGGTCATTCACCTACTGTCCGAGCCGGAACATCTTGGGGTGCAGCAAGAATCGCGAAGCGTCGGCAATCGGACGCCGCCACGCCCAGCTGTGCCGCCATGTCACCGGCCAGCACTGCCGCCCGGTCGATATACCTCGACATTGCGCCACTGGTTACCCCATTTTCCAGAGCGCGAACCCGTCGTCGCCATGGTGTTTGACACCCATTTGCGGGCGAGTGGTTCGCGTATATGCATGGCTGGTCAGCGAAATCGCCGTCTCGCCGGGCGCGTAGATTGGGCGGGTGAACGGCGATCGCAGACCCGTCGGGCCGCAGCGGCCGTGGATTGGGAAGCCACCGCCTCCCCCGACGCCTCCGCGGGAGCCGCCGCCGCTCCTGCACCGCCACCCGCATCGGCCTCGGCCGCCGATAACGCCTCCGCCGCCGATGAATCAGCCCCCGCCGGTGCCCCCGGCGGCAGCGCAACGCAGGCGACCGCCGTCGCGGCCGCGGCGACGCCGCTCCTGGCCGCGCCGGCTCATGGTGCTCGCACTGCTGGTGGTGCTTCTCGGCGCGGCGGGTCTGGTCGGTGCCGCCGCCTGGCTCGACACCGCGCTGCAGCGCGCCGCGGTGTTCACCGGCTACGCCGACCGGCCGGCGCCCGGCCCGGGCACGACGTGGCTGCTGGTCGGCTCCGACAGTCGCGCGGACCTCACCGTCGACCAGCAGCAGCAGTTGACCACCGGCGGTGACGTCGGCAACGGCCGCACCGACACCGTGGTGCTGATCCACCTGCCCGCCGCGGGTTCGGGTTCACCCGCCACGGTGGTGTCCATCCCGCGCGACTCCTACGTGTCGATCCCCGGCTACGGCGAGGACAAGATCAACGCCGCGTTCGCCCTCGGTGGAGCGCCACTTCTGACCCGGACGGTGGAGCAGGCCACCGGGCTGCGTCTGGATCACTACGCCGAGATCGGCTTCGCCGGGTTCGCCGCGCTCGTCGACGCCCTCGGCGGGGTCACCGTGTGCCCGGACGAGCCGATCGACGACCCACTGGCCGGGCTGAACCTGCCGGCCGGTTGCCAGGCGCTTACCGGTCACGCCGCGCTGGGCTACGTGCGCAGCCGGGCCACACCGCGCGCCGACCTGGACCGGATGGATCACCAGCGGTTGTTTCTGTCCGCGCTGTTGGCCCGCGTCACCGACCCGGCGGTGTGGCTCAACCCGGTGCGCTGGTATGCCGTGCCGAACGCCGCCGTGCGCGCGTTGACGGTGGACGCCGGCGCGGGCGTCCTGGACCTGGCGGCACTGGGCTGGGCGCTGCGGGGCCCCACCACGATGCTGACCGTGCCGGTCGGCGAGTTCACCTACACCGACTCCGGCGACGCGGTGGTCTGGGACCACCGGCAGGCTGCCCGGCTATTCGACGCGTTGAGCCGCGACGAGGCACCGACAACGGACTCCGATAATTAACGGTAGTCGAAACTTCTGGAATTACCGTTTCGCTGGAGAGCCATTTCAGCCTATCCTATCTTTACTTAGGCAAAGCTTTCCTGAGTAAGCCTCACCTTGGATGCGCACCCGGTCTGACCTGGGGTAGCATCGCAAACATGTCCGAGATCGAAAACCACACGTCGAAATTCCACGCCCTGCTTCAGGAGCAGATTTACCACGAATTCACCGCCGCACAGCAATACGTCGCCGTTGCTGTCTATTTTGACGGAGGTGATTTTCCGCAATTGGCGAAGTTCTTTTACGCCCAGGCGGTCGAGGAACGCAAGCACGCGATGATGATGGTGCAGTATCTGCTGGACCGCTCCATCGCCGTAGAGATCCCCGGCGTGGACCCGGTGCGCAACCGCTTCGACGCCCCCCGCGACGCGCTCGTGCTGGTGCTCGACCAGGAGCGCACCGTCACCGATCAGATCAGCCGGCTGACCAGCGCCGCCCGCGACGAAAACGATCACCTCGGCGAACAGTTCATGCAGTGGTTCCTGCGTGAGCAGGTCGAGGAGGTCGCCGTGATGACCCGACTGCTGCGGGTCGCCGACCGTGCCGGCCACAACCTGTTCGACCTGGAGAGCTTCATCGCCCGCGAGATCGGCACCGTCACTCCCGAAGCCGGCGCGCCGCGAGCCGCCGGCGGGTAGCCTCCGCGCCCCGAATCGATCAGCCCGCCCGCAACCGCGCCTTGGTTCGGGCGGGCTGATTCGTGGCGATCCAAGCGACACCGACGTCCCGGCAGAAGTCGACGTCCTCATCGTGGTCGACCGTCCAGCAGTACACCGCGCGGCCTCGCGCGGCGGCATGGTCGACCAACTCCGGGTGCTCACGCAGCGTCGCGATCGAGGGTCCGATGGCGGTGGCCCCGACCGTGGTCGCGGCGCTGCCACCCAGATAGCGCGCCGCCGACCCGAGCAGCACCGTCGGCAGCAGCGGCGCCGCCCGGCGGATCCGCCACACCGCCGCCGCCGAGAACGACATCACCACCGCCCGCGAGCGGGTCGCCGATGCGGGCGAGGCGATCCCGAACCGGTGCAGCAGCGCGAGCACCTTGCGTTCGACCATCGCGCCGTAGCGCACCGGGTGCTTGGTCTCAATGAAGATCTTCACCGGGTGTTGCCAGTCCAGGACCAGCGCCACCAAAGCGTCGAGGGTGAGAAGGCCGGTGTCTCCGGACGTTACGGTCTCCGGCGGTCCGCCAGGCCGGCCGTTGTGCCGGGCCCCGTAGTCGAAGCTGCGCAGCTGCGACAGCGTCATCTCGCTGACCAGCCCCGCCCCGGTGGACGTGCGATCCACCCGCCGGTCGTGCACACAGACCAGGTGACCGTCGCTGGTCAGCCGCACATCGCATTCGACGCCGTCGGCGCCCTCCTGCAGCGCCAAATCGTAGGCGGCCAGGGTGTGTTCCGGGCGGTCGAACGACGCGCCCCGGTGCGCGACCACGAACGGGTGCTCCGCCACCACATCGTCGGCCGCTGCCATGGTTTTATGCTGCCGGTTCCCGTCCGCCGGACCCACCAACCGCGGCCGGTGTCGCCACGGTTTCCGGCTCCTGGGATAGAGCGTTCTCCGCCGGAGGCGGCGGGGGCACTGTCGGCGCGGTGTCGTGGTCGTCGGCGACCACCACCCAGTGGTGGGCGGGTCGTCCCATCGAACGTTGCTCGAATCCTTCGACCACCCGGGCCGCCGCAACCACCGCGGCCAGACCGAGCAGGTAGGCGACCACCGTCGCCACCATGTTGTCGGCGATGCCCTGCGCGTCGTCGGCCCAACTGGTGGCCGTGGCGAAGACCGCGGCACCGGTGCTGACCGCCCACACCACCCACCACACCACGATGGGTTTGCGCAGCCGGTCGAGGCGATCCTCCCGGCCGGCCAGCTCCAGCGCGTAGACCGGAGCCCAGGCCAGGTTGACGAGAGGCACCAGGCAGCCGGTCCACAGCGCCCAGGCCGGCCGCGACTCGGGCAGATGCAGCCGGGCGAACGCCGCCGACCGGCGGGCCAGCAGCCACCTGGTCAGCACCACCGCGCAGTGCACCACCGCGGCGATCGCGGCGAGGCTGGCCAGTCGGCCCAGCCACACCGCGCCACCGGCGATCAGTGGATGAAGCAGTCTGGTGCGGTTGACGATCATCAACAGGTAGATCAGCGCGTGCACCAGCGCGGCGATACCCAGCGCGGCGATCGCGCCCCCCAGCGCCTTCTCCATCGACCGCGAAGACGGGACCGCCCGCCCCTCCGGTTTCCGTTGCGCGGCAGTCGGATTGGGCGCGCCCATCAGAGTCCAGCGCGGTATCACCGAGTAGCGCGGGGTGGGACCCAATGGCCGTGGCCGGCGAGGCTGAGGGGGTGGCGGACCCGGGCGCACCGCGATCCAGCGGTACCCCGGGCCAAGCCGGGGCGGCGACTCGGGAGGCGCCATGGGGCGCTCTGCCGGCGCAGGTGGCCCGGGCTGGGCCCACTGCATCTCCGCTTCCTGCGCGGGAGCCAGTGGCGCCCACAGCGCGCCGTTGCAGCGCGGGCACCAGGCCCGCCGCCGATCGCGCACGTTCCACCGCGTGCCGCAGCGGGAGCACACCTGAATCACCGCACCAGCGTAGCGAGAGCCCCGGCGAAGGGGTCCGGGACGCGTCGCAGAGCCCCGGTCGGCAACCCTTCCAGCTACCACCGAGCTATCCACAGTTTCCACAGGTTTATCCACACACCCGCCGGGGGTAACGAGTGCCATGAGGTGCTTGTTGGCCCTCGCTGGAAGGCGCGACTGTGGATAAGGCACAGCCGCCAAAGTGAGCTGACTAACAGCTTCGAGCGAAATCTCTTGATTCACTAATCAGCTGTCACCACGACCGTGCCGGAGCCGGTCGGACCGCCTCGCTGCAGGCAGGCGGGCTAATACCCACCGAATTTTTCCACCGCGTGAACGAGGCGCTATGATCGTCGTCACAGAACGATTGTGATGCGTCTCACGCGGGCGCAACGGTCAGCTTGGGGGCAACAGGGATGACGGCACGTCCGATCGGGCCGGTCGCTACGGCGACGGCCTGGCACGCGGAAACGTCGACCTACAAACGCGGCTATCTGCTGGCTTCGCTGCGCGCCGGCGTGATCGCACTGGTGTTGCTGACCTTCCTGCTGGTGATCGTTCTGATGTAGGCGCCGCGCCCGGTGCCGGCCGCGCGACCCGTTGTTGCGGTACACCGCACGTTGGAGCAGTGTTGATCGAGGTGGCCTCACCACCCCGCGGCCGCGGTGAACGGTGGGGTGCCGCCAAAGCGTCAACGCAAGTCGACGATGATCAACGGTGATTGACACCGGATCAGCACCGATCGAAGGAAGGAACCCTGTGGCCGACTACACCTTGCCGGACTTGGACTGGGATTACGGAGCCCTTGAGCCGCACATCTCGGGCCAGATCAACGAACTGCACCACAGCAAGCACCACGCCGCCTACGTCTCCGGCGCCAATGGCGCCCTGGCCAAGCTTGAAGAGGCCCGCGCCAACGACGACCACGGCGCGATCTTCTTGAACGAGAAGAACCTGGCCTTCCACCTCGGTGGGCACGTCAACCACTCGATCTGGTGGAAGAACCTGTCCCCGAACGGCGGTGACAAGCCGACCGGCGAACTGGCCGCCGCCATCGACGACGCGTTCGGGTCGTTCGACAAGTTCCGTGCGCAGTTCACCGCAGCCGCCAACGGCCTGCAGGGTTCGGGCTGGGCGGTGCTGGGTTACGACACCCTCGGCGGCAAGCTGCTGACCTTCCAGCTCTATGACCAGCAGGCCAACGTGCCGCTGGGCATCATCCCGCTGCTGCAGGTCGACATGTGGGAGCATGCCTTCTACTTGCAGTACAAGAACGTCAAGGCGGACTACGTCAAGGCATTCTGGAACGTGGTCAACTGGGCCGACGTGCAGTCGCGGTTCGCGGCCGCCACCTCGAAGACCTCGGGTCTGATCTTCTAGTCGCAGCGTCTCGAGCGGGGTGTCGCGCCGTCGGCGCGGCGCCCCGCTCTGCTTTTCCTCACCGATTCGTTATCCGCCGCGCCGCCGTGTCCGCTTGCGCCCGTACGCCGGCTGTCGCATGCTGCGGAGACAACCCACCCGCTGAAATGCGAGCAGACGAGTCAAATGTCGCGGAGGGTGTGCGATGGAGACGACAGGGTCCGGCCGGGCGATCGAAGTCGCCCCGTTCCACTCCCACGGCGCACTACACGGATTCGTGGTCTTCGGCCGCTGGCCGGATTCGACCAAAGAATGGGCGCAGCTGCTCAGTATCGCGGTCCGGGTCGCCTCGATGCCCGGATTATTAGCCACCACAACGGTTTTCGGCACGCGGGAGGAACTTCCTGACAACCCGGGGCCGGGCACTGTCGGATTGCTGCTGGCCGAAGGCACCGTTTCCGGCGAATCCGCGATAGCACCGGGATATTTCGCCGGGCATCAGCCCTCTGCGCTGCTGATGCTGCACCCGCCCTCGGAAACCATCCCCTCACTGCCGGAATGCCGCGGCGCGGCGTCGGGCTGCGTACTGCTGCCCGGACTGCCCCATCTGGGCCTGGAACACCGGGCCGCCTGGGTTGAAGCCGAATCCGACGGCACTGTCACATCGCTGGTGAGCCGGGTCGGCGTCGACCCCGTCAACCACCCCGATACCGCAGTTCTGGCCATGCTCCTTGCCGCATAAGGCAATTCAAATCGCCGGATCCTCTCGTCGGATCGCCGGATTCGGGTCGCCGAAACCGCCGCAACGCTGGCGGGCGGGCCGGATAGTCACTAGCCTCGGCAGCTGACGAAAGGTCGTCTCGCATGCTCGCCGCCATGCTGATCAGCCTGGGAGTGGTGTTCCTGGCTGAACTCGGCGACAAATCCCAACTGATCACCATGACCTACGCGCTGCGGCACCGCTGGTGGGTGGTGTTGAGCGGGGTGGCCATCGCCGCGTTCGCGGTCCACGGCATCTCGGTGACGGTCGGGCACTTTCTGGGGCTGACGTTGCCCGCGCGCCCCATCGCCGCCGTGGCCGGGGTGGCGTTCATCTGTTTCGCCGCGTGGACGTGGCGGGAGGGCAACAACGCCGTATCTGACGCCGGGCCAATTCGTGAACCGCGGTTCGTGCTGCTCGCGGTGGTGTCCTCGGTGCTGCTGGCCGAGCTCGGCGACAAGACGATGTTGGCGACGGTGGCACTGGCCAGTGACCGCAACTGGCTCGGGGTCTGGCTCGGGGCGACCGCCGGCATGGTGCTGGCCGACGCGGTGGCGATCGCCGTCGGGACGGTTCTGCATCGTCAACTGCCCGAGCATCTGCTGCACGGGGCGGCCGGCCTGCTGTTCCTGGCGTTCGGCCTGTGGATGCTCATCGACGAGGCGCTGGACTGGCGGCCGGTGGCCATCGCCTCGGTCGCCGGGCTGGTCTTGGTGGCGTTCGCGGCGGCGCTGCGGCGGGCCGCGCTGCGGCGGCGCGGACAGACCGCCGGCGACGAATCTGCCACCCGATAGCAAATACCCCCCGCCGCTCGGCCCGCGGTGCGAACTTCACTTCGCCGGACGGGCGTCCAGACCGGAGGACCAGCGGTCGGTCCCGGTCGGCCACGGGCAGCCACCGCGGGCGAGGCAATTGTGCTTGGTACGCCACGAATCTGCGGTTGCAACGACCGGTACGGACGGTGCATGAAACGCGGGGCGACGCGCTGAACATCAAGATCGAATTCGCTCCGGAATCACCCTTGGTTGTGTGGGTATCTATGGCTACGATGATCAGCAAATCATCAGACGTGACGGCTCCCCCCTCGCCGAGCGCCTGTCGACCGCTTGCCGACCCTCGGGAGGTCCTATCGATGAGCGCGACTTTCGCTGTCCGCTTGAACCGCCTATTCGATGTGGTGTATCCACCCGGACGCGGGCCCCACACTTCGGCCGAGGTGATCGCGGCACTCAAAGCGGAGGGCATCACGATGTCGGCGCCCTACCTGTCCCAGCTCCGCTCGGGAAACCGGACGAATCCGTCCACGGCCACCATGGCCGCGCTGGCTAATTTCTTTCGGATCAAACCGGCTTTCTTCACCGACGACGACTACTACGCCAAGCTGGACGCCGAGTTGGCCTGGCTGGAAAGCGTCCGCGATGCCGGGGTACGCCGCATTGCGACTCAGGTCGTCGGGCTCTCGCCGGAGGCCCAGCAGGACATCCTGGACCGGATCGATGAGCTGCGCCGCAAGGAGCACCTCAGCGCCTGAGGCGCCGGCACCGCGATTAGGGTGGCTGGATCGGTTCCAGCGAGAGACCGGGGAGGCGGCCGCGAATGGGCCTGTTCAGAAAACGCAAGAGCCGCGCGACCCGGCGCGCCGAGGCGCGGGCGCTGAAGGCCGGCGCCCGGCTCGAGGCGCGGCTGGCCGCCAAGGGCGAGGCGAAACGCTTCAAAGCCGCCCAGCGCGCGGACGCGCGGGCCCTGAAGGCACAGCTCAAATCCGACCGGGACCGCGATCGCACGGCGCTCAAGGCGGCCGAGAGTCAACTCAAGGCGGCCCGCGACGGCCGGCTGCTGTCGCCGGCCCGCATCCGCCGCACCCTGGTGGTCTCGCGGATGCTGGCGCCCATCGTGGTGCCGCTGGTGTACCGGGCCGCCATGGTGGTTCGCGGCCTGATCGATGCGCAGCGGGCCGAACGGCTCGGGGTGCCCCTGGCCCGCATCGGCGAATTCTCCGGTTCCGGTAGAACCGAGGCCCGGCTCTCCGCGCGGATCGCCGGGGCGGAGAAGACGCTGCGCCTGGTGGCCGAGCGCAAACCCAAGGACTCCGAGACCCGGCAGTTCGTGGCAGCGATCACCGAACGGTTGAGCGCACTCGCCACCGGGGTGACCGCCATCGAGACCATGCCGGTGGATCGGCGCCGGGCCGCCTCCGCCGCGATCAGCGGGCAGCTCGACGGCATCGACGCCGATCTGATGGCCCGGCTGGGGCTGCCGTCATGAGCACCTGGACCCGCGTGTGCGCGCTTGCCGCGGTGATCGCCGCCGCCAGTTGGATCGCCGGCACCGCACCGGCCTGGGCGCATGTGCACGCCAGCAGCCCGGGCGCGGTGCGCGGGGGCGTCGCGATGGTCACCTTCGAGGTACCCAACGAATCGCCGACCGGTTCTGCCACAACCGAACTCACCGTGACGCTGCCGGACGTGGCATCGGCGCGCACCGAGACCAAACCGGGCTGGACGGCCCGGCTGGACCGCGACGCCAAGACCGGGGCGGTGCGCTCGGTCACCTGGACGGCCGAGGCCGGTGGTATCGGAGCCGACCAGTTCGGCCTGTTCCGGATCGCGATGAAGCTGCCCGACGCCGAGACGGTGGACTTCCCGTCGGCCCAGCGCTACGCCGACGGGACCGTGGTGCGCTGGGATCAGGGGCCCCCGCCCGGTGGCGGCGAGGCGGAGCGCCCGGTGCCGGTGTTGCACCTGGCGGCTGGTCCGGCGTCGGCACCCGAGCACCACGCCCAACACCCGGCGCCGGCCGTCTCCGCCGGTCCGGCGCCGGCCGGCCAACCCGAGGACGGTTCGCGCCACGCCGACAATGCGGCCCGGCTGCTCGGCGGGGCCGCGCTGCTGGTGGCCGCGCTGGCCGCGGCGATCGCGCTGGGCCGGCGGCGGGCATGACGAGGACCGTGCGACTCGCCCTGGCGGGGATGTTCGCACTCAGCACGCTGTTCGCGCTGGCGGCCCCCGGGGTGGCCGGCGCGCACGCGGTGTTGGTGTCGGCCGACCCGCCCGGCGGCGCCGAGCTGACCCGCGGGCCGGAGCGCGTCAGCGCCACCTTCAACGAACAGCTGCAGACCAGCTTCGCCGCCATGACGGTGGTCGGGCCGGACGGGCACCTGTGGTCCACCGGCCAGACACGAGTCCAGGGGGCGGTCGCCAGCGTCGCCGTCCGCCCACTGGGTCCGGTCGGCACCTACACCGTCAACTATCGGGTCACCTCCGCCGATGGTCATGTGGTGTCCGGTTCGTGGCCGTTCCGGCTGACGGAGGCCGGCACCGGTGAACCCGGCCCGGCGGTGGCCGAGCACGGGGAGGCACCGCCCCCGATTCCCCGCCGCTACGCCGACCCCGAGGGTGACCTGCCGATTTGGCCGTTCGTGGCCGGCGCGGTGGCACTTGTCGGGGCCGGCCTGTGGCTGAACCGGCCCCGATCCTGACCGCCGCCGACCTCCTGCCCGCAGTCCGATGCTGGCATGATGGGCAGTTGCCGGTGTCGCCGAGTTGATCTGAGACGAGAACCCGCCAGAGGAGCTGCCGCATGACCGACCCGCAAGACCAGCCCGACCACGAATCCGCCGCGGCACCCGAGCCCGCCGAGCCGGCCGCGTCGCCCCCGGCTGAGCCCGCCCCTCCGGGCGAGCCCACCGTGTCGGCCGAGCCGACTGCGCCGGCCGAGCCACCCGCCAAGAAGGCCGCCAAAAAGGCTCCGGCCAAGGCCGCCAAGAAGGCTCCGGCCAAGGCGGCCAAGAAGGCACCCGCCAAGAAAGCACCCGCCAAGAAGGCACCCGCCGCGGCTCCTTCGCCGTCTGCGCGGCCCGCAGCCACCAACGGTTCAGGCCGACTCGCCGACGGTGCCAAGGAGACGGCTGCCCAGGCGAAGTCGACGGTCGAGGCGGTCCGCAACCCGCTCACCCCGTCGGTGCCGCCGTCCGGCCGGTCGCCCGCGGCGATGCTGGCCGCCGGTGTCCTCGGCCTGCTCGGACTGTTGCTGATCCGCCGGCTGTTGCGCGCGCGCCGGGGCTGAACCCGCCGGTGTCCGCAGCCTTCCGGCCCACCGCCGACCTGGTCGACGACATCGGCGCCGACGTACGCAGCTGCGATCTGCAGTTCCGCCAACTGGGCGGCCGCACCGAATTCGCCGGCCGGATCAGCACGGTCCGCTGTTTCGAAGACAACGCGCTGCTCAAGGCGGTGCTCTCCGAGCCCGGCGACGGTGGGGTGCTGGTGATCGACGGCGCGGGCTCGCTGCACACCGCGCTGGTCGGTGACGTCATCGCCGAGCTGGCCCGCTCCAACGGCTGGGCCGGGCTGATCGTGCACGGCGCCGTGCGGGACGCCGCGACGCTGCGCACGCTCGACATCGGCGTCAAGGCGCTGGGCACCAATCCGCGAAAGAGCACCAAGACCGGCACGGGCGAACGCGACGTCGCCGTCGAACTCGGCGGCATCCTATTCCTGCCCGGCGAGATCGCCTACAGCGACGACGACGGCATCGTCGTCGTCTAGGACCGGCACACCGATGGACGCCACCTTGCGGGCACGCTGGGAACGGCTGCGGGAAAGGGTCGACGACGCCTGTCGCGCCGCCGGGCGCGATCCCGATGAGGTCAACGTGCTGCCGGTGAGCAAGACCTTCGGCCCGGACGTGATCCGGCAGGCAGCCGAAGACCTGGGGTTGCACCGCTTCGGCGAGAACAAGGTCCAGGAGATCCGCGACAAGGCGATGGCGCTGGCCGGCCGGGAGGCCGACCCAGGAATCGACTGGGTGATGATCGGGAACCTGCAGACCAACAAGGCCGGCGTAGTGGCGCGGCTGGCCTCCGAGCTGCAGTCACTGGACCGCCCCAAGCTGGCCGTGGCGTTGGATCGGCACCTGCGCGCCGAGAACCGTGCCATCGACGTGCTGGTCCAGGTCAAGACCTCACCCGAGCCGAGCAAATACGGCCTGGACCCCGAGCGGCTGCTGGCGTTCCTCGACGAGCTGGCCGACTACCCCACGCTGCGGGTGCGCGGCTTGATGACGCTGGCCATCAACACCTCCGACGCCGACGCGGTCCGCGGCTGCTTTCGCCGGTTGCGACGACTGCGCGACGACGCCGCCGCGCACGGCCACGACCTGCCGCGGCTGTCGATGGGCATGAGCGGGGACTTTCCCCTGGCGATCGCCGAGGGCGCCACCGAGGTGCGGATCGGGACCGCGATCTTCGGCGCCCGCCCCTACCCCGACTCCTATTACTGGCCTGAAGTCTCCGACGGGCGGGGCGGGGCGCCGTGATCACGCCGCGATCGCGGCCCGGTGCCTGCTGAACGACAAGACGTCGTCGTCGACCTTGCCGCGCCGGATCAGCTGCAGGTCGAGCAGATAGTTCTGCTTGAGCCGCCATGGCGCGCGCGACCCGGCCTTGGGCAGGTAGTCCAGTGCCCGCAGCACATAGCCGGGGGTGAAGTCCATCAACGGCCGGTCCTCGATATCGGCAGCGGGCTGACCGGGCACCACCGTGTCGAACCCGTGGGCGTCCATGTAGCTGAGCACCCGGCAGACGAACTCCGAAACCAGGTCGGCCTTCAACGTCCAGGAGGCATTGGTGTAGCCGATGGTGAACGCCATGTTCGGCAGCCCGGTGAGCATCAGGCCCTTGTAGGCCATGGTGTCGTTGAGGTCCACCGGCTCCCCGTTGCGCCGCACCTCGGCCCCGCCGAACAGCTGCAGGTTCAAACCGGTCGCGGTGATGATGATGTCGGCGGGCAGTTCCTCCCCGGAGCTCAGCTTGATACCGGTCTCGGTGAACTTCTCGATGGTGTCGGTGACGACATCGGCCTTGCCGTTGCGGATGGTCTTGAACAGGTCGCCGTTGGGCGCCAGGCACAGCCGCTGGTCCCAGGGGTTGTAGCTCGGGCCGAAGTGCTTCTCGACGTCGTAGCCCTTCGGCAGCCGCCGCTGGGCCATGGTCAGCAGCGTCTTGCGCATGAACGCCGGGAAGCGCCGCGACAGTTGGTATTGGAAGGTGCTGAAGCCGATGGCCTTCCACCGGTTGGCGACATGCGCAACGGATGCCGGCAGCAGCTTGTTCGCCCGTTCGGCGAACGGGTCGACCAGCGGTAGCGAGCCGACGTAGGTCGGGGAGCGCTGCAGCATGGTGACGTGACCGGCGCCGGTGTTCACCAGGCTCGGGATCAACGTCACCGCGGTGGCACCCGATCCGATCACGACGATCCGCTTGCCCGCGTAGTCCAAGTCCTCGGGCCAGTGCTGCGGGTGCACGATGGTGCCCCCGGCGGCGCTGAAGTCCTCGGCCCCTTCGAACTGCGGCGAGTAGCCCTCGTCGTAGTTGTAGTAGCCGCTGCAGGCGAACAGGAACGAGCAACTGAGCTGGCTCTGCTTGCCGTCGCTCTCGACCGTCACCGTCCAGCGGTTCTCCGCATCCGACCAGTCGGCGGCCACCACGTGCTGGCGATAGCGGATGTGGGAGTCGATGCCGTTCTCGGCAGCCGCCTCCTTGATGTAGGCCTTGATCGAGGGGCCGTCGGCGATCGCTTGGGCGGAGCGCCACGGCTTGAACCGGAAACCGAGGGTGAACATATCGGAGTCCGAGCGGATGCCCGGGTATTTGAACAGATCCCAGGTGCCACCGAGGTCGTCGCGGCGCTCCAGGATCGCGTAGCTCTTGCCCGGGCAGCGGTTCTGCAGGTGCCAGGCCGCGCTGATGCCGGAGATACCGGCACCGACGATCACAACATCGAGGTGTTCAGTCATGCCGACAGGTTATCAACGGTGTGTCGAGTCAGTCAACACCATGTTGATTTAGTCGACATCGTGTAAGGTGGCGGTCGTGGCCAGCCCAAATACCACCCGCTATGGACGCCGCGCGGCCCGGCCGTCCGGCGATGATCGCGAGCTGGCGATCCTGTCCACCGCCGAGCGACTGCTCGGGCAGCGGCCGCTCGCCGAGATCTCGGTGGACGACCTGGCCAAAGGCGCCGGCATCTCCCGGCCCACGTTCTACTTCTACTTCAAGTCCAAGGACGCGGTGCTGCTCTCGCTGCTCGAGCCGCTGATCGCGGCCGCCGACGAGAAGTTCGTCGGAGCGGTGCAGCGGCTGCCGACCGACCCGCGCCGGGTCTGGCGCAGCGGCATCAAGGCGTTCTTCACCGCGTTCAGCTCGCATCGCGCGATCGCCCGGGCCGGCACCGAGGCGCTGGCCTCCAGTCCGGAGTTCCGGGCGATGTGGAACGGCTTCATGCGCAAGTGGATCGAGCAGACCGCCGCGATGATCACCGCCGAGCGCGACCGCGGCGCCGCGCCGCCGACGATCCCGGCGCTGGATCTCGCGACGTCGCTGAATCAGATGAACGAGCGCACGATGATGGCCGCGCTGGTCGCCGAGGAGCCGTCGGTCCACCATGATCGGGTGGTCGACACCCTGACCCACATCTGGGTCAGCAGCATCTACGGCGAAGCGTTGTAAGTCGGCGTCAGAACTCACCGATGCCGAAGCCGGCCAGCAGCACTGCGAAGCCACCGATCTCACCGATGATGAGCAACAGCATGCCCAGTCGCAAGAGCCGACCGGCCTTCTCGAACTGGTTGGTGGTGTCGCGCAACGCGCCGTGCAGCATGTAGCTGCCGATGGCGGTGACGAAGAAGTACACCATCACCATCGAGGCGGTCATGTTCACCCAGGTGGGCCAGCCGCTGAGCTCGACGAACACCGCGACCAGCAGCGTGGCGAAGGAGTACAGCAACGCCGCCCGGTGGGCGATGTCGACGTAGATGTGGGCCTGGTGGTTCTCCGAGGTGGCGATCTGCTGGTACTTCCAGACGCCGAGCAGCAGCGCCAGCAGGAAGATCAGCCCGGCCGCCAACAACGTCACCTTGGTATCGATGCCCAGCGTCACCATGTCCACAGCGGGAGCCTATCGGGCCACGTGGGGCGTTTGGCGCTCCGGGGCGGGCGAACACGCTAACGTCGGCTGAATGCGCTTCGCGTTCAAGACCTCGCCGCAGAACACCACCTGGGCCGACATGCTGGCGGTCTGGCAGGCCGCCGACGACATCGACGTCTACGAGTCCGGCTGGACCTTCGACCACTTCTATCCGATCTTCACCGATTCGAGCGGGCCCTGCCTGGAGGGCTGGACCACGCTGACGGCGCTGGCCCAGGCCACCACCCGGCTACGGCTGGGCACCTTGGTCACCGGGATCCACTACCGCCATCCCGCCGTGTTGGCCAATATGGCCGCGGCACTCGACATCATCTCCGGGGGCCGGCTGGAGTTGGGCATCGGCGCCGGCTGGAACGAGGAGGAGTCCGGAGCCTACGGAATCGAACTGGGCAGCCTCCGTGAGCGCTTCGATCGCTTCGAGGAGGCCTGCGAAGTCCTGGTCAGCCTGTTGAGCGCGGAGACGACCACGTTCTCCGGCACCTATTACCGGCTGGAAAACGCCCGCAACGAGCCCAAGGGTCCGCAGCGACCGCACCCGCCGATCTGCATCGGCGGCAGCGGCGAGAAGCGCACCCTGAGGATCACCGCGCGTTACGCCCAGCATTGGAACTTCGTCGGGGGCACGCCGGCGGAGTTCGCCCGCAAACGCGAGGTGCTGGCCGGCCACTGCGCCGACATCGGCCGCGACGCGGGCGAGATCACCCTGTCGGCGCACCTGCGCCTGGAGCCGGATCATGATTACCACAAGGTGGTCGACGACGCCGCGGCCCTCGGCGCCGAAGGCCTGGAGCTGGCGATCATCTATCTGCCGGCGCCCTATGACCCGGCGGTCCTAGAACCGTTGGCCGAGGCGATCCGGGATTCCGGCCTTTGGACCCCGATCGCGGCTTAAGTCACGCCTCGATAACGTCGCAGCAAACTTCTCGGCGACAATCGGCCGACGCCGCCCCGAACAACCTACGTCGCGTAGCGCATCAGCTCGTCGGCCGTGATCAGACGCTCGTTCTTCGCCGGGAACTCCCGGCTCCTGCGCGGATGCCGCAGCAGTGACCAGGCCATTCGGCCCATCCGGTATCGGTATATCGGGTTGATGTACACGGCGAAAAACCCCCGCCCCGGCTCGGACCAGATTGGAATAACGCGGACCATGTTAACACATCGGTTAACGCGGCGCCCATTGCTGATCATTAGACACCGGACCGCGGGCAAACAAAACGCGACGCGCCGCATTGTGATACAGAAGTTATCAAAGTGACTATTGCGGTTTCAGTGCCGATCTGTTCAGCCCACCGGCGACTGCGCGGGGCGATCATCGGCCCGGGTGCGGCCCACCGTGGCGCGGATCTGACTCAGTGGATCGGCGCCGTCGTGGGCTTGATCGGGGACGGCAATACCGTCTTGCCCATCAGATACCGGTCGGCGCCCGCCGCGGCGGCTCGGCCCTCGGCGATCGCCCAGACGATCAGGGACTGCCCGCGCCCCATGTCCCCGGCGACGTAGACGCCCGGCACGCCGGTGGCGAAGTCCTCATCCCGTGCCACTGTGCCGCGGGCGGTGAACTCCACGCCCAGATCACTCAGCAGCGCCGACCGTTCCGGGCCGACGAACCCCATCGCCAGCAACACCAGGTCGGCTTCGAGTTCGAAGTCGGTGCCGTCCACCTTTTCGAACGCGCCATTGCGCCGGCGCACCTCGTGGGCCCGCAATCCGGTGACCCGACCGTCGCGGCCGAGGAACTCCTCGGTGTTGACCGAGAACACCCGGTCGCCGCCCTCCTCGTGCGCAGCCGAGGTCCGCATCACCAGCGGATACATCGGCCACGGCGTGGACGGGTCACGGGTCTCCGGCGGACGCGGCATGATCTCGAACTGGTGGACGCAGGTGCCGCCCTGGCGGTGCACGGTGCCCAAACAGTCGGCGCCGGTGTCGCCACCGCCGATGATGATCACCTTCTTGCCGTGCGCGGTGATCGGCGGCTCGGACAGGTCTCCGGCCTGCACCCGGTTGGCCCACGGCAGGTACTCCATCGCCTGGTGGATGCCGTCGAGCTCGCGACCGGGGATCGGCAGGTCACGCCAGGCGGTGGCGCCGCCGGCCAGCACGACGGCATCGAAGTCGCTGCGCAGCTGGTCGGCCGTCACGTCCACGCCCACGTTCACGCCGGCCCGGAACTCCGTGCCCTCGCCGGCCATCTGTTCCAGCCGCCGGTCGACGATGCGCTTCTCCATCTTGAACTCCGGGATGCCGTAGCGCAGCAGCCCACCGATGCGGTCGTCACGCTCGAACACCGTCACCGCGTGCCCGGCCCGGGTGAGCTGTTGCGCGGCGGCCAGCCCGGCCGGCCCGGAGCCCACCACCGCGACCGACTTCCCGGTCCGGACCGACGGCGGGATCGGTTGCGCCCAGCCCTCCTTGAAGCCGCGCTCCACGATCTCGTACTCGATCTGCTTGATCGTGACGGGCGGTTGGTTGATACCCAGTACGCAGGCCGGCTCGCACGGCGCGGGGCACAGCCGGCCGGTGAAGTCCGGGAAATTATTGGTGGCATGCAGCCGATCGAACGCTTCGCGCCAGCGCCCGGTGCGGACCAGGTCGTTCCATTCCGGGATCAGATTCCCCAGCGGACAGCCGTTGTGGCAGAACGGGATACCGCAGTCCATGCAGCGGCTGGCCTGCTCCCGAAGGGTGTCCTCGGGAAACTCCTGATAGACCTCGTTCCAGTCACCCACCCGCTCGGAGACCGGACGCCGCAACGGCAGGATGCGCTGGGTGTGGGTGAGAAATCCTCTCGGGTCAGCCATGAGCTGCCGCCATAATCGCCTCGTTCGGATCGGTGCCGCTCGCCTTCGCCTCGGCCACCGCGGCGAGCACCCGCCGGTAGTCACGCGGCATCACCTTGACGAAGTGGCGGCAGTGTTCTGTCCAGTCGGCCAGGATGGCCCGGGCGGGTGCGGAGTCGGTGGCCTCGGCGTGGGCGACCAGGATGCCGCGCAGCCAGTCGACATCGTCGGCCTCGAAATCGTCGAACGAATCCAGCTCCACCATCTCGGTGTTGAGCCGGCCCGGCAGTTCGGCGTTCGGGTCGTAGACGTAGGCGACACCACCGGACATGCCGGCGGCGAAGTTGCGTCCGGTGCGGCCCAGCACCACGACCTTGCCGCCGGTCATGTATTCGCAGCCGTGGTCACCGACGCCCTCGACCACCGCGACGGCCCCGGAGTTGCGCACCGCGAACCGTTCGCCGACCACCCCGCGCAGGAACACCTCACCGCTGGTGGCGCCGAACAAGATCACGTTGCCGCCGATGATGTTGTCCTCGGCGACGTATCCGTCGGGCGCATCCTTCGGTGGCCGGATCACGATCCGGCCGCCGGACAGGCCCTTGGCCACATAATCGTTGGCGTCACCGAGGACCCGCAGGGTGATCCCCGGCGGCAGGAACGCCCCGAAGCTGTTACCGGCGGAACCGGTGAAGGTGATGTCGATGGTGTCTCCCGGTAGGCCCTGGGCACCATAGGCTTTGGTGACCTGGTGGCCAAGCATGGTCCCGACGGTCCGATTGACGTTGGAGATCGAGGTGGCGAACCGGACCGGGGTGCCGGAGTCGAGCGCCTCGCGGCTCATCACGATCAACTGCTGATCCAGCGCCTTGTCCAGCCCGTGGTCCTGCTTGGAGCTGCAGTACAGGTCCTGATTCATGAACGCGGACTCCGGCTCGTGCAGCACCGGCTCCAGATCGAGCTTGTGGGCCTTCCAGTGCGCGCGCGCCAGCGTGGTGTCCAGTGCGTTCACCTGTCCGACCGCTTCGTTGAGGGTTCGGAAGCCCAGTGCGGCAAGGTATTCGCGAACCTCCTCGGCGATGAACCAGAAGAAGTTCTCCACGAACTCGGGCTGGCCGTTGAAGCGGCTGCGCAACTCCGGGTTCTGGGTGGCGACCCCGACCGGGCAGGTGTCCAGGTGGCAGACCCGCATCATGATGCAGCCCGACACCACCAGCGGTGCGGTGGCGAAGCCGAATTCCTCGGCGCCCAACAGCGCGGCGACCACCACGTCGCGGCCGGTCTTGAGCTGCCCGTCGACCTGCACCACGATCCGGTCCCGAAGGCCGTTGAGCAGCAACGTCTGCTGGGTTTCCGCCAGCCCCAGCTCCCATGGTGCACCGGCGTGCTTGAGCGAGGTCATCGGCGCCGCCCCGGTGCCGCCGTCGTGCCCGGAGATCAGCACCACGTCGGCGTGCGCCTTGGACACCCCGGCGGCCACCGTTCCGACACCGCTCTCCGCGACCAGCTTGACGTGGATGCGGGCGTCCGGATTGGCGTTCTTCAGGTCGTGGATCAGCTGTTTGAGATCCTCGATGGAGTAGATGTCATGATGCGGCGGGGGCGAGATCAGCCCGACGCCGGGGGTGGCGTGACGAACCTCGGCGATCCACGGATACACCTTGTTACCCGGGAGTTGGCCGCCCTCACCGGGTTTGGCACCCTGGGCGATCTTGATCTGCAGGTCGGTGCAGTTGACCAAATAGTCGCTGGTGACGCCGAACCGGGCGGAGGCGACCTGTTTGATCGCACTGCGCCGCCAGTCCCCGTTCTCCTCGGGCAGGTAGCGGTCGGCGTGCTCACCGCCTTCACCGCAGTTGGACCGGCCACCGATCCGGTTCATCGCGATCGCCAGCGTCTCGTGTGCCTCGGCGGAGATCGAGCCGTAACTCATCGCGCCGGTGGCGAACCGCTTGACGATCTCGGTGGCAGGCTCCACCTCGTCGATCGACACCGGCGGCCGTTCCCCGGATTTGAACCTCAGCAGGCCACGCAGCGTGGCCAGTCGCTCACTCTGGTCGTCGACCAGCTTGGTGTACTCCTTGAAGACGTCGTACTGCCCGGTGCGGGTCGAGTGCTGCAGTTTGAACACCGTCTCGGGGTTGAACAGGTGGTACTCCCCCTCGCGACGCCACTGGTACTCACCGCCCACCGGCAGCTGTCGGTGGGCGCGCTCCTCGGTGCGATCGAGGTAGGCCAACCCGTGGCGGGCGGCGACGTCGGCGGCGATGTCGTCGAGGGTGATGCCGCCGATCGGGCAGTACAGGCCGGTGAAGAATTCGTCGAGGACATCCTGGGAGATACCGACCGGCTGGAACAGTTGCGCACCGGTGTAGGAGGCCCGTGTCGAAATACCCATCTTGGACATGACTTTCAGCACGCCCTTAGCGGCGGCCTTGGCGTAGTTGGCCAACGCCTTCTCACGACCGAGACCCTCGATCAGACCCTGATCGAGCATGTCTTCGACGGACTCGAAGGCCAGATAAGGGTTGATGGCGGCGGCGCCGAAGCCCAGCAGCACCGCCATGTGGTGCACCTCCCGGGCATCGCCGGACTCCACCACCAGACCTACCTTGGTGCGGGTGCGCTCGGCGACCAGGTGGTGATGCACCGCGGAGGTGGCCAGCAGCGACGGGATGGGCGCCAGCGTCTCGTCGGACTCCCGATCCGAGATCACGATGAAGCTGGCGCCGTCGTCGATCGCCGCCGAAACCCGGGCGCACACCTGCTTGAGCGCCGCGCGCAGCCCGGCGCCGCCCTCGGCCACCGGATACAGGCAGCTGATGACGGCCGTGGACAGGCCATGCGGCCCCCGGGACCCGATCTGCTGATCGGGTTGCAGTTTGACCAGCTTCGCCAGCTCCTGGTTGCTCAGGATCGGCTGCGGCAGCACGACCTGCCGCCAGGTGGGTTCGCCGGTGTTGAGCAGGTCGCCCTCCGGCCCGACGGCGCCCTGCATGCTGGTGACCACCTCTTCGCGGATGGCGTCCAGCGGCGGATTGGTGACCTGGGCGAACAACTGCTGAAAGTAGTCGAACAGCAGCCGGGGCCGCGCCGAGAGCACCGCAACCGGGGTGTCGGTGCCCATCGACCCGATCGGCTCGGCGCCGGTACGGGCCATCGGCGCCAGCAACAGGTTGAGTTCCTCGTAGGTGTATCCGAACACCAATTGGCGCAACAGGATCCGATGGTGTTCCATGCGCGGTGCGTCGCCGGGCGGCAGCTCCTCGATTCCGATCAGAGCCTCGTCGATCCACTGCTGGTAGGGGCGCTCAGCCGCCAGCGTGGACTTGATCTCGGCGTCGGAGATGATCCGGCCGGCGGCGGTGTCCACCAGGAACATCCGGCCGGGCTGCAGCCGTTGCCGGTGCACCACGGTGGCCGGATCGAGGTCGAGCACCCCGGCTTCGGAGGCCATCACCACCAGCCCGTTGTCGGTGACCCAGATCCGCGACGGCCGCAGGCCGTTGCGGTCCAGCACCGCGCCCACCAGTGTGCCGTCGGTGAACGTCATCGAGGCCGGGCCGTCCCAGGGCTCCATGAGCGAGTCGTGGTACTCATAAAAGGCGCGAGTAGGCCCGTCCATGCTTTCGTGCCGCTCCCAGGCTTCCGGGATCATCATCAGCACCGCGTGCGGCAGACTGCGGCCCCCCAGATGCAGCAGTTCGAGCACCTCGTCGAAACGGGCCGTGTCGGAGGCTCCCGGCGTGCAGATCGGGAACAGCTTGTCGGCGGTGTCTTTCCCGTTCGCGGGGCTCCCGTCTCCGAAGACGTCGGTGCGGATCAGCGCCTCCCGGGCCCGCATCCAGTTCTCATTGCCGGTGACGGTGTTGATCTCGCCGTTGTGCGCGATGCGCCGAAACGGATGCGCCAACGGCCACGACGGAAACGTGTTGGTGGAGAACCGGGAGTGCACGATGCCCAGCGCACTGTGCAGCCGCTCGTCGGCCAGATCGGGATAGAAGGCCTTGAGCTGAGGTGTGGTCAGCATGCCCTTGTACACCATGGTCCGACCGGAAAGACTTGGGAAATAGACAGTTTCACGGCCCGGGCCGTCCTGGCCCGGTCCCTTGCTGCCCAGCTCGTGTTCGGCGCGCTTACGGACCACATAGGCGCGCCGCTCCAACGTCATCCCCGATGCACCGCCGATGAACAGCTGCCGGAAAGTCGGCATCGCGTCACGGGCGAGGGCGCCCAGCGACGAGTCGTCGATCGGCATGTCGCGCCATCCGAGCACCTGCAGCCCTTCGGCTTCGACGATCTTCTCGACGGAGGCGCAGGCGGCCGCCGCGTCTTTGGCCGACTGCGGCAGGAAAGCGATGCCGGTGGCGTAGGCGCCTTCCTCCGGCAGTTCGAAATCGGTGACCGCACGCAGGAACTGGTCCGGCACCTGGATCAGAATGCCGGCGCCGTCGCCGCTGTGCGGTTCGGCTCCGGCGGCGCCGCGGTGTTCGAGGTTGAGCAGCGCGGTGATCGACTTCTCGACGATGTCGCGGCTACGTCGGCCGTGGATGTCCACGACCATTGCGACCCCGCACGCGTCGTGTTCGAACGCGGGGTTGTAGAGCCCGACCCGACTGGGTGCCATCACCACGTGACCCTTCGCACTTCGGCCTCGAATCGTCGACATAACTGATCGATCGAGGGGTTTGATCCGTGCGACATTGAACGGCGGTTCGCCTGAAAATCTTCACAGGCAAGGTCACGATATACCCGGATCTGCACAGCGTGCCACCTGCTGAGCAAATGCCGGCCGGTGAGGGTTGTGTTACCTGTACGCAATAACTGGATGATGTTCAGGAAATGTGGGCTGCCTATCGTCTGGCTGGTCTGCGCGCAAAGGAGAGCAGTATGGCCGACGATATTTTCAAGCTTGTCGCTGATGAGTCAGTCGAGTATGTCGACATTCGATTCTGTGATCTGCCTGGGGTGATGCAACACTTCTCCATCCCAGCATCGGCGCTGGATGCGAGCGTTTTCGAGGACGGACTGGCCTTCGACGGCTCCTCGATCCGCGGCTTCCAGTCCATTCACGAGTCGGACATGCTGCTGCTGCCCGACCCCGCCACCGCATGGATCGATCCGTTCCGGGCGGCCAAGACGCTGAATCTGAACTTCTTCGTGCACGACCCGTTCACCCGCGAGCCCTACTCGCGTGATCCGCGCAACGTCGCGCGCAAAGCCGAGAACTTCCTCACCAGCACCGGCATCGCCGACACCGCCTACTTCGGTGCCGAGGCCGAGTTCTACATCTTCGACTCGGTGAACTTCGACTCTCAGATCAACGGGTCGTTCTACCAGGTGGACTCCGTCGCCGGTTGGTGGAACACCGGTCGCACGACCGAGGCCGACGGCAGCCCCAATCTCGGGTACAAGGTTCGGCCCAAGGGCGGCTACTTCCCGGTGGCTCCCAACGACCAGTACGTCGACCTGCGCGACGCCATGACCACCAACCTCACCAACGCCGGCTTCACGGTGGAGCGCGGACACCACGAGGTCGGCACCGGCGGGCAGACCGAGATCAACTACAAGTTCAACACGCTGCTACATGCCGCCGATGATCTGATGCAGTTCAAATACATCATCAAGAACACCGCCTGGGCGCACGGCAAGACCGTCACCTTCATGCCCAAACCGCTCTTCGGCGACAACGGCTCGGGCATGCACGTGCACCAGTCGGTCTGGCAGGACGGCGAACCGCTGTTCTACGACGAGGCCGGCTACGCCGGGCTGTCCGACACCGCCCGCTACTACATCGGCGGCATCCTGCACCACGCGCCGTCGCTGCTGGCGTTCACCAACCCGACCATCAACTCCTACAAGCGCCTGGTACCGCACTATGAGGCGCCGATCAACCTGGTCTACAGCCAGCGCAACCGGTCGGCCTGCGTGCGCATCCCGATCACCGGCACCAATCCGAAGGCCAAGCGGCTGGAGTTCCGCTGCCCGGACTCCTCGGGCAACCCGTATCTGGCGTTCGCGGCCATGCTGATGGCCGGCATCGACGGCGTCAAGAACAAGATCGAACCGGCCGCGCCGGTCGACAAGGACCTCTACGAACTGCCCCCCGATGAGGCCGCCGCCATCCCGCAGGCTCCCACCCAGTTGGCCCACGTGATCGACAACCTGGAGGCCGATCACGAATACCTCACCGAAGGCGGGGTTTTCACCCCGGACCTGATCCAGACCTGGATCAACTACAAGCGTGAGAACGAGATCAACCCGGTCAACCTGCGCCCGCACCCCTACGAGTTCGCGCTGTACTACGACTGCTGACCGGCCCTGACGCGGTTTCGGCTGCTCCGCGGTTAAGCTGCAGGATTGTTGGGCCACCTGGCCATGCCCCTGCCGTATGCCTCGAGGAGCCGATGAACGCCGACGACGACTTCCCGCGGGGCGACTTCCTGCACGGCGGCGGGCCACGGTCGCAGCCAGAGCCGCCGCGACAACAGCCGACGCCACAGCAGCCCTGGGGGCGGCCACCGCAGCAACAACCGGTCGGGCAGATGCCCTACCCGTATCCGGGCCCGCTGCCGCCGGTGCGGCCACGCCCGGCGCGCGGTTGGCGGCACCTGGTGCTGTCGGCGACGCTGGGGCTGGTCAACCTGGGGCCGTCACCTGCCGAGCGTGAGGAGACCGCCTACGAGGCGGCCATCCGTTCCATGCCGAACGGCACCTACAAGGTCGGCGTCCTGGGCAAGGGCGGCGTGGGCAAGACGACGGTGGCGGCCAGCGTCGGATCGGTGTTCGCCGCGCTGCGCCGCGCCGACCACGTGGTGGCCGTCGATGCCGACACCGCGTTCGGCCGGCTCGGCAGCCGCATCGACCCGCGGGCCACCAGCTCCTACTGGGACCTGGCAGCCGACCAGAGCATGCAGTCGTTCGCCGACATCAGCACCCGGGTGGGCGCCAACGCCGCGGGTCTGTACGTGCTGATCGGGGAACCGGCCGCCGGCGGGCGCCGGATCCTGGACGCGGCACTGTACCGGGAGGCGGCGCTACGCCTGGACCGGCACTTCACCATCTCCATCGTCGACTGCGGTTCGACGATGGACTCGCCGGTCACCCAGGAGGCGCTGCGCGACCTGGACGCGCTGATCGTGGTGTCCTCGCCGTGGGCGGATGGGGCCGGCGCGGCCGCCAAGACCATGGAGTGGCTGGCCGACCGCGGCCAGGGCGGTCTGCTGCAACGCAGCGTGGTGGTGCTCAACGACTCCGACGGCCACGCCGACAAACGGACCCGCTCCGCGCTCACCGCGCAGTTCCTGCAGCACGGTCAGGCGGTGGTCGAGGTACCGTTCGACCCGCACCTGCGCCCCGGCGGGGTGATCGACGTGATGACCGAGATGGCGCCGGCCACCCGCCGTCGCTTCCTGCAGATCGCGGCGATCGTCGCGCGCCACTTCTCTTCTCGCCCCGGCGGCCGGGGCGCCAGGAACCGCCCGAATCAGAGCATGTAGCGCACGACGCTCTCGGCGACGCACGCCGGCTTGGCATGGCCGTCGATGGACACCGTGGTCGAGTAGGTCACCTGGTGGGCGCCTCCACCCACATCGGCGACCTCAACCAGGGAGGTCTCGGCCCGGATCTTGGAGCCGACCGGTACCGGCGCCGGAAAGCGCACCTTGTTCAGCCCGTAGTTGATCGCCAGCTTGACCCCGTCGAGGCGGCTGATCTGCGCCATCAGCTGCGGCAGCATGGCCAGGGTCAGGTATCCGTGGGCGATCGTGGTGCCGAACGGCCCCGTGGCGGCCCGCTCGGGGTCGACGTGAATCCACTGATGGTCACCGGTCGCGTCGGCGAACAGGTTGACGGCGTCCTGGGTGATGGTCACCCAGTCGCTGTGGCCGATCACCTCGCCCTGGCATGCGGCAAGTTCATCGATCGATCGAAAAGTACGCACGGCTTGAAGCTCCTTTGCTAATCCGTTGCCACCGCACCGCTTTGGCGCAGCAGGTCGATTTCGTCGGTGGTCATACCCAAACGGTCGGCCAACACTTGCTCGGTGTCGGCGCCCAGCCCGGGTGCCGCGACCGCGGGCGGGTGGACGCCGTCGATCGACGCCGGCAGCCCGGCCGCCAGGTAGTCCCCGACCCGGGGCTGATGCAGCGCCGTGAACATCGCATTGTCACGCACGCGCTGGCCGGCGGCCACTTCGGCGAAGCTGCGGTAACGGTCCCACAGCAGCGATGTGCCCGCCAGAGCCGCTTCGATCTGCGCGCCTGTCCGTTCGGCGAACCAGCCGTCGAACAGCCCGGTGAGCACGTCGCGGTGGCGGTAACGCTGCCCCTCATCGGTGAAGTCGATGTCGCGCGCCTCGGCCAGTGCGGCAATGACTTTCGTCGTTCCGGTCAGTTCGGTGAGGTCGCGGAAGTGCCGGTCGGTCAGGGTGACGATCATGAAGCAGGCCCCGTCGCTGCCGGTGAAGGTCTGCCCGTACTGACCGTAGAGCGCGTTGCCGATGCGTTCCCGTTTGGTGCCGTTGACCATCGCCTCGGTCAGAAAACCCAGCGCGCTGGCGGTGCCCAGGGCGACGTCCTCCAGGGCCAGCCGGATCCGGCAGCCGTCGCCGGAGCGGTCCCGGCGGTGCAGCGCGGCGACCACCGCCAGCGCGCCGTGCAGCCCGCAGGCGATATCCCACGCCGGCAGCACGTGGTTGATCGGTGCGCCGTACGCCGCCGGCCCGGTCACCAACGGAAAGCCGGTGGCCGCGTTCACCGTGTAATCGACAGCCGTGGAGCCGTCGGCTCGCCCGAGCACCTCGAGGTGGATCAGATCGGGACGTTCGGCCACCAGCGTATCGAAGGAAAGCCATTGCCGGCCGGCCATATTCGTCAGCACCACACCGCTTTCGGCGATCAGGCGCTGTACCAGGCGCTGCCCTTCCGGGGCGCGCAGGTCGGCGACGACCGAACGCTTGCCCTTGTTGAGCCCGGTCCAGTAGATCGACGTGCCGTCCTCGGTGACCGGCCAGCGGCGATAGTCAGCCGCCCCGCCGACCGGGTCGACCCGCACCACATCGGCGCCCAGCTGTGCCAGTGTCATTCCGGCGAGCGGTACCGCGACGAAGCTGGCGATCTCGATGACGCGCACCCCGGCCAGCGGTCGCGGCGCAGTCGGCTGCATGACCTGCTCCTTGAGTCGATGATTACGTCGACTATATGCCTACCCCGATGGCGGCCTTGCGGGGAGCGAGTCCGCGGCGAAATTCAATCGTTGCCGAACCGCGATATGAAAAGCCGTGGCGGCGAACAGGACACGGGCTGCCACCGTGTTTGACTGCCCGCAGTAGGACAAAACCAGGCATCATTCCGCAGCTTGCGGAGCGACCATTGGGATGGGAACAGGCTATGAAGAACGTAGAGAAGTTGCGTCACGCGGCGAGTCGGCTACCGCGCCGGCTGATGGTCGCAGCGGTGGGGGCCGTACTGCTGAGCGGCCTCGTCGGGGTCGTCGGTGGTTCGGGCGACGCCTCGGCGTTCTCCCGGCCGGGCCTGCCGGTGGAGTACCTGCAGGTTCCATCGCCGTCGATGGGCCGTGACATCAAGGTGCAGTTCCAGCCGGGTGGCGCCCATGCGGTGTACCTGCTGGACGGCCTGCGGGCCCAGGACGACTTCAACGGCTGGGACATCAACACCCCGGCCTTCGAGGAGTACTACCAGTCCGGCCTCTCGGTGATCATGCCGGTGGGCGGGCAGTCCAGCTTCTACTCCGACTGGTACCAGCCGTCGCAGGGCAACGGTCAGAATTACACCTACAAGTGGGAGACCTTCCTGACCCGGGAGTTGCCCACCTGGATGCAGGCCAACAAGAGCGTCGCACCCAACGGCAACGCCGTGGTGGGGCTGTCGATGGCGGGCGGTTCAGCGCTGATCCTGGCGGCCTACTACCCGCAACAGTTCCCCTATGCCGCAGCGCTTTCGGGCTTCCTCAACCCGTCTGAGGGCTGGTGGCCGACGTTGATCGGGCTGGCCATGAACGACGCCGGCGGGTACAACGCCAACAGCATGTGGGGACCGTCGTCCGACCCGGCCTGGAAGCGCAACGACGCGATGGTGCAGATCCCGCGGCTGGTGGCCAACCGCACCCGCATCTGGGTCTACTGCGGCAACGGCACGCCCAACGACCTGGGCGGCAACAACATGCCCGCCAAGTTCCTGGAGAGCCTGACGCTGCGCACCAACCAGACGTTCCAGCAGAATTACATCGCCGCCGGCGGCAACAACGGGGTGTTCAACTTCCCGGCCGAGGGAACCCACGACTGGCCGTACTGGAACCAGCAGCTGGTCGCGATGAAGCCCGACATCCAGCGGGTGCTGGGTGTGGGTGTCGACCCGACCTGATCGGCCCATCCCGCAGCGCGAGACCGACGTTGTGCAGGCGAAGTGCGAGAGCCGGCCTGCACAACGTCGGTCTCGGCGTTCAACCGGAAGGGCCGGGCCTCATCGCCACACCCCGCGGCGGTCGACGTAGCGGTAGGTGTACCAGGTGGCCAGCACACAGACGACGGTGGCAATGCCCAGCATCCAGGTGCCGCCGGCGAACAGGCTGATGCAGCCGCCGATGACCGCCCCGGAGGTGTACCCGGCGAAGAGCATGAAGTGCCCGAGCCAGTCTCGGAAGGTTCCGCCACTGAGGTGGCGTTCGATGCCCTGGCCCAGCTTCACCACCGTGCCGGTCACGTAGCTCAACGGAATCGACACTTCGCCGTCTCGCACGAAGGTGGTGTTCAGCGCGCCGACTCCGAACGCCACCAGCAGGATCGGTAGCAGCGGCAGCGGCAGCTCCGGCCCGCCCTCCACGATCCAGTCGACCAGTGTCGCCGTCAGCAGCGCGATCGCGGTCAGCAGCATCGCCCCGTGCGGGTGGTCGGGCCAAACGTGGCGCCGGCCCAGTGACGCGGTCACCACGCCCGCCAGGAACGCGAACAGCAGCGCCGCGGCCGAGATCGACAACCACTCGTTACCGTCGAACACCCCCAGGACCGCACGTCCGGCGTTGCCGGTCATGAACGTGACGAAGTACCCCTCGGAATGGGTATATGCGGTGGCCGCCAGCACGCCGGCAAGGCCGGCGAGCACCCAGGACAGCTTGGTTTCGCTGTCGTAGTGCCGGCGTATCACGAGCGCCTGGGACTGACGGGCTCTACCTCAGCCGACCGGGCCCGGCACCAGGGTCACGGTGGCGCTGTGCTCACCGCCGGTCGGGCTGCGCCACGTCAGCGAGACGGTGTCGCCCGGGTGGCGCTGGTCGAGCACATCGGTCAGATCGGTGGCCGAGTTCACCGGCCGGCCGTCGACCGAGGTGATGATGTCGTCCTTGGCGATACCGCTCGCGGCGGCCGGGGTGCCGTCGAGCACCTGGGCGACCCGCGCCCCGCCGTTCTCGTCCACCACGCCGACACCCATGAACGCCGTCTCGCCGATGTGCACGGTGGGCGACGAGATGCCGGACCGGATCTGGTTGGCAATGGCCATCGCCTGGTTGATCGGGATCGCGTAGCCTTCGCCGCCGGGCTGGGCGAACTTGTAGTTGTCCGACGCCGCGGTGTTCATTCCGATCACCTGGCCGGCCGCGTTGACCATCGGACCGCCCGAGTCGCCGGGACGGATCGCGGTGTCGGCCTTGATCATGTTGGTCAGCGTCTCGGTGCTGCCGGTCAGCTCGTCGGCGGCCGAGACCGTCTGGTTCAGCCCGATGACGTTGCCGGGCACCGCACTCGGCGTACCGCCCTGGCCGCCGGCGTTGCCCATCGCGACGACCGGGTCACCGACGTTGACCCGGGACGAGTCGCCGATGTTGGCGGCCGGTAGGCCGGAGGCGCCGCGCAGCTGCAGCACCGCCACGTCGTGGCTGCGGTCGAAGCCCAACACGTCGACGTCGTAGGTCTGACCGGTGCCGACCGACACCGCCGTCAGCCCGGTCGCCCCGGCGATGACGTGGTTGTTGGTCAGCACGATGCCGTTCGGGTCCAGGACGATGCCGGTACCGGCGCCGACCGCGCTCTGGTAACCCATCTGGGCATCGATGTTGACCACCGCGGGACCGACCTGCGCGACCATCGCCGACGGGTCGAGCGGGGGCTTGGGCAGCGTCGGCGCCGCCTGGACCGGCACCGCCACCAGACCCAGACCCACTGTGCTCAATGCAGCCGCTGTCACGCTGAGCAGCCACCACCGGCTACGGCGATGCGATCCGCTCATCGGGTTACCTCCTGCGGTCGGTCACGATTCTGGCCGAAATCCAGCACGTCCGAGCACGTCCAGGGCGGCGGATCCGTAAAAAACACCGCAAGCTTACCGGACCCGCCGGAAAGGTCCGCAAAAGACGGCCACCAGCTGGGCCGCCACCGGGGTATCGGAGGTCTTGTGCTCAGCCTCTGTTGAAGGGAGGCTGAGCTTTCAGGAGGATGCCATGTCAGACAAGACCGGGACCTCACGGGCCACGGCTGCCGCCCCGACCGCGGCCAGTCCGGCCGCCATCCGCAACGTCGTGCTGGTCGGCCCGCCCGGCTCCGGCAAGACCACCCTCGTCGAGGCGATGCTGGTCGCCTCCGGGGTGCTGCCCAGGGCCGGCTCGATCACCAGCGGCAGCACGATCTGCGACTACGACGACGCCGAGATACGTCAGCAGCGTTCGGTCGGGCTCGCGTGCGCCTCATTGGCACACGACGACATCAAGGTCAACCTGATCGATACCCCGGGCTATGCCGATTTCCTCGGCGAACTCCGCGCCGGACTGCGGGCCGCCGACGCCGCACTGTTCGTTGTCGCGGCCAACGAGGACATCGACGACGCCACCACCGCGCTGTGGCAGGAATGCAGCCGGGTCGGCATGCCGCGTGCGGTGGTCGTCACCAAGCTGGACCACGCCCGGGCTGACTACCCCGGCCGGGTGGCCGCGGCTCGGTTGGCGTTCGGCGACAAGGTGTTGCCGCTGTATCTGCCATCGCCGGCCGAGCCGGGCGGGCCCGCCGGCCTCATCGATCTGCTGGCGGCGGGCCAATACGACTCCGCCGACGTCGAACAGCAGCGGGGCACGCTGATCGAGGCGATCATCGAGGAGTCCGAGGACGAGTCGCTGCTGGACCGCTACCTGGGCGGGGAGCAGATCGACCGGGCGGTGCTCACCAACGACCTGGAGCGGGCCTTGGCGCGCGGTTCGTTCTTCCCGGTCGTTCCGGTGTGCAGCAGCACCGGGGTCGGCGTTCCCGAGCTGCTCGAGGTCATCACCGCCGGATTCCCCGCACCGCCCGAGCACTTGCTTCCAGAGGTGTTCACCCCCGACGGCGTGGCGCGCCCCGGACTGAGCTGCGACCCGGCCGGGCCGCTGTTGGCCGAGGTGGTCCGCACCACCTCGGATCCCTATGTCGGCAGGGTCAGCCTGGTGCGGGTGTTCTCCGGAACCATCAAGCCCGACAGTGGGATTCACGTCAGTGGGCATTGCAGCGGGTTCTTCGGCGCGGCCAGTGGCCACGCCGACCACGACGAGGACGACCGGATCGGGGCGCTGGCGTTTCCACTCGGCAGGCAACTGCGGCCGGCCGGGGCGGTGATGGCCGGTGACATCTGTACGGTCGGCCGGCTCAGCCACGCCGAGACCGGAGACACACTGTCCGACAAGGGCGACCCGCTGGTGTGCAAACCCTGGTCGATGCCCGACCCGCTGCTGCCGGTCGCGGTCATCCCGCACGCCAAGACCGACGAGGACAAGCTGGCGGTCGGGCTGGCGCGGCTGGCCGCCGAGGACCCGAGCCTGCGTATCGAGCGCAATCCGGAAACCCACCAGACCGTGCTGTGGTGCATGGGTGAGGCGCATTCGGCCATCGTGCTCGACGCGCTGGCCCATCGCTACGCGGTAGCGGTGGACACGGTCGCACTGCGGGTGGCCCTGCGGGAGACGTTCGCCGCCAAGGCCAAAGGCCACGGTCGGCATGTCAAGCAGTCTGGCGGGCACGGCCAGTACGCGGTCTGCGACATCGAGGTCGAACCGCTGGCGCAGGGTTCCGGTTTCGAGTTCGTCGACCGGGTGGTCGGCGGGGCGGTACCGCGCCAGTTCATCCCCAGCGTGGAGAAGGGCGTCCGCGCACAGATGGAGCGGGGACTCACCGGAGAGGCCGGGGAGGGCTACCCGGTGGTCGATATCCGGGTCACCCTGCTCGACGGCAAGTCCCACAGCGTCGATTCGTCGGACTTCGCGTTCCAGATGGCGGGGTCGGCCGCGCTGCGCGACGCCGCGGCAGCCGGCCGGGTGCGGTTGCTCGAGCCGATCGACGACGTCACGGTGCTGGTTCCCGACGATTTGGTCGGCGCCGTGATGGGCGATCTGTCGGCCCGCCGCGCCCGGGTGTTGGGTACCGATAAAGTCGGTGCGGACCGCACCTGCGTGAAAGCCGAAGTGCCTCAGACCGAGCTGATCCGGTACGCGGTCGACCTGCGTTCGCTCACGCACGGCGCCGGCTCGTTCACCCGCGGGTTCGCCCGCTATGAACCGCTGTCGGAGTCCGCGGCCGCGCACGCCGGCAGCAGCGCATAACCCGCGCTGGAAAATGAAAGGACATCGATGTCGACAATTGCCGGGTTGCCCGCGCACGTCCTGCTGCTGCACGCCGTGGTGGCGCTGGTACCGCTGACCGCGATCCTGCTGATCCTGTGCGCGCTGTGGCCTGCGGCACGCCGCCGGCTGGTCTGGCTGGTGGCGACGCTGGCCGGCCTCACGCTGCTCGTGACACCGGCGACGGTCAGCGCCGGTGAATGGCTGGCCGACTCCGGCAAGATCGGCGGGTCGCCCGACCTCGACAGGCACATGACCGCCGGCGAGTACGGCCTCTACATGGCGCTGGGTCTGGTGGTTGCGGCGGCGCTGCTGGCCGGGCTGCACGTGGCACTGTCACGGGGCGGCGGTGTGGCACCACTGGTGCGGGTGGGCATCGCAGCGGTGGTGATCGCCCTGGCCGGGGGGTCGATGTTCGCCATCCACACCATCGGTGAATCCGGGGCCAAGGCGGCCTGGGGCGGCCTGCTGGCGCCGGCAGAGAATCGCTAAATCTGCGCCGTACCCCTTGGGCTTGGCACAATGGATGCCATGTACAGCGTGTGGCGGGGAATATTGGCGATGGCCGGCTCGGTGGCCCTGGTGATGGGGGCGTCCACCGGTATCAGCCAGGCGGCGCAGACAACGCCGGCACCGGGATTCGCCGTCGCGGCGATCGAGCCGGCGGCCGGTGCGGTGGTAGGGGTGGCCTACCCGGTGATCGTGCGGTTCGCCGGGCCGGTCAGCGACCGGGCGGCCGCTGAGCGCGGCATCCACATCGCCGAGTCCGGAAAGGCGTCGGGGACGTCCGCCGGCCATTTCGAGTGGGTCAGCGACGATGTCGTCCAGTGGGTTCCGGACGGCTACTGGTCACCGCACAGCAAGATCAGCGTGGACGCCCACGGCATGTCGACGGGATTCGAGACCGGTGACGCGGTGCTGGGGGTCGCCGACATCTCCGATCACACCTTCACCGTCAGCATCAACGGCGAGACCGTGCGGGTGATGCCGGCATCGATGGGCAAGCCCAAGCGCCCCACCCCGATCGGTTCGTTCACCGCATTGTCCAAAGAGCGCAACGTCAAGTTCGATTCGCGCACCATCGGCATCCCGCTCAATGACCCCGAGGGTTACCTGCTCGACGGCCAGTACGCGGTTCGGGTCACCTGGAGCGGTGTCTACGTGCATTCGGCGCCCTGGTCGGTGAACTCGCAGGGCTACTCGAACGTCAGCCACGGCTGCATCAACCTCAGCCCGGACAACGCGGCGTGGTACTTCGACACCGTGCACATGGGCGACCCGATCGTCGTACAGGCCTAGGCGATCCCTGGCTGCGGTGTTGCGCAGCGGTCAGCAGGCGCCCAGCACCGCCGTCGGCATGTGCGCCACGTAGCGTTCGGCACGCTGCTGCGGGCTCATCTCCAGCGGAGCGCCCAGGTGGCGCAACCGGCCGACCACGCGGCGGCTAGCCTGGCGGACCGCCGAGCCGTGAATCGTCGAAATACGGTGGGTGAGAACAAAAGCCATGATTTTCTCCTGCCGGGACGCCCGACACGACCCATCCGGGTCGGCGGAATTCGCGGTTCAGGCCGCGGCGGAGACGCCGGGGCCGGTGAGGGACAGACGAACCATCGAACACGGATACGGACCGTCGCTGGGACTCACTTCGCCCTCACCTCCTTCCGGCCAAGACATACGGGGATGTCGACACATTCCCCACCATGGTGGCATCGAATCCCGCGACCGTCAAACGCTGGTCGGATCGGGCACCGGATTGCGATTGCCCGATAGGCCACTGCCGCAACAGTTTCGGCCTGATTAATCGAAGGCAATCGTCACGCAACGCAAACGGTGACGGGCCGAAACAATCGGCCCGCCACCGTGACACGCGAGACTAGAGCAGCCCCAGCAGCTCCAGGTCGGTGACGTACTTGACGATCACTGCCGGCGTGACATGCGGAATGTCATGGTCAGCACCGATCTCGGCCGCCTGCACGGCCGCCCGGAAGCGATCGGTCGGTGCGATCGACCCGCAGATCGCCGGCTGCGGCTTCTGGTAGTTGTGCAGCAGCGGCAGCAGGGATGCCTGCCGCTGCCGCTCCGGCAGCGCGCGCAGGGTGGTCTCGAACCGCTGCAACCAATCGCCGTAGTCGGCGATCCGCCGAATCGGGTAGCCGGCCTCGATCAGCCAGTCCACGAACTCGTCCATGCCCACGCCGTCGTCGTAGGGGTTCATCACGTGGTAGGTGGCGAACCCGTGGCCCGCAGCGGCGGCCAACGTGGTGGACGCCTCGGCGATGAACTCCACCGGCAGCCCGTCGTAGTGGGACCGCGGCCGGTTGCCGTCGGCGTCCAGCTCGTAGAACGAACCGGGTGCGACACCGGCGGCGACCAGACTGAACATCATCCGGGTGAACATGTCCGGCAGGTTGAGCTGGCCGGCGTAGCCGGTGTCGGCCAGGATCATGTCGCAACGGAATACCGCGACCGGCAGGCCGCACAGGTCGTGCGCCTCGGCCAGCAGCACCTCGCCGGCCCACTTGCTGTTGCCGTAACCGTTGGCGTAACCGTCGTTGATCGCCCGCACCGGGCTCATCACCCGCACGTCGGCGTCCTCGGTGAAGCTGCCCGGCGGGATCTGGTCGCCGACACCGATGGTGGAGAAATAGGTGAACGGCTTGATCTTGCCGGTCAGTGCGACCCGGATCAGCTCGGCGGTGCCGACGGCGTTCGGCCCGAACAACTCGCTGTAGGGCAGCACGTGGTTGACCAGCGCCGCCGGGTCGACGATCACGTCGACGGTGTCGGCCAACCGCTGCCACACGTGTTGCTCCAAGCCGAGATTCGCCTCGCCCTTGTCGCCGGCGATGACTTCCAGGTGCTTGGCGGCCAATTCGGTGTAGCGGGCCAGCAGCTTCGCATCGCCACTGTCGAAGACACCGTCGAGGCGGCGGCGGGCATCCGCATCCGACTTCGCCCGCACCAGGCAGATGAGCTTGCCGCCCACCGGCGCCAACCGCTCCAACCACTCAAGCGCCAGGTAGCGCCCCAGGAAGCCGGTGGCCCCGGTCAGCAACACGGTGCGCACCTGCTCGGACGGGCCGGGCAGTGCCGGTGCCGCCGCCAGGGTGGCCTCGTCGAGGAACTTGTCCAGGGTCAGGTCGGCGACGGCCACCTCGACGGCATCCCGGCCGTGCACCGAGGCGAACGTCGGCCGCTTCGACCCGATCCGCTGCTCCTGCACGTACGCCGCGATCGACGCCAGATCGCTTGCCGGGCTGACGATCACGCCGACCGGGACGTCGACGTCGAAGATGTCGCGCAGCAGATTGCCGAAGGTCAGCGCCGACAGCGAGTCCCCACCCAGGTCGGTGAAGTGGGCGTCGGGGGCCAGGTCAGCGGCCGATGCGCCCAGCAGTGCGGCGGCGGCCCGGCTGATGGTCTCCAGCGCCGGACGCTGCGCACCGTGGTGACGCAGTTCGCTCAGCTCGTTGGCCTGCCCCTGCGTCAGCTCGGCGTAGAGCCGCTCGAGGCGACGACCGTAGTGCGCCTTCAGCTTCGGCCACGCCAGCTTGCGGATGCCGGTGAGCAAACCGTTCTCCAGGGTGAACGGTTCGGTCTCGACGAGGAAGTCGCGCGGCACCTCATAGGACTGCAGGCCGGCGTCCTTGGCCACCTGCTGCAGCGACTCGGTGATCGCCGCCTTGAGCTCGGCGGGAACATCGAAGCGCTGCTGTGCTTCTGAGGTGGGCACCACGACGGCCAGCAGGTAGGGCTGAGCACTGTTGCCGTAGACGTAGATCTGGCGCACCAGCGGGCTGTTGCCGAACTCCGCCTCCAGCTTCGCCAGGGTGACGAACTCGCCCTGGGCCAGCTTGAGCACGTTGTTGCGCCGGTCGACGTAGACCAACTGGTCGGGGCCGACCTCGGCGACGACGTCGCCGGTGCGGTAGTAGCCGTCGGCGTCGAACACCTCGGCGGTGATCTCCGGGCGCTTGTAGTAGCCCGGGAACAGGTTCTCGGTCTTGAGCAGCAGCTCGCCGCGCGGGTGCGGCTTGTCGGTGCCGAAATAGCCCAGTTCGGGCACGTCGACCAGCTTGTAGTCGAGCACCGGCGGCCGCTGCACGACGCCGTCGGAGAGCACCATGCCGGCTTCGGTGGAGCCGTAGCCGTTGAGCAGGTGCAGCCCGGTGAGCCGCTCCACCCAATTGCTCAGCTCGTCGGAGATGGGCGCGGAGCCGGTCATCGCGTAGATGCACCGCCCGCCGAGCAGATCGCGGTGCATCCGCGCCAGCACGTCGGCCTCGGCGGCCGGATCCCCGTCAAGACCGTCGACCTCACTCTGGAAGTGCTGGTAGAGCATCTCCCAGATCCGGGGCACGAAGTTCAGCTCGGTGGGCCGCACCAACGCCAGATCCTCCAGGAAAGTGGAGAGATCGCTACGGGCGCTGAAGTAGGCGGTGCCGCCGTTGCCGAGGGTGCCGTAGAGGATGCCGCGGCCCATGATGTGGCTCATCGGCATGAAGTTGAGCGTGATCGAGGCGGCGGTCGGGACGAACCAGTTCCTGGCCGACCGGACCCACATCCGCTCCACGTTGCTCTGCGGGTACATCGCACCCTTGGGTGCGCCGGTGCTGCCGGAGGTGTAGACCAGCAGGGCCAGCGGGTCGGTCCCCGCGCCGGAGTCGTGGGCGGGCAGGCCCGCCGGGTCCGCCGGGGACAGAGTCCGGCCGCGCGTGAGCATATCGGCCAGCGGCTCGACGGCGACCTCGAGGCGGGCCAGCTGCGCGCGGGCGCCGGCCAGTGCGTCGCGGTGATCGTCAACCTGCTCGTGGTAGTCGAAGACCACCAGGCGGGTGGGGGCCGGACCGGCCCGCACCAGCTCAACCGCGTCGGCCAGCGAGTCGACGCTGGCGGCGATGACACGGGGTTCGGTCTCGGTCACGATCGGGGTCAGGGCGCTGACCGCCGCGGAGGTCTGCAGCGGCACCGAGACCGCACCGATCTGGCCCAGTGCCACGTCGATGACGGTGTAGTCGACGCTGGTGAAACCCAGCACCGCGACCCGGTCTCCGGGCCGGACGGCCGCGGCGACGAGGGCGGCGGCCAGGGCACGGACCCGTTCGGCCAGCTCGGTGTAGGTGATGGTGTCGTAACGGGGCTGCAACTGCGCGACGGTGCGGCCGGTTGCCGGGTCGACGACGAAGTCGACGGCTCGCTGGCCCAGCGCGGGCCGGTCGGCGTAACCGGTCAGGATGGTCTGCACGAGCTGCGGCAGCCGGAGGCCGGGCTGGGCGGCGGCGTCGGCGACGGCTTGGTCGGGTTGGGCGGCGGCGAATTGGGGGTCGGTGGCGGCCAGTCCGGCAAAGCGGTGGGCCTGCTGGTCGTCTGAGTCAAATGCGGTAGCGGTAGTCATAAAAGGAACCTCTGAAGAAATAGCTCGGAGAAGTGGTTTTCAAGGGGCGCGACGCTGCGCTGATAAATACTACGTTAGCAAAACTAAATTAATTCCCGCATCCCTGAGCTGCTGTGACGTTGCCCTCAGCACGTGAGTCGAGCCGGTTTGCCGGCCGGGTCAGCTGATCGATTCCTCCAGCCACGGCAGCAGCCACTTCACCCCTTCGGGAGTGAGGTGAATGCCGTCGCTGCGCACCCTGATGCCGTCGACCTTGGCGGTGTAGGCGCCGTTCGGGCCGAGCTTCTTGTTCAAGTCCATCAGTGTCACGGCTTCGCGCCCGGCGACCACCCGGCGCAGCAGGGCGTTCCAGCGGTCGACGCGCTTGGGGTCGTCCTCGGGCCACAGGCTGCCGTCGGGCCGCTCCCCGTAACGGCTGTAGGGCACGGTCGTCACCACGACCCTGCTGCCGGCGGACTCCAGCACGTCGAGCGCGTGCCGCAGCTCCGCGGTCAGGTAGGCGTCGAACGTCGGGTCACCGATGCGGGTCCACTGGCCCTCGTTGACCCGGTCCACGGTCTCCCAGCGGCCGGCGAACAGCAGCACCACGTCGGGCTGGTCGGCTTTGACCTGTCGCGCCCACCGGGCCGGCCACCCGTCGCATTCGCGTCCCTGATCGATGGTCTTGCCGGCCCAGCGGTACGGCCCGGCCCGCACGATGCTGCAGCCGACGACGGTGTGGTCGATGAAGTCGTAGCCGGGGGTGGGCGGCAGGTAGTGCATCACGGTCCACCCGATCGAGTCGCCGAACACCGAGACGGTGCGCGGCCGATTGGGGTCGTGGCGCACCGGCGCCGGGCGCTTGCGACCCGGCGGCGACGGTGACACCGCCGCGGCCGCCGCCACATCCGGGGTCAGGCCGGTCTCGGCGGTGGGCCGCTCGACAACCGGGACCACGAACACCGTGACCGCCACCGCGGTGGCGCTCACGGCGGCCCCGAGCGGCAGCAGTGAGACCTGCGCCGGCCGCCAGCGGCGGATCGGCTCCTCGATCACCCACCAGGACACCGCGGCCAGCAACAGTGTCACGGCACATCGCACGACGAACAGCGGCCATCCCGACCACCCGGTGCGCTCGCCGTTGAGCACCAGAAAGACCGGCCAGTGCCACAGATACACGCCGTAGGAGATCGTCCCCAACCACACCAGTGGAGTCCAGGCCAGCGCCCGTCCCACCGGCCCGTCCTGGTGCAGCGCGACCGGCGCGATCACCGCGATCGCGGCGACGGCGACGATGGTCAGCAGGCCGCCCTGGAACTCCGCGGCGCTGCCGGTGGCGCGGTGCGACGCCATCGCCAGCACGGCCAGCCCGGCCAGCGGCAGCAGCCGGGCGACCCAGCGGCCCCGGCGGGAGCGCACCACCGACCAGCCGGCGGTCAAAGCGGGCCAATCCCCCACCAGCAGCGCGGCTGCGGCGGCGCCGATCAGCAGCGCCTGCGCACGGGTGTCGGTGCCGAAGTAGACGCGGTCGCGGGTGGCGCCGAAGGCGGGGGAAGCCAGTACCTCGGCTGCGGTCGCCGATGCCGCGGCCCCGGCGCTGGCCAGCAGAAAGACGGTCAGGCGCACCCCGCCGACGGTCGCCAGCCGGCCGCGGCGCCGGGCACGGAACGCCAGCAGCAGGGCGATCGCGATGAGAAGAAGGGGCCAGAGGAAGTAGTACTGCTCCTCGACGCCCAGCGACCAGGTGTGCTGCAGCGGCGACGGGGTGCCCGCCTCGGTGAAGTAGTCGGTGTGCTGGGCGACGAACCGCCAGTTGGCCACCCAGAAGAACGCGGCGACGGCGTCCTCACGCAGACCCACCACCGCGTCAGAGGGCAGCAACTCGTGGGCGATCGCGACGGTCAGCACCATCAGCACCAGGGCGGGCAGCAACCGTCGGCCGCGGCGGATCCAGAAGGCGCCGAGGTCGATCCGTCCGGTCCGGTGCAGCTCGTCGATCAGCAGCGAGGTGATCAAGAATCCGCTCAGGACGAAGAACAGGTCGACGCCGATGAACCCGCCCGACAACCCCGGGATGCCGCCGTGGTCGGCCAGCACCAGCGCGACGGCTATCGCGCGCAGGCCATCGAGGGCGTGAATGCCCGGCCGTCGCCGCTCCCGCCGAATCCGGTCCGCGGCGCGTGCCGTGGTCAACCGGGCGGCACGCGGGGCCGGCGCAACCCAGCGGGATTTGCCCGAGGTGCGCATCGAGGTGGCCCGGCGAGTCCGGCTCCCGTCCGGTCGACTCATCTCATCCTGGTCGCCGTTGGCGCCGATTGGTCGATCCTCTCGCTGGTGGACCACCGAAAGCTTAGGGGGCGAGCAGGCGTCGGTCCGGGAGGACACGCTCGAGGTCAGGAGACCAATTCGGCAGTGCGCCACCAGATCAGCGCAACGAACAGCACGAGCAGCGCGATGCTGGCCAGGGCTTGGATCCGGTTGCGGCGCGCCGGTGCGGGATACACGTAGGCGCAGGCCACCAGCAGCCCGGCGATCAGCCCGCCGACGTGCCCCTGCCAGCTGATCCGCGGGATGGTGAAGGTGAAGACCAGGTTGATTCCGATCACCGCGACAACCCAGCCGACGTCCATCCGCAGCCGTCGGCCGACGACCAGCGTCGCGCCGAACAAACCGAAGATGGCGCCCGAGGCGCCGGCGGTGGCGGTGTCCAACGGCGCCAGCAGATAGACCGCGACGGAGCCGCCCAGTGCGCTGAGCAGGTATAGGGCGATGAACCGTGCCCGGCCGAGCAGACCCTCCAACGAGGGCCCCACGACATACAGCGCCCACATGTTCAGCAGCAGGTGCATCGGGCCGTAGTGCAGGAACGCCGACGTCAGCAGCCGGTAGATCTGACCGTCGGCCACCGCCGGTGACCAGAGCACCAATTCGGAGTCCAGTCGGCCCGACGACATCTGCGCAATGAAGGCCAGCACGTTCAGCGCGATCAGCCCATAGCTGACCACCGGTGCCCCCGAGGCGCTCCGGACCAGCGGGCGGGTCCGGCGCTGAGCGGCGCCCTCCTGCGCACAGTCCACGCAGTGCTGCCCGACGGCGGCGCCGCGCATGCAGTCGCCGCAGATGTAGCGCCCACACCGGATGCAGCGCAGCGCGGTGGCCCGGTCGGGGTGCCGGTAGCAGACGGTCATGCCTACACCTTCTCATCGAACCGGCGGTAGATTTCACGCCGTGGCAACCCCGATCCCGCGTAGAGGCCTCAACGACGCGATCACCCGGTTCTGGAGCTGGGCAGCGCCCGCCTATGACGCCCACTACCTGCAACGTTGGGTCTACCGACCGGCCCAGGACGAGCTGATCGCCGCGCTGCGATCCCGTCAGCCGGCCCGGGTCGCCGACATCGCCTGCGGCACCGGCATCCTCGCCGACCGCATCGAACGCGAACTTCGGCCCGCCGCCGTCTACGGGGTGGACATGTCCGCCGGCATGCTCAACGAGGCCCGGGCGCGCTCGACGCGGGTGCAGTGGCTGACCGGACCCGCCGAACACCTCCCCTTCGAGGACGGGACGCTCGACGCGGTGGTGACCAGCTCGGCCTTCCACTTCTTCGACCAGCCGGCGGCGGTGGCGGAGTTCTATCGGGTGTTGGCGCCGGGCGGGCTGGCGGCGGTCACCGCGCTGAGCCCACGCCACCCCGTTCCGCTGCGCCGGCTGTTGGGCGGCCGCTGGAATCCGGCGCACCAGCCGACGCCGACCGAGATGCGCACGCTGTTCACCGGCGCCGGGTTCACCGTCGCCGACCAGCACCGGGTGGCTCGGCCGGCGTGGACGCTACTGGTGTCGGACCTGATCACGGTCGGCATCAAGCCGTCCGGTCGGTAACCTCGCGTGGTATGAGACCGATGAAGCCGGCCGGGACGGTGACCGCCATGCTGGCTGTCACGCTGGCCGCGGCGTGGACGGCCGGCGGGGTGGCCGGAGCCGAGCCGACTCCCCCGCCCACGCCCACGCCCAAACAGGTGATCGACACCGACGGCACCTTCGCCGTCGGGACCGACATCCTGCCGGGCACCTACCGCTCCGACGGGCCGCGGGATGGTAATGCCTGCTACTGGCGCCGGGTCAGCAGCGGCAAGACCGTCGACAGCGCGATGACCAAGAAGCCGCAGGTGGTGCTGATCGAGCCGACCGACACCGCATTCCGGACCGACCGCTGCGCCCCCTGGCAACTGACCGAATGCCCACCGACCTGTGCGCCGGTACCCCAGCAGTCGGCGGGCCTGCCCGACGTGCTGAAGGGCTTCGTGCCGCAGCCCCGGCCGGCCACTCCCTCGCCCGCTCCCAGCGGCGGGTAGCCGGCGAGGACTCGTTCAAGGCAGGTCGCGGGCCGTCATTTCTTGATGAGCTGGTGCGGGCAATAGGTGGTCGCCGCGATGGCGGCGAACTGCGCCGCGCCGTCGGTGGTGAAGCCCGGGTTGTTGGCTTTCAGGTCGGAGATCACCTGCAGGGCGGGTTCGCCCCGGTCGACGAGGCCGCAGACCGCGTGGGCGGCCTCGATGGCCTGACCGGAGTTGCTGTAGGTGATTCCGGCGGCAAGCAGCGATTGCAGGAAGGCGGCATTGTGGACAGCGCCGCCCGCATCTTGGGCGTCGGGGGCGGCGCCGGGTTCCGGGTCGGCGTTCCCGGGAGCGGCCCCGGCCAGGCAGAGGCCGACCGCAACGGCCAGCGCCGGTAGCGATCTCACGGGATTGCCGTCGTCGCGGCGACGGAGCCGGCGGCCCCGGAGGCCCCGGAGTCCCCGGGGGCCTTTTTCAGATGCACCGCGTGGAACCCGGGCTTCTTCGACAGTTCCTCGAGCAGGTCGTCGAGGCCGGCCTCGTCGATCTGCCAGTGCTGGACGCTGTCCTTCTGCTTCTGCAACTGGGCGATGACGCGGTCGAGCTGAACCGGGGCCTGACCTTTAGCGCTCTTGGCGGACCCGCCCCGGACATTGGCGCCGTTGATCAGCTGCGAACCGGGAGCACCCAGCGCCCCACCGGTCAATGCGCCCAATGCGGCCGGGTTCAGCAGACCGCTCGCCCCGGCCATCGGTGCCGCGGCGGTGCCGGCCGCCGGCAATGAGGTCGCGGCCAATCGGATGGCGGGGGTGGCGGTCGCCCAGCCCTGGGGCACCGACAGCGCACCGACCGAAGGCGCGGTGCCCACCCCGGCCGTGACAGCCCGGATCATCCCGGCGGAGGCCGCCGACTTCGCACCGCCGCGCAACCCGGCGCCCACGGCGTTCATCCCGTTCCCGCCCAGCCCCGCTATCTCTCTCCCGCCCAGCCCCGCTATGTCTCTCCCGCCCAGCCCCGCCCCGAGCGCGGACTTGGGGACCTCCGGCAACAGCGCCTGCGGCTTGTAGAACGTCTTGAACTGGACCATGCCGAAGTTGGGCGCACTCAGCACGAAGTTGCCGAGGCCGCCGAACTTCATAACTCCCCCGAGGGTGCTGAACAGGCCCTCGTAGATTGCGCCGATGTCGGACGCATCGCCGGCCGCGGCGATGCCCGGCTCGGCCGGGCCGGCCGAGTTGGTGGCCTGCGGCGGCGAGGCGAACGGCGTCAGCCTGGCGGCGGCCATGGCGGCGGCCTGGTAGGCGAACATCGCGCCGGCGTCCTGCGCCCACATCTGCGCGTACTGGGCGTCGGCGGCCGCGATCGCCGCGGTGTTCTGGCCGAAGGTGTTCGTCGCCAGCAGGGCTGCCCGAACGCTGCGGTTGGCCGCGATCACCGGCGGCGGCACCACCGCGGCCAGCGCCACCTCGAACGCGCTCGCCGCGGCCCCGGCCTGCACCGCCGCCTGGGTGGCCTGCGCGGCAGCGGTCGACATCCAGTCCACGAAGGGCGTCGCCGCGGCGATCATGGCCGTCGCCGAGGTGCCGACCCACGACTCGGCGGTCAGGGCGGTGAGCACCGCGCGGTAGGAGGTCGTCGCGGAGTGCAGCTCGGCGGCCAGCCCCTCCCACGCTGTGGCCGCGGCCAGCAACGATTCGGCGCCCGGGCCGGCATACACCTGGCCGGAGGTGACCTCGGGAGGTATCAGAGCGAAATCGATCACGGCGTGACTCCATCCTCGGGCACCGGGATGACCAGGATGGTGGCCGTGGTCAGGGCCTCGGTGTCGGGCGCCTTGTCGAGCACCCGGGCGGCGCCGCCCGCGACGGACTGCACCGCGGTGCCCCCGACGGCGCGGCCGGCCAGGCTCGACAGCGCCATCTCGTTGAACATCGCGCTCGATGAGCCCTCGACGGCGAACGCCGAGGCGCTGGAACCGACCGAGCTGCCCGACAGCACCGCCGGCAGAGCCTTGCCGGACGGCGCCGAGGTGGACCAGCTCGCCGGTACCGACAGCGACCCGACCAAACTCGCCTGCCCGGTGCTCGCCGCCACGGTGGTGGCCCCGGCGGTCAGTGGCGCCTGGTAGGAGATGTACCCACCCGAGAGCGGCCCCAGGGCACCGGTGATCGGGGCCGGACCGCCGAGCAGGCTGGCCACACCGGGCGGGTTCTGGGCCAAGCCCACGAGCTGCCCGGCGATCAGCCAGCCGCTGCCGAGGTTGGCGAGGTGACCCAGCGGCGAGTACGGCCCCACCAGATCGCCCAGAAACTTGGCGAAATCCTTGAGGCCGGACCCGATATCGGGCGCCGTCACCTGCGCCGGGGACGAGGTGAAGTCGCTCAGCGCCCGCGGCACCGCCGACAGCAGCTGCGAGACCTTCGACGGTGCGGCCGAGGCCGTCCGGGCCCCGGCCGCCTCAGCGGCGGTGACCAGCTGGGTCGAATCCGTGGTCACGTCGGCGGTTTCCGGAGCCGGGTCGAACACGCCGAGCTGGGTGGCGGCCGCCGCCGAGCCCGCGTAGCCGTACATGGCGGCGGCGTCCTGCGCCCACATCTCGGCGTAGAGGGCCTCGGTGGCCGCGATCGCCGGGGTGTTCTGGCCCAGCAGGTTCGTGGCGACCAGGCTCACCAGCAGACTGCGGTTGGCCTCGATCACCGGCGGCGGAACGTGGGCGGCGAAGGCGGCCTCGTACGCCGCTGCCGCCGAGGAGACCTGGACGGCGGCGTGCTCGACGCGCGTGGCGGTGACACCGATCCACTCCGCATACGGGGTGGCCGCCGTGGCCATCGCCATGGCGGACGGCCCGTGCCAGGTACCGGCCAGGTCGGCGATCACCGAACGGTAGGCCGCGGCCGCGGTGTGCAACTCGCCGGCCAGCGCCTGCCACGCGGCGGCGGCGGCCAGCAGCGGTCCGGGCCCTGCTCCGGAATACATCAGGCCGGAATGGACCTCCGGCGGCATCGCTCCAAAATCCATCTCACCGGCCTCTGCACGTGGACAATATGGCCAGCAAAGTGGCCAGGAGATGAATCTAGGGTGACTCGCTGGAAGGTGGTTGGGAGCATCCTGTGAGCGATTTGCCGCCGGGTGTGGGGGCGATCACATCTGTGCGGGCTCAGGTGGGGCCGGCGTCGGTCAGTAATAGGGTCGCGGCGTCGACCAGCGTTCGGATCACCTCGTCGGTGCTGAAGTCACTCAGCCACAGATTCGGGGCGTCGCTGCGGTGCAGCATGGCGACGCCGTGCAGTGCCACCGACAACGCGGCGGCGATCCGGTCGGAGTCCGGGTCCGAATCCGAAGCCGGTGCTTGTCCCCGGCAGGCCAGCAATCCCCGAGTCACCACGGCGAGCGCCTGGCGCGCGGCCGGCGGCGCGTGGCCGTCCTGGGTCATCAGGGCGTAGCGCAGCGGATGGCGTTGCGCGAACGACACGTACACCCGACAGCCGATCAGCAGGCGCTCGCGGGGATCGGTGGCCGCCTGAATGTGCTCGGCGATCTCCTCGGAAACCTGCACCCAACTCGACTCGGCGACGGCCTCGAGCACCCGGTCCCGGTCCTCGAAGTGCGCATAGACCGACGGCGCGGCGATACCCGCCTCCCGGGCGATGCGCCGCAGCGAGACCTCACCCTCACTGTCCGCGCCATCGATCACCCGGGCGGCCGCGGCCAGGATCTCCTCGCGCAGCAATGCGCCGTGACCTCGCATATTGCGCCGACGAGTGGTACTGGGCACGTGCTCATCCTAACGACCGTTAGTTCTGCGGCCACTGCGTGCTGGACAACATCGCCGACGCCGGTGTGAGCCGCCACAATTTAACTTTACAGGCGTTTCCTTATGGTCGTAAGGTTAGCGGCCATGAGCGCAATGCGAAAGCTCCGGGCGCCCCTGGAGCGGCTGTGGATCGTGCTGGTGATCGTCCCCGTCGCGGCGGTGGGCGCACTGGTCATCTACCGGTTCCATGGCATCTTCGGCGCCGATCAGTCGGCGGCAGCCGCCGGCGCGGGCGGCGAGATCGTGTCCACCGTCGCGAAGTACGTCACCTACGAGATCTACGGCCCCCACGCCACTTCGGGGATGGTCAGCTACGTCGACGAACGCGCCCAGCCGCGGGAGGCGACGTTCGACTCCCTGCCGTGGTCGCTGACGTTGACCACGACGCAGCCGAGCGTGTTCGCCAATGTCATGGCCCAGGGCGACGGCGACGAGCTGGGCTGCCGGATCACCGTCAACGGCGAACTACGCGACGAGCAGCGGACCGGCGGCCACAGCGCGGCGACCTTCTGCGTGGTGAAGGCCGCATGAGCGGCCAGCACAGCACGCCGCCCCCCGGAGCCAAGCCGCCGCTGTATCCGCGGCTGATCCGTGCCCTGGCCGTCCCGATCATCCTGTTCTGGCTCGCCGCGGCGGCCGCGACGAACCTGCTGGTGCCGCAGCTGGAGGTCGTCGGAGCGCGCAACGCCGTCTCGCTCTCGCCGCAGGATGCGCCGTCGGTGATCGCGATGAAGCACATCGGGGAGAAGTTCGGCGAGTTCAGCTCCGATTCGGTGCTGATGATCGTGCTGGAGAGCGACACCGAACTGGGCCAGGACGCCCACCGCTATTACGAGCGGCTGGTGGCGACCTTGCAGGCCGACACCGCGCACGTCGAGCACGTGCAGGACTTCTGGGGCGACCGGGTCACCTCGGCGGGATCGCAGAGCGAGGACGGCCGGGCCGCCTACGTGCAGGTGCACCTCGCGGGGAACCAGGGCTCGGCCCGGGGCGTCGAGTCGGTCGACGCGGTGCGCACGATCGTGGAGGACTCCGATCCCCCGCCCGGCCTGCGCTCCTACGTGACCGGCCAGGCCGCCCTGGTCGCCGACACCAACGAGGCCGGCGATGCCTCGATGATCAAGATGACCGGGATCACCCTGGCCGTCATCACGGTGATGCTGCTGGTGGTCTACCGCTCGATCGCCACCACCGTGATCGGACTGCTCGTGGTCGTCACCGAGATGAGCGTGGCCCGCGGGCTGATCGCGGTGCTGGCCAACTTCGGTGTCTTCGCGATCTCCACGTTCGTGGTCAGCATCCTGACCGCGCTGGCCATCGCGGCCGGAACCGACTATTGGATCTTCCTGATCGGGCGCTACCACGAGGCCCGCAGCGCCGGCGAGCATCCCGAAACCGCCCAGCGCACAACGCTGTCCAGCGTCAGTCACGTCATCCTGGGTTCCGGGCTGACGATCGCCGGTGCGATGCTGTGCCTGCATTTCACCCGGCTGAACTACTTCAACACGCTGGCGGTGCCGTGCGCGCTGGGTATGTTCACCATCCTGGCGATGGGGCTGACGTTCGCGCCGGCGGTGCTCGCGGTCAGCAGCCGGTTCGGCCTGCTCGATCCCAAGCGAACAACTCAGACCGGCGGCTGGCGCAAGGTCGGGACCGCCGTGGTGCGCTGGCCGGCACCGATCCTGGCCGCCGCCGCCGCCGTTGCCGCTGTCGGCGTTCTGGTGCTGCCGGGCTATCAGACCAGCTACGACAACCGGCACTACATCCCGTCCGACGTGCCGTCCAATATCGGCTACGCCGCAGCGGAGAAGCACTTCAGCGCGGCGCGGATGAACCCCGACATGCTGATGGTCGAAGCCGATCACGACATGCGCAACCCGCGCGACATGCTGGTGCTGGATCGCATCGCCCGCAACATCTTCCGGGTTCCCGGCATCGAACGGGTGCAGAGCATCACCCGTCCGCTCGGTCCGCCGATGGAACACGGCTCGGTGCCGTTCCAGATCAGCGCCCAAGGCGTCACGATGGCCGAGAACCTGCAGTTCCTCAAGGCCCGCCTCGACGACACCCAGACCATGGCCGATCAACTCTCCTCGATGGTCGCGGTGATGGATCGCCTGCACGGCCTGACCGTGCAGCTGTCCGACGCCACCCACGGCACCGACCAGGCCACCCATGACATGGAAGGAACCATGGCCGAGGTGCGCGACCGGATCGCTGACTTCGACGACCAAGTCCGGCCGCTGCGCAACTATTTCTATTGGGAACCGCACTGTTTCAACGTCGGTGTGTGCAACGCGTTCCGGTCGATGTTCGATGCCACCGACGGGTTCGACAAGCTGGCGGAGAACACCACCGCGCTCGCCGATCAGCTGGACCGGGTCGACGGCATCACCCCGGAGATCGCCGCCCAGATCCCACCGATGATCGCGATCACCACCAACATGCGCGATCTGATGCTGACCATGCACAGCAGCTTCAGCCAGGTGGTCACCCAGCTGGAGCAGATGACCGACACCGCCGCGGTGATGGGCCAGGTGTTCGACGACGCGAAGAACGACGATATGTTCTACCTGCCACCGGAAGCCTTCGACAGTCCCGACTTTCAACGCGGGATGGCGTTGATGATGTCACCGGACGGCCAGGCCGCACGCATCCTGATCACCCACGACAGCGATCCCGCGACGGTCGAGGGCATCTCGCACGTCGGCGCCGAACTGCAAGCCGCCAAGGAGGCCGTCAAGGGCACCCCGCTGGCCAAGGCGAAGTTCTACCTCGGCGGCACCGCGGCCACCTACTCCGACATCCAGACCGGTGCCCACTACGACCTGCTGATCGCGGCGATCGCCGCCATCGTGCTGATCTTCGTGGTGATGCTGCTGATCACCCGGGCACTGGTCGCCTCGATCGTGATCGTGGGAACCGTGGTGCTGTCACTGGCCTCCTCGTTCGGATTGTCGGTATTGTTGTGGCAGTACGTGTTCGGCATCGAGCTGCAGTGGCTGGTGATCGCGATGAGCGTGATCGTGCTGCTCGCGGTGGGCTCGGATTACAACCTGCTGGTGGTCTCCCGGATGAAGGAGGAGATCGGTGGCGGCGCCAAACCGGCCCTGAAGACGGGGCTGATCCGTGCGATGGGCGCCACCGGCAAGGTGGTGACGGCGGCCGGGATGGTGTTCGCGTTCACCATGATCGCGATGATCGCCAGCGACCTGCGTTCGGTCGGCCAGATCGGCACCACCATCGGGCTGGGCCTGCTGTTCGACACCTTCATCGTCCGCAGCCTCATCACCCCGTCGGTCGCGGCGCTGCTCGGGAGGTGGTTCTGGTGGCCGATCAACGTGCACCGGCGCCCGGCCCCCACCCGCGCCGATTCCCCCGTCTCCCCTGTCCCCACCGAGCGTGAAGCCAGCTTCACCCCCGGCGCCCAACCCGAAGGCTCCTTGACGTCCGCGCCGACAGCCCCGCTCCCGGCAGGCTAAGAATCTTACTGTTACGCCAAGATACTCTTATTTTTCTTAATTTGTCTGTATCGTGGGTCCCTTGCGTCGGGAGAGGGGCTTGCCTTGGGCGAAACGAAGTCGTCTGCGGTCGTGCTGGGAGCCGGGATGGCCGGGCTACTGGCGGCTCGGGTGGCAGCGGAGTTCTACGACTCCGTCACGGTGGTGGACCGCGACCGGCTGCCCGATCATCCGGCCCACCGACGGGGGGTGCCGCAGGGCCGGCACCTGCACAGTGTCCTGTCCCGCGGCACCGGCATCCTCGGTGAACTGTTTCCCGGAATCCTCGATGACTTCGCCGGCGCCGGCGCGGTGGTCATCGACGACGCCGACCTGTCCGGACGGTATGCCCGGATCGGCCGTCACGAGCTGAACCGGACCGGCAGGCTCGCCGATCCCGGGGCGCTGGCGATCTACAGCGCCAGCCGGCCGTTCGTGGAGTTTCACGTCCGGCAGCATGTCGACAGGCTCGGCAACGTCGCATTTCTCGACGGCCACGATGCGGTCGAGCCGGTGCACGACCGCAACATCGTCACCGGCGTGCGAATCAGGAATCAACGCAACCGCCTCACGCAGGTTCTGCACGCCGATCTCGTCGTCGACGCGACGGGCCGGGCGGCCCGGACCGCCGAGTTCCTGGCCGGCCACGGCTTCGGCAGCGTGCCCGAACAGCGCCTCGATGCCAATTGGGGCTACTCCAGCCAGTTGCTGCGCATCCCGCCGGACCGGCTCACCGACCGGATGGTCTTCGTCAACCCCGGCCGGCCCGCCCCGGTGTTGCTGCTGATGGCCTACGAGCACGACACCTGGATGCTGGCTATCGCCCGCTACGGCGACCATGGCGCTCCCCCAGCCGATTTCAGCGCGATGCTGGCCGCGGCCAAGCAGGTCCTGCCCGCTGGCATCATGGCCGGCTTGCGCGACGCCACACCGGCGGGCGACATCGCGGTTTCCCACGACACCGGTGCACTGTGGCACCGCTACGACCGGATGCCGCGCTTCCCCGCCGGTCTGGTGGTGATCGGCGACGGACTGTGCCGGCTCAACCCGCTGCACGGCCAAGGCATGACGGTGGCCGCGCTCGAGGCGCTCGCACTGCGCGACTGCCTGCGCGACGGCGGATCAGACCTGCCGCGGCGGTTCTTTCGGGCTGCCGCCGACGAAATCGCGCCGGTCTGGGCGGCGAACGTCGCCAACGATTCGTCATCGGATCGCCGGCACCCGGTACGCCACCGGCTGAGCGGGTGGTTCGCCGATGCGGCGGGCACGGCCGCCAGCCGCGACATCACCGTCACCGAGCGCTTCCTTCGGGTGCGCAACCTCGTCGACCCGCCCTCGGGGCTGCGTGATCCGGTACTGCTGTGGCGGATCCTGCGGGCCAACCTGCCGGGCGCGCGGCGTACCGCCCGATGTGCTTTGGCCCGAACACCATTGGGCACACTGGCTCCGGTACGCACTGCAGGAGGTTCCCATGCTTGACGCGATCTACCGTGCCGCCCGCGGCCGGATCGGGGTGTTGGCCGCCGAACTCGGCGACCACCAGCTGCGCACCCCGGTTCCGGCGACGCCCGGCTGGACGGTGCACGACGTGCTGGCCCACCTGGTCGGTGGTGCCGCCGACGCGTTGGCCGGCCGGCTCGACGGCGCGCCGGGGGATTCTTGGACCGCGCGGCACGTCGCCGAACGTCACGACCGCGCGGTCGACGAGCTGCTCGCCGAGTGGGAGCGCGCGGCCCCGGCGGTCGAATCGGGTCTGCCTGAGCAGTTCACCGGTCCGAATCTGGCCGCGGACGTCATCTGCCACGAAGCGGACCTGCACGAGGCACTGGGTTTGCCGCGAACCGACCGCGAACACTGGCAACCGTTCCTGGACGTGCTGGGAAACCTGCCCGGCCGGCGGCTGCGTGACACCGCCACCCTGGTGATCAGCGACGAGCTGGGGCAGCAATGGCGTTGCGGCTCGGGCGACTCCGTCACGATGGTGCGCGCCGACGGATATGAGCTGCTGCGCGGCTTGTTCAGCCGGCGCTCCCGCCGTCAGATCGCCGGATGGGACTGGTCCTCCGAACCATCGGCGCAACTCGTGGACGGCTTCGGCGTCTTCGGCCACCGCGACGACGACCAGCCGATCCCACGTACCTGACCTCACACGGCGCACGAGGTGAGCCGCGGCGGGGAGAACGTCAGGTCGCCGCACTCCTGCGAGCCTGGCGGCACCGCGCACGAAGGTGCGCCGGGAGATGGATTTGGTGGGGACGTCATTCCCCGAGTGCGGTAATCACTCTCTCACCGAATTCTGCGATCGTCTCCGGCGCAGCGAAATCGGAGAACCATACGTAGAACCGCTGTGCGCCCTGGCGGCGCAGGCCGGAGAAGTAGTCGACCAGTTCGTCCGCGCGGCCACAGACCAGTCCGGGGCCGAGCTGGCTGAACCGGCGATGCGCCTTGGCGGTCACCGTCTCGGCATCAGCGCTGTCCCCGATGAAGCCGACCATCTGCTGCACCGAAGCCCGCGCCGAGCCGACCTTGGGCAGCAGATCCGGTAGTTCGTCGACGTGGGTCGCCGGCAGATTCCACCAATCCGCATGGCGGGCCACCAATCCCAGCATCCGCGGGCCGCGCCCGGCCAGCAGCAGCGGGATCGGGTTGCTCGGCGTGGGCAGCTGGGTGTCGTCGCCACCGGCCCAGTAGCGCTTGACCGCGGTCACCGTCTGTTCCAGGGCGCTGACCCGCTGGCCGGCGGTCGGTGCACCGAGCCCGAAACGGGACAGCTCGTCGGGCATCGACCCCGATCCCAGACCGAGCTCGAAACGCCCACCGGAGGCCTCGGCCAGCGTCACCGCCTGCTTGGCCAGCACGGCCGGATGCCGGAACGCATCGCAGAGCACCAGATGTCCGATCCGCAGCCGCTCGGTACGGGCGGCGACCCAGGTGGCGATCGTCATCGCCTCCCAGATCGGGGCGTCCGGGTCCATCGGGGTTTCCAGGTGGTCGAGGAAGGCCACCCCGTGGAAGCCACTGGTCTCGGCGGTGCGCGCCCGCAGCACGATGTCGTCGATGTCCAGCCTGCTCTGCGGCAGGAACAGGAACCACTCGGCCATGGTGAGCGCCGTCGCCTCTACAGCGCCGTCCAGATGGACTTGGTCTTCAGGTAGGCGTCGATGCCCTCGTAACCGAACTCCTTGCCAACGCCGGACTGCTGGAAACCGCCGAACGGCACGTTGTGGTCGAACGTCAACTGGCAGTTCAGCCCCACCATGCCGGCGTTGAGCCGCTTGCCCAGGTTGTGCGCGCGGGCCACGTTCGTGGTCCATGCGGTGGCGGCCAGACCGTAGCTTGTGTCGTTGGCCATCGCCACGGCTTCGTCGTCGTCGTCGAACGGCAGGATCGTGACGACCGGACCGAAGATCTCCTCCCGATACAAGCGGCTGGTCGCGGGGTCGACGCCGGTGACCACGGTGGGCTTGACGAAGTAGCCCTTACGGTCCAGCCGGTAGCCGCCGCTGACGATCTCGACGCCTTCCTGCTTGCCCTGGTCGATGTAGCCCAGCACGCGGTCGAGTTGCTTCTGGCTGACCAGCGGGCTGATCATGGAGCCCTCGTCCTTGGGACCGCCCAACACCAGGTTGTCGCCGATCATCGCGATGCCGGCAACCACGCGTTCGTAGACGCTGCGCTCCACGAAGATTCGCGAGCCGCACACACAGCCCTGCCCGGAGTGCACGAAGATGCCCATCGAGGCCATCATGATCGCCATGTCCAAATCGGCGTCGGCGTAGATCAGCACCGGGGACTTGCCGCCCAGCTCGAGGGTGACCTTCTTCAGGTTGTCCGCCGAGTCACGCATGATCTGCTTGCCGACCTCGGTCGAGCCGGTGAAGGCGACCTTCTCCACGTCGGGGTGCGCGGTGATGGCGGCGCCGGCGGTGGCGCCGTAGCCGATCACGAAGTTGGCGACGCCGTCGGGCACCCCGGCTTCGGCGATCATCTTCTCCAGCAGCACCGCTGACAGCGGCGTCTCCTCGGCCGGTTTGATGACGCTCGAGCAGCCCGCCGCCAGAGCCGGCGCGATCTTGGCGCAGGCGTTGAACAGCGGGCCGTTCCACGGGTAGATCAAACCGACGACGCCGTACGGTTCCTTCTGGGTGTAGGTGTGGAAATTGGCGTGCGTGCTGTTGACGCCACCTTCCATCTGCACCTGGTAGCTGGTGCCGTTGAGCTTGGTGCACCAGCCGGCGTAGTAGCGGTAGAACTCCGCGCAGGTGGACACGATCATCTCGGTCTGGGCCGGCGGCATCCCGGCGTCCAGGGATTCCAGCTCGGCGAACTCCTGGGCGTGCTCGTCGATCAGATCGGCCAGCTTCCACAGCACCTTGGCGCGCTGGCGGGCCGGGATGTCGGTCCACACCCCGGACTGGTAGGCGGCCTTGGCGCGGGCGACGGCCTCGTCGACGGCTTCCGAGCCGGCGTCGCGGAACTCGGTGATCTGCTCCTCGGTGGCCGGGTCGATCACCGGGATCACCTCGCCGGTGCCGGGGCGCTTCGCCAGATCATCGATTACCGACTGCAGTGCCATGGTGGACCCTTCTAACGACAGCGGAGGTGTGCTGTGCATCTGCTTAGCACCCGGCGTGCGGTCGGGTCAACAGTGAGACATTCTATTCATCATCTGTAAAGGTGTCGGACGGTGAACGGATCTTCACCTGGCAACTCGCCATCGCGACGCGGCCGACGCTGTGGGTCGTCAGCTCGGTCGGGCGCCTCGGGCACGACCGCAACGGCAACGGCGGGATGGACGGGCGTATCACGGTCCAGTCGCACTTCACCCGGCCCGCTTCTTCCGAGCGGACAACCCGGCCAGGATCGACGACTACCACGCCGCGTCGATTACGGTTCCGGCTATGGATCGACGCCGACCCCGGCCGGGGAGGTTCTGATGCGTACCCGCGGTTGGGGCGGCGATGTGCCGGCCAGCGACGAGGAGGCGGTCGCGCGGATCCTCGAAGCGACCCGGCGCACCATCGACGAGCGCGGCGAGCAGACCAGCATCGCCGACGTGGCCCGCACTCTCGGCGTGACCCGCCAGACCGTCTACCGCTACTTCCCCAGCACCGAGGAGTTGTTGTCGGCCACCGCGATCGACGGGGTCGGGGACTTCCTCGATCAACTGGCCGCGGCGCTGGCGGGGATGACCGATCCCGGGGACGCGGTCGCAGAGGGTGTCGCGCTGACCCTGGAACGACTTCCCGACGACCCCTACGTCGGCCTGTTGCTGCGCGCTCAACAGCCCAGTGCCTTCGCCGTCACCGTGACCACCGACACCGGCCGCGCCTTCGGACACTCACTGCTCGAGCGACTGGACGTCGACTGGACCGGATTCGACAGCCAAGCCGTCGACGACATCATCGAGATGGTGCTGCGCACCTTGCAGTCGTTCATCCTGGCCCCACTGCCCGCTCCGGGGGAGGAGTTGCGGCGCCTGCTGCGCCGTTGGATCGCGCCGGCGGTGACCGCCGCGCGCGGCGCTAGGAAGGTTCGCGGGTCAGCGGGTAGGTGACGCCGGTGAGGTCTTCGGCGATGTTCCAGAGCCGCCGTTGCGCTTCGACGTCGTGGGCTCGCCGCGCGGCTTGGACCAGCACCGGCGGGCCGATCTGCTCGAAACGCCCACCGGGACCGTAGAACTGGCCGCCCGCGGCGGCCGGGTCGGTGGCCGCCCGCAACATCGGCAGCGCCCCGTCGGCGGGATCCTGGGTGAACCAGCCCGTCAGATACCGGAAGCGGCGGTTGAACACCCAACGGACCGACGGCGACTGCTCGCGCAGGATCCCCGTTCGGCAGCCGCCGGGGTGCGCGGCCAGCGAGATCGCCGTGCTGCCCGACGAATCCAGCCGTCGCTGCAGTTCGTAGGCGGCCATCAGCTGGGCGAGCTTGGACTGCGTGTAGGCCACCGCCGGGGTGAACGACTTCTCCAACTGCAAGTCGTCGAACGCGATCCGGCCGCCCCGGCTGGTTTTGCTGTTCACCGCGATGATTCGCCCCGCGGTGGACGCGAGAACGCAGTCGAGCAGCAGTCCCGTCAGAGCGAACGACCCGAGGAAGTTCGTGCCGAAGTCGCCCTCGAAGCCGTCGACGGTCACCTGCCGCGTCTGGTGCATGACACCGGCGTTGTTGACCAGGATGTCGATCACCGGATGGCCGGCCCGCAACTCCTGCGCGCAGGCACGCACCGATGCCAGGTCGCTGACATCCAGGTGAACCACGTCGATCCGCGCGTTCGGGACGGTCCGGAGTATGTCGTGGCGGGCCGCGGCGGCCGCGTCGACGTTGCGGCAGGCCAGCACGACGGTGGCCCCCAGCCTCGCCAGTCCACGGGCGACCTCCAGGCCGACACCGGTGTTGGCCCCGGTCACGACGGCTGTCCGGCCGCGCTGCGGCGAACCCTGCGCCAAGGTCCATTCGATGGCACTCACACGCCGAACAATAGACGGGACACCGTGATTTATGTGTATGGTCCTGACTTGATGCACGACGACATCGACCTGACCGACCTGGACCGATTCACTTCCGGTTTCCCACACCACGTGTTCGACGTGCTGCGCCGCGAATCTCCGGTCTGGTTCCATCCCGCCACGGCCCACTCCCCCGGCGGCGAGGGATTCTGGGTACTGAGCCGCTACGCCGATATCGTCGCCGCGGCCACCGACAACGAGACCTTCTCCTCAGAGACCGGCGGCGGGCGGGACGGTGGCGGCAGCACGCTGGAGGACATGCCGCTGGGTTTCGCCGTCGGCGCACTGCTGAACATGATGGACGATCCGCGGCACGCAAAATTCCGAAAGCTGCTGATGCCCAGCATGACTCCGCGGGCACTGCGCGGGATCGAGCAGGATCTGCGGCAGCGCGCGGTGACGATCGTGGACGCCGCGCTGACCAAGCGGGAATGCGACTTTCTGGTCGATGTCGCCGCCGAGCTGCCACTGCAGGCGGTCGCGGAGCTGGTGGGCGTCCCGCAGGAAGATCGCCATGAACTGATGAACTGGGCCAATGTCACCCTGGACTACGAGGATCGCGAAGTCGGCGAGGTCAACGACCGGTTGGTGCAGGCCCATACCCGGATGCACACCTATGGGGCCGAGCTTCTGGAACGCAAGCGCGCCCAGCCCGCCGATGACCTGTTGTCGGTGGTGACGCACGCGGTGATCGACGGTGAGCCGCTCACCGCCAACGAGCAGCAGATGTTTCTGAGCCTGATGATCGCCGCGGGCAGTGAGACGACGCGTAATTCGATCGCCATCGGCATGTCGGCGCTCAGCGCGCATCCCGAGGCGTGGGAACGCTTGCGGCGGGATCGGACACTGCTGCCGGTGGCTGTCGAGGAACTGCTGCGCTGGGCTTCGTCGACACCGTACAACCGGCGGACCGCCACCCGCGATGTGCAACTGCACGGCCGGCAGATCCGCGCCGGCGACAAGGTGAGCCTGTGGTGGGCCTCGGCGAACCGCGACGAGTCGGTCTTCGCTGATCCCTACGCCTTTGATATTTCCCGGAACCCGAACCCGCACTTGACGTTCGGTCGCGGTGTGCACTTCTGCCTCGGATCGACGCTGGCCCGCCTCGAGATGCGGGTGATCTTCGACGTGCTGCTCGATCGGGTGGGCGCCGTGACCTTGACCGGCCCGATCGAATACGTCCGCAGCAATAAGCACGCCGGTGTCCGGCACATGCCGGTCACCATCGAACCGCGCTAGCGATTCAGACGCCGAGCGTGCGTGTCTGCACACGACACGCCGACATCGGGCGTACAACGACGCACGCTCGCGTCCACGGTGTTACGCGCCCGGCGCAGTCGCGAACCGCCTGTCGGTGTAGCGGCGCAGGTTGGACAGGAAGCGGCGAAAAGCCAGGTTCATCAGCGGGCCGCTCAGCGGGGCGAACAGCTTTGCCGGGCCGGTCAGCCGGTTGGCCAGGGTCCAGGTGAGCCGGCAGCCCTGCGCCGTCGGTTCGATGCGGTAGTCCTCGACGAAGACCGCCAACGCTGAAGTCGAGCTCTCATTGAATCGAAATGCCATGTGCCGTGCCGGTTCCCATGCCAGGAATTCTTCGTTGCCGACGATGCCGCCGCGCATGTCGACGAGGCGGGTGGTGCCGACGCCGTGCGGCTCGGGGCTGGTCCAGGTCACGTTGGTGATGACGCTGGCCCAGCGCGGCCAGGCGTCGGCGTCGGCCAGCACCTCCCACACCTGCTCGGGAGTCACGGCCAGATCCACACTGTTGCTGAACCGTTGCGGCGCCTGGTCTATGAACCCGAGATCAACTCGCTCGCAGGGAAACATCCGGGACAACGGACTTCCTTTCTGTGCTTCTGGCGATTCAGCGCGCCCCGCGCACGAGGCGTCCCGGGCGGGCGCCGGTATCGGCGCCGTGGCGCCGGGTGACGGCACCGCTGACGATCGTGGCAACATACCCGCTCGCTCCCTGCAGCAGGCGCCGCCCGCCGGCGGGCAGGTCATAGGCCATCCGGGCCGGGTGCAGGCTCAGTGCTTGCATGTCGATCACGTTGATGTCGGCCTTCTTGCCGATCTCGATGACACCGCGATCGTTCAGCCCGAACAGCTGCGCGGTGTCCCGGCACTGCTTGCGCACCACATACTCCAGCGGCAGCTTCTCGCCGCGGTGCCGATCACGCGCCCAGTGGGTGAGCAGGAACGTGGGATAGGAGGCGTCGCAGATCAAACCGCAGTGCGCACCGCCATCGGAGAGTCCCAGCACCCCGGCGGGATGGGTGAGCATCTCGCGGATGGCGTCATGGTTGCCGTCGGCATAGTTGAAGAACGGCAACATCAGCATCGCGCCGGCGTCGTCCTCAAGCATCAGGTCATACAACGTCGACAGCGGATCCTCACCCCGCGCCGCGGCGATCGCGGCCACCGAGCGATCCGGTGTCGGCTCGTAGTCCGGCGGGTCTCCCAGGTCGTAGATGCGGTGCAGCGAGTGCTGCACCAGGGCGAACATGCCGTCGAACTGCAGGGAGGTGTCGACGGGGAGATCCTCTTCGGAAAGGATTGCGGCCTTGACGGCCGGCTCGGCAAGCCGCTGCGCCAGCTCATCTCGGCTGCACTGCTCCTTGAGCCGCCGGTAGGTCGGGCGGTGGGTGAAGCCGTGATGCCCGGGGAAGCCGAGCAGCATGCCGAACGGCCGGGCGGCGATCTGCGGATACAGCGCGCTGCCGGCCTGATGGGCGGCGGCGGAGATGTCGAGCTGTTCCCGCCACAGATTCGGGTCGGCGTCGACCTGGATCAATGCGAAGGACAGCGGGCGGTCGATCTCGGCGCCGAGGCGCTGCATCCACTCGAGCTCCTTCTTCGGCGCGATGATGTCCTCGCCGGCAGCCCCCTGCGGAGCCAGCTCGAACACCGCCTGACCCCCGGCCGCCATCGCCCGGCCCAGGCCGAACAGTTCGTCTTCGGCGGCGAACGTGCCCGGCACCGGCTCACCGTCCATCGCCCGGTGCGCCAGCGTCCGGGACGTCGAAAAGCCCAGTGCCCCGGCCTCGATCGCTTCCTGTACCAGTGCGCTCATCGCGGCGATATCGTCGGGTGTGGCCGGCTCGTTGCGCGCGCCGCGATCACCCATGGCGTAGGCGCGGATCGCCCCGTGCGCCACCTGACTGCCGACGTCGACGGCGAAGCTTTGGCGGTCGAGCGCATCCAGATACTCCGGATAGCTCTCCCACCCCCAGGTGATGCCTTCGGTCAGCGCGCTGCCCGGGATGTCCTCGACACCCTCCATCAACTTGATCAGCCACTCCTCGCGGCCCGGCCGGACCGGGGCGAACCCGACTCCGCAGTTGCCGCTGACCACCGTCGTCACGCCGTGCCCGCTGGACGGGTCCAGCAGGCTGTCCCAACTCACCTGCCCGTCGTAGTGGGTGTGGATGTCGACGAATCCCGGTGCGACGACGCGACCGGTGGCGTCGATCGTCTCGGCTGCGGCACCGGTCAGGCCGGGATCATCGGCTCCGGTGCGGCGCTGCAGCGCCACGATCTTCCCGTCCCGGATGCCGACATCGGCCGGGTACCGGTCGGCTCCGGTTCCGTCGACGACGGTGCCACCGGTGATCGCGAGGTCATACACAGCCGTCTCCTTCGATCGTGATACCGAACGCGCCCAGCAAAGTTGTTGATCAATTTGTACACATTTCGATAATGTGTGCAAGTGCCTGGCGAAGCAGGATCTCGAACTCTTCCATCGCCGCTGCTCACCGCGGCGACCGACACACTGCGCCACCTCGGGCCCCGTCGCTTCAGCCTCACCGCCGTCGCCGAGGCGGCGGGCGTGTCACGAGGCACGGTGCACAACATCTTGGGGACCCGTGACGCCGCCATAGCCGCGGCGCTCGACCACCTGTCGGCGGCGTTCATCGAGACCATGGCTGCCGAGGTCAACGAGCAGCAGACCCTGGCCGAGCAGGTCGCGGCCGCCGCGGTGCTGATTTCGGCGCACCGCCGCAGCTCGGCGGCCGAACCACGCGCGATCAATCAAAGCGTGCTGGTGCTGCTGCTGGAACACGGCGGCGAAGAGTTGATGCGGCGCTCCGTCGGGCTGTGGACGCCACTGGTCCGCGCCGCGCAACGTAGCGGCGAAGTCAGCGCCGCCCTCGACGCCGGCCGCGCCGGGGAATGGATCGTGCGGATGCTGTTCAGCTTCGAGTTGCTCCCGCCCATGCGGGTTAATCTGGACAGTCCCCGAGCGGTGCGTCGCTTCGTGTGCGAGCACATCGTCAACGGACTGAGCGGAGGCCACCGTGACCCATCCTGAACCATTGCTGCTCGCCGTCGACGATGCCGAGCTCGATGACCTGCGCCGTCGGCTCGCCGGGGCTCGCTGGCCGACCGAGATCGATGGAGCGAACTGGGATTACGGCACCGACCAGGGATTCCTCAAGTCTGTGGTCGACCACTGGCTGCATCACTACGACTGGCGCCGGGTCGAATCCGAGGTCAACGCGGTCGGCTCCTTCGTCACCGAGGCCGCCGGGCAGCGGGTGCATTTCCTGCATGCCCGATCGGAGGATTCGAACGCCATCCCGCTGGTGCTGACCCACGGCTGGCCTGGCTCGATCGTCGAGTTTCTCGACGTAATTCCGCTGCTGCGTCGACGATTCCACGTTGTGGCCGTCTCGATGCCCGGATACGGATTCTCCGGGCCCACCCGACAGCGCGGGGTCGACTCCGCAGCGGTGGCGGCTGCGGTCGCCGACGTGATGGCGCAACTGGGCTACCACCGCTATGTCGCCCAAGGCGGCGACTGGGGCGCCATCGTCACCCGCCACCTCGGCGAGCACTACTCCGACCGGGTCGCCGCCATCCACACGAACATGCTTTTCGCGTCACCCGATCACAACGACCCGGAGCTGCTGGCCGCGATGACCGAGACCGAACAGGCCGCGATTGTTGCCGCAGCACAACGGATGACCGACGGCATGGCCTACCTGAATCAGCAATCCACTCGCCCGCATTCGCTGGGGTTCGGCCTCGACGACTCGCCGGTGGGCCTGGCCGGCTGGATTCTGGAGAAATTTCACGCCTGGTGCGACACCCGGGATGGGATACCGATCAGCACCGATCGGCTCATCGACAACCTGATGTTCTACTGGCTGACCGCGACCGCTACCTCGGCGGCGCGGCTGTACTGCGAATCCGCCCGCGCCGGCAACGGTGCGCTGAGCAAGTGGGCCGGCCGAGTCGAGGTGCCCACCGGATACGCGGTGTACCCCTACGAGATCCTGCAGACACCGCGGGCCTGGGCCGCGCATCGCTACAACCTGGTCCACTACAGCGTCGCAGATCGTGGTGGGCACTTCGCCGCGTTCGAACAGCCCGCGATCTTCGCCGCCGACCTGGCGGCGTTCGCCGATGTGCTCCTGGAACGGCAGGTGTTTTAACCGAGCGCCGAGCTCCGGGGAGTGGTTTGATGCCCTATGCCTCGTTTGACGTCGTTGAGCCGTTCGGTTGCGGACAAGGTGGTCGTGGTGACCGGGGCCGCCAGCGGCATGGGCAGGGCAACCGCCCACCTGCTCGCCGATGAGGGCGCGGTGGTCGGTGTCGTCGACCGTGCCGCCGACGGGCTGGCGCGGGTGGCCGACGAGCTCCGCGACGCCGGCGCCCGGTTCCACGCCGTGGTCGCAGACGTCGGCACGGCCGAGGGCCCCGCAGCTGTCCTCGGCGAGATTCGTGAGTCTCTGGGCGCCATCGACGGTCTGGTCAACAACGCCGGGGTGAGCCTCCCCGCGCCGGTGGACAGCGACGACTTCGAGGGCGTGTGGGCCACCACGATGGCGATCAACCTGACCACCTACGCCCGGTTCGTCCGCGCCGCGCTGCCTGATCTGCGCCGGGAGGGCGCCGGACGGATCGTCAACGTGGCGTCCACCGAGGGTCTTGGCGCTACCGCCGGAATCGCGCCGTACACGGTCGCGAAACACGGCGTGATCGGTCTGACGCGGTCGCTTGCGGTGGAACTCGGCCCGACCGGGGTGACCGTCAACTGTGTGTGCCCGGGCCCGATCAACACCGGCATGACCGCCGCCATCCCGGACGAACAGAAGGCGGTCTTCGCTCGCCGGCGCACAGCGCTGCGCCGTTACGGGGAGCCCGAAGAGGTCGCGCATGCGACGCTGTCGCTGCTGTTACCGGCCGCCTCGTATATCACCGGAGCGATTCTCGTCGCCGACGGCGGACTCACGATCCGCAATGCGTGAAAGGCGTCTCGGGCCGAAGTGCTGCGCATGATAAGCACTGTGCTCATTCGTATTTGACGGACACGCGCCCGGTGCTCGGGCACCATGGCGGCATGGCAGCAACCCCGTCTTCGCGGACGGTGCACACCTTCTGCAGGTACTGCTTGGCCTCCTGCGGCTTGGAGGTGACGGTCGAGGATAACCAGGTCCGCAAGATCTCCGCCGACAAGCACAATCCGCACAGCTGGCACGACTTCTGCGCCAAGGGCCGCACCGCCAATGAGCTGGTAGAACATCCGCGCCGGATCCTGCGGCCGATGCGGCGGGTGGGCGACGCCTACGTCGAGGAGACCTGGGACGTGGCGATCCGCGACATCGCCGCGCGGATGAACGCGCTGCTCGACGCGGGCGGGCCCGACACGATCGGCACCTACTACGGCAACCCGTCCGGGCACTCGTCGTCGAACGTGGTGTTCATGAACGCCTGGATGGACGCCGTCGGCACCCGCAGCCGCTACGCCGTCGGCTCCGTCGATCAGAACGCGCTGCATGTGGTGGCCGAGGCGATGTACGGATCGGCACTGATGGTGCCGGTCTCCGACGTCGACAACTGCGACTACTTCCTGCTGGTCGGCACCAATCCAGCGGTGAGCGGCTGGAACTGGCTGGAGACGGTTCCCGACGGCTGGCGCCGCGCGCTGACCCGCCAACAGGGCGGCGCCACCATCGTGGTGGTCGATCCGTTTCGCACGGAGTCCGCGGAGAAGGCCGACGTTCACCTGGCGGTGCGGCCGGGTCAGGACTGGGCGCTGCTGCTGGCGATGGTGAAGGTGATCCTCGACGAGGGTCGCGAGCACCGGCGCGACTGCGCGGAGCTGGCGACCGGTGTCGCGGAGCTGCGTCGGCTGGTGGCCGGTGCGGATCTGGATGACTTGGCTGACCGGTGCGGGATCGACCGGGACCTGATCGAGCGCACCGCGCGGGATTTCGCCGCCGCCGCCGGCGCGATGGTGGTCACGCGCACCGGAGTCTCACAACACGCGGCGGGCGCCGTGGGCGAATGGCTCGGCCAGGTGCTCAACGTGATCACCGGCCGGATGGACCGCCCGGGCGGGCGTCGCTTCGAACCCGGCTATTTCGACGCACTGAAACTGGCCGAACTGGCCAAGACGAAGCCTCACGTCAGCCGGCTGGCAGGACGCGAGATGGTGGCCGGAGCGCATGCGTTGGCGGAATTGCCCGACGAGATCACCACACCGGGCCGCGGGCAGATCAAAGCAATGCTGATCAACTGCGGCAACCCGGTGGTGTCGGGCCCGGACGGGGCCAAACTCGACAAGGCGCTCGCCCAACTGGACCTGCTGGTCGTGATCGACCTCGTACAGCGCGAGAGTCACCGGCACGCGCACTGGCTGCTGCCCGCGGTGCACTGGCTCGAGCGCAACGACCTGCTGGCGTTCACCAGCAATATGCACGACCAACCGTTCGTCCAGTACGGCGCGAAGGTCATCGAGCCGCCGCCCGATGTCCGGCAGGAGTGGGAGATCTTCGTCGACCTCGCGATCGCGATGGGTAGACCACTGTTCGGGGCCAAGGGGCTCAACGGGTTCATCAAGGCGACACGGCGGGTGGCGGCGGTGACGGGTCGACCCGCGCTGGCGTTCGGTCCGCACTGGCTCGACCGCCTTATCGTACGGATGTCGCGGAAGGTCAACGGCCGCAGGATTACCTGGCGTGACCTGATGGCCCACCCGCACGGAATCGTGCTGGGTCCGCGGGAATTCGGCCACTTCAAGGACGCGTTGCGGACTGACGACAAAATGGTGCACGCGGCGCCGCCCGAGTTCCTGGCGCGGGCACGGGAATTGCTTGCCGAGCCGAATTCCTCCGCACCGGAGGGCTTCCCGTTCCAGCTGGGGAATCGGCGCAATCGGCATTCGATGAACTCCTGGCTCAACGAGCTGCCCGGACTGCACCGCTCCGGTAAACGCAACGACGTCCTGATCAACGCCGAGGACGCCGCCGCCGTCGGCATCGGCGAGGGTGACCGGGTGCGGGTGTTCTCCTCGGTCGGTGCGGTCGAACTGATGGCGACGCTGTCCGACCGACCGCGGCGCGGCCTGGTGATCATCGACCACGGCTGGGGCTCGCGGATCTTCGACCCGCGGGGTGGCCGGGCATCGGAGTCGTTCGGCGTCAACCGTAATCTGCTGGTCGACGGCGCGAGCCTCGATCCGCTGTCGCAGACGTCGCCGCTCAGTTCGTGCTACGTCGGGCTGGAACGGCTCGCAGCGGCCGCTGACGCACGATCGTCGGCCACCAGAACCACGGCCCGTAGATCCGCACCAGGCAGGGCACAATGAACGACCGCACGATCAAGGTGTCCAGCAGCAGTCCGATGCACACCGTGGAACCCAGCTGGCCAATGGTCCGCAGATCGCTGGTGAGCATGGCCAGCATGGTGAACGCGAACACCAGGCCCGCCGACGTCACCACGCCGCCGGTGCTACCCAGTGCCCGGATCAGGCCGGTATTCAACCCGGCGCCGAGTTCCTCTTTGAGCCGGGCGATCAGCAGCAGGTTGTAGTCCGAGCCGACCGCCACCAGGATGATGAACGTCAGCGGCAGAATCAGCCAATGCAGGTGCAGGCCGATCAGATGCTGCCAGATCAGCACCGACAACCCGAACGCCCCAGCGTAGGAGAACGCCACAGTGCCGGGAATCACCAACGCCGCCACCAGGCTTCGGGTGATGACCAGCATGATCAGGAAAATCAGCACGAAGGCCGCGATCGCGGCGATCAGCAGATCCGACCGGGCATACTGCGCGATGTCGGAGTTGTTCGAGCCGGAGCCGCCGATGTAGATCTTCGCCCCGGCCAGTGAGGTCTCCTTCAACGCGATCTTGATCGCGTCGGGGAACCTCTCGACATGCTCGATGCCCTCGGGCCCCATCGCGTTGCCCTCATGGGTGACGATGAATCGGGCGGCCTTGCCGTCCGGGGACATCATCAGCTGCATCCCGGTCTTGATGTCTTCGTTGTCGAACGCCGGCCGCGGTATATAGAAGAAGTCATCGCTGCGGGAGGCGTCGAAGTCATTGCCGACGTTGATCATGTCGTCGAAGGTCTGGTCGGTGTTGCTGGCCTGAATACTGCTGGGGCCGTAGGTGTTCACGATCAGCGCCCGCAGGGCGATCTGGTCCTCGGCCATGATGTTGAGCTGGGTGACCATCTGCGGCAGCAGGGTGTCGACCACCTCCAGGGACGACACCGCGTCTTTAATGTTCTCTGCCAGTTTGTCGACGCTGTCCATCATCTCCCACAGCGATCGGAACGCCCAGCAGACCGGGATGTCGTAACAGTGTGGCTCCCAATAGAAATAGCTGCGGATCGGCCTCATGAAGTCGTCCAGATTCGAGATGTTCTCATCCATCTGTTCGGTGAGTGCCTGCATCTGTTCCATCGTGAGGACCGTGGAATGCATCTCGTCGGCCAGCTTCTGGGTCAGCGCGATGGTGGTCTGCAGCACCTCGACGGTGTGCCCCATGATCTGCGCCTGCTGGTCGGTGTTGGCGTTCTGCTCCCGGGTGAACGGCAACTGCTGGCCGTTGGCGCTGCCCTGCACGGTGAACAGGTAGGGCAGCGACGCGTGTTCCAGCGCGCGGCCCATGGGCCTGGTGATGCTCTGCACCATCGCGACACCGGGCAGCCGGATCAGAGCTTTGGCCACCCGGTCCAGCGAGACGAAGTCTGCCGAGTTGCGCATGTCGTGATCCGACTCGACCATCAGCATCTCGGAGAACAGCTTGCTCCTGGCGAAGTGCCGATCTGCCGCGGCGAATCCCTGATTGGCAGCGGAATCGCGCGGCTGATAGGTGCGGTCGTCGAAGCTGACCTGATAGGTCGGCACGAAGACCGCCCCGGCCGTCACCACGGCGGCGCTGGCGGTCAGGATCGGCTTGGGCCAGCGCACCACGGAGGTGGCGATCCGGCGATACAGCCGCGCCTTGACCTGCTGGCGGGGATCGAACAGCCCGATCAGGCTGCCCACGCTCAGCACCGCGGGCCCGAGCGTCAGCGCCCCGGTGACCGTCAGCACCATGCTGATCGCCACCGCCGGCCCCATGGTGTTGAAGTAGTTCAGCCGCGCAAAGCTCAGGCAGAACGCGGCGCCGGCGATGGTGAGCCCGGAGCCCAGGATCACGTGCGACACCCCGCGGTAGGCGGTGTAGAACGCGTCCTCGCGGCTTTCGCCGTTCAGTCGCGCCTCGTGGTAGCGGCCCATCAGGAAGATGCCGTAATCGGTTCCGGCGCCCAGGGTCAACGCCACGACCAAGTTCACCGCGAACGACGACAGCTGGATGAAGCCGAAGTGCCCGAGGGTCGCGATGACCCCCTTGGCGGCCAGCATCAGGATCAACACCCCGAACAGCGGCACCAGCATGGTGACGTAGGACCGATACACCAGTAGCAGCATGAAGATGATCAGGAAGATCGTGGCGATCGTGATGTTGTTGAGGCTCCGGTTGGCGGTCGCCACGGTGTCGGCGGCCAGCGGCGCCGCACCACTGACATAGACACTCAGGCCGGGCGGCGGGTCAGAGCTGTCGACGGTGTGCCGTACCGCCTCGACCGACTCGTTGGCCTGCAGCTGGCCGATGTCGCCGGCCAGCCGCAGCAGCACATAGGCGGCCTTGCCGTCGAGGCTCTGGGCGCCGGCCGCGGTGATCGGCTTGCCCCAGGTGTCCATGACGTACTGGACGTGGTCGGTGTCGGCCTGCAGCGTGCGCACCAATGCGTCGTAGTAGAGGTGGTCGGCGTCCCCCAGCTGGTGATCGGCCTCCAGCACCAGCATCGTCATGCTGGTCGAGTCGGACTCCTGGAACTTCTCACCGATCGCCAGCATCGCCTCCTGCGAGGGCGCATAGGTCGGGACCATCGGACCGGCGAGTTCTTCTGCCACCCGCTCCACCTGTGGCACAAAGGTATTCGTCACCACGGCCAGCAGCGCCCAGAAGATGATGATCGGGATCGCCAGCAGGCGGACCAGCCGGGCCGCGAGCGGGCGGGTCGCGTGATGCCGGCTCATGCGGACTTCACCCGGCAGGTGATGTCGGCATTCGCCCGGGTGTTGGTGTGCTCGTCACGGACCACGTCATTGACCAGGATCCGGCAGCCGACGAAGTCGCCGCGCACCTGCGCCGAGATGCTGCCGGAGACCACCGTGAGCATCGTCGTCTCCTGATGTGTCCAGGGCAGGGCGTCCAACTCGACGGTGTGCGGGTGCCCGTCGATGTCGAGGTAGGAGAGCAAGGCACCTTCCCCTGCCGAGCCGAACACCTCGTAGGTGAGCTTCTTCGGGTTGAACTGTTCGGGAGCCTGGGGCGGATTGACCGTCAAAACCGGCCCCGGAGCCGACATCTGGTGAACCTTCCACATGCCCAGTGCCCCTACGCTGAGCGCGATCAGCGCGACCAGCGGCATCCAGACGCGCGCCAACAGCGGCCGGCGCGGCGAACGCTGACTCATTCGGTTTCCTCTTCGGCTTCGGCAGCCGCCGGCAGGTGCTTCTTCAGCTTCGCCGCCCGCAGTAGCTGAGCGGTCACGTTGAACGAGCCGAGCATCGGGATCACCCCGAGGAAGGTGCGCTGCGACGGGGTGGCGCCGTGCAGCTGCTCCAGGCTGCCCAGCACGTAGAAGCAGCCCAGCGAGAAGATCGCGGCGGGAATGCAGAAGGCCAGCGGAGATCGCTGATCGGTGATGACGCGGGTGGCGAACTCCAGCTCGTGGGCGGACAACGGCTCACGCGTGCGCACCTTGGTCAGCACCGCCTTTCGGGCGCCGAGTCCTTCGCTGATCGGCAGGGTCGGCCGATTCCGCAATCGCCGGATGTAGAGGAACACCCCGGTCGCGAACGACACCAGCGCCACGAAGGCGAGGACGGCCAGGTCGCCGAACAGCTGCCAGTTCGTGCCGAACACATTCCAATTCATCCCCGAGATCCGCCCCTGCCTGTGACCCCCACGGTGTACGTGACCGCAGCCGTTAGTGGACTTAAACATCCGACGCTGGAGACTATACGTCTATTAATCGGACGTCAATGTCCTATAAATGGACGTGTGTAGGGCTATCATCGTGGGATGGACGTCGACTGCCGGGAGCTGACCGGCGCGCAATCACGCACCCGAGCGGCGATCCTCGAGGCCACGGCATCCGTGCTCGCCCGAGACCGCACTGCCACGCTGCCCGAGATCGCCGCGGCCGCCCAGGTCGCGCGTTCGACCCTGCACCGCTATTTCGCCGACCGGGACCGGCTGATCTACGAGGCCACCCTGGATTCGATCCGCGTGATCGGCGACATCCTCACCGCCGCGGCCACCGCCGAGGGGCCAGCGGTCGATGCGATGCGCCGCGTGATCACCACTTTGGCCCCCGAGGGCGATCGGATCGTATTCCTCTTCGCCGACCCTGCGGTACTGCGGGACATCCCGGCCGAGCAGCTGCCGAACTCCGCACGGGTCCTCGACCTCATCCGCCGCGGCCAGCAAGAAGGCGCCTTCGATCCCGGGCTGCCCCCGGAATGGATTCGGATCGCGCTGTTCGGCCTGCTGGTCAAGGCCTGCAGTGAAGCGGCGCACGGCGCCGTGCCGCGCCACAGCATCGTGCCGTCGCTCATCCGCATCTTCGAGCGCGGCGTGGCGGCGGACTCGCCGTCATGAGCACCGTTGCGCTCAGCACCGAGCTGCCGATCTCAGCGCAGCGCGCCGCGGCCCTGGCGCGCAAACCGGCGTTGATGCAGTTCGTCCTCGCCCCGCTTCTCACCATGCCCGCGTTGAGGGCCCCCGACCGCCTCGAGGTGGGAACCAGCGCGTCGGCACGGTTGTGGTGGTTCGGCGTCCTGCCGGCCTGGACTCATCACATCGAGATCAAAGAGCTTGACGACCTGATGATCTACACCAACGAGCGCGGCGGTCCGGTGCGCACCTGGAACCACCGCCTCACCTTCACTCCCCTCGACGAGCATCGCTGCCGCTATACCGACGAGATCGAAACCGACGACGGCGTCAAGGGATTGGGCACCCGACTGTTCATCCGGGTGTTATTCGGCCACCGGCACCGCCGCTGGCGCACCCTCGCAGCCATCCTCGCTTGACCGATCCGCACCCACCACGGCGGGAGTGTCGATCACCCGACGTGGTGGCCTTTTCCAGACACCGATCGCCAACGGTGTCATCATCACCTGAAGCAGACCATCGGTTTTCAGTCCACAACGGTAAGGACGACGACATGGGCGAGCGGGTAATCGACCGGCTGATCGACATCGCCGACCAGTTGCGCGAGCAGGCCGGCGAGGCGGAGAAGATCGGCCGGCTGACCGATCAGACGGTCAAGGCGATGAAGGACGCGGGCTCGATCCGCCTGTTGCAGTCGGCCAAGCACGGCGGGTATCAGGCGCATCCTCGCGAGTGGGCCGAGACCGTGATGGCCACCGCGGCGCTGGACCCCTCGGCGGGCTGGGTCACCGGTGTGGTCGGCGTGCACCCCTACCAGCTGGCCTACGCCGATCCGCGGGTCGGGGAAGAGGTGTGGGCCGACGACGTCGACACCTGGATGGCCTCGCCGTATGCGCCGCAGGGGGTGGCCACGCCCGCAGATGGTGGCTACCTCTTCAACGGCCGGTGGCAGTTCAGTTCCGGCACCGACCACTGCGACTGGATCATTCTCGGCGCCATGCTCGGCGGTGCCGACGGTATCCCGGTCATGCCACCGGCCATTCTGCACATGATCCTGCCCCGCAGCGACTACGAGATCGTTGACGACTCCTGGGATGTGGTGGGGCTGCGCGGAACCGGCTCCAAGGACGTCATCGTCAAAGACGCGTTCGTCCCCAGCTACCGCACGATGGACGGCCTCAAGGTGATGGACGGCAGCGCCCAGCGGGACGCCGGCATGACCGACCCGCTGTATCTGATGCCGTGGTCGACGATGTTCCCGCTCGGCATCTCCTCGGCGGTCATCGGCATCGCCGAAGGTGCGCTGGCCGCACACCTGGACTATCAGCGGGCACGTGTCAGTGCCACCGGGACCGCGATCAAAGACGACCCCTACGTGATGTATGCGATCGGCGAGGCGGCCGCCGATATCAACGCCGCCCGTCAGGAACTGCTGGCCAACGCCGATCGGATCTATGACATGGTCGCCGCCGGCAAGGAGGTCGACTTCGCAGATCGCGCTGCGGGGCGCCGCACCCAGGTCCGTGCGGTGTGGCGTGCGGTGGGCGCCGTCGACCAGATTTTCGCCCGCTCCGGCGGCAATGCATTACGGATGGACAAACCGCTGCAACGGTATTGGCGCGACGCGCATGCCGGGCTCAACCACGCGATCCATGTGCCGGGAACCACCTTCCACGCCTCCGCGCTGAGTTCCCTGGGCATCGCGCCGGAGGGTCCCTTGCGGGCCATGATCTGAGCGCGGCGACACCTACTCGCGGGCCGGGGCCAACCGCTTGAGGGCCAGGCCACCCTCGAATGGCCGATAGCCGAACGCGGCCGGCGCTCGATAGCCGGTGTCGCCCAGCGGTGTTGCCACCTCGGTGACCGAAGGTCCGATTTCGGCGGCGACCGGCGCCAGGGCGTCAAGGTCGAAACGGTACAGGCGCCCCGCGTTTCCACCCAGGATCTTGCGGCATTCGTCCTCGGTCCGGTCGTGTAATGCCCAGCGGAGGGCCAGCTTGGAGTGCGGCGAGAAACCCTCTTCGTGCGGATAGTCGCTGCCCCACATGATGTGCTCGGCCCCCAGGTAATCGATCATCGCCGCGTCATAGGGGCCGAGCTCACTGGCCAAATAGCAGTTTCTCCGGGCGTATTCGCTGGGCATCAGCGACATTTCGTCGACCGATGACCCGCCGAACATCCCGTAGGTGCGATTGTTCGCCTCGGACTTCATCGTGGGCACCATGGCGTCGAGCACCATCAGTTGCTGCTGCACCCACAGGGTGCCCTGCTCGGTCGGTACGAATCGCAGTGTCGGGTACCGCTCGAAGACGCCGGCGAGAATCAGGTGGCTCAGCGTGCGCTGCGCCCACAGCGCCATCTCGGTGATCAGCACCGCGTTGGAGGCCGGCTGGTCCATCGGCATCTCGGGGCTGCCGGCTCCGGCGTGCTGCACCACGGTCAGGTCCAGTTCCGCGCAGAGTTCCCAGATCGGGTCATACCGGGTGTGAAACAGCGGGGCCACGTGCGGGTCCCCCGGCGATACTGGCGGAATCAGGACGCCGCCGAAGCACGCCTGCTCGGCGCCCCAACGAATCTCCTTGAGCGCCAGCTCGATGTCGTTGGGAAAGATCTGTATCAGGCCGCGTCGCCGGGCCGGCGCCAGCGCGCAGAAGTCGACCTGCCAACGATTGTGGGCCTGCACGCCGGCCCAGCGTTTCTCGAAGTCGGCGGGTGTCCGCGGCAGGCTGATGGTGATGTTGGGTGTGGTCGGGAAGAACGGCGGAACGGTGTTGGGCAGCAGCACCTCCGCAGCGACCCCGTCGGCGTCCATGTCCGCGATCCGCAGCTCGTGGTCCCAGTTCCGGTTGGCGGTGGCGACGATCAGGTCGTCGAACGGGCTGCTGTAGCTCTTGGCCCAGGCGTCGAACTCGTGGTGCAGCGCTGCGGGCAGATACGGTTTGTAGTCGTAGAGATCGGCTCCGGCGTGGGTATCGGTGGAGATGACGACGTACCGATCGATGGTGTCCCAGGTTCGGGTCATGGCACTCACTCCTCAGTTCTGTACTAGGTCGGGGATCGGCTCCGCGTCGGTCAGCCAGTGCCTCCCGGCCAGGCGGGCCGCTTCCCACTTGGGGATGCTCACCGCATCGTCCTGGCCGAGGTCCTCAGGCGTGGGCCCGATGCGCTCGGCCAGCGGGGCCAGGGCACCCAGGTCGAAGTGGTACAGCTCGGCCGCCGCCAGGCCCAGCATCTGGCGGGTCTCGTCAACCGGAATGTCCCAGAAGGAACGCCGCAGCCAATCACGGGTGTGCGGCCACGTCCCCTCCGGGTGAGGAAAGTCGTTGCCCCACAGCAGGTTGGAGACGCCGATCTCGTAACGTCGGGCCAGTTCCCGGCGCTCGGTGGTGGTGGCCCCGATGAAGCAGTTCCGGTCGAAGTAGGCCGACGGCGGCATCGTCAGGTCGCCCTCCATCTGGTGGCTCATCTTCTTGGCCGAATGCTCACGCAGAAACCGGGTGTCCATCAGCCAGAGCAGATCGTTGGCCCAGAACGCGCCGCATTCGGTGACGCCCCAGCGTAGGCCGGGAAAGCGCTCGAACACCCCCGACCACAACGCGAACCACAATGGCCGGGCGCCCCACCAGCGCACCTCGGTGACGTAGATGCCCAGGTGTCCGCCGTACTCCTCCTGCGGGGCGGGCCCGGAGTGGGTGTGCACGGGCATCTGCAGATCCTGGCAGGCCGCCCAGACCTTGTCGTAGCGCCGATCGTGGTAGGGCGGATAGCCGACCCAGCGTGCCGGGATCAGAATCCCGCCCCGCAGACCGGATTCCGCCGCGCGGGTGATCTCGGCGACCGCCGCGTCGACGTCCGCCAGGATCGGCACGACGGCGACCCCGGCCCGTCGCTCGGGGCTGTGGCTGCACAGTTCGGCCAGCCAGCGGTTGTGGGCCCGTGCTCCGGCCATGGCGCGCCCCGGGTCGAGGTCGCCGGACTGGCCCAGACCGGCCCCGAACGGGGCCCCGGCCACCCCGGTCACCGCATCGGCGTCGGGGAAGATGACCTCGCCGACCACCCCGTCGCCGTCGAGTTCCCGGTCCCGCAGCGCCACGTCCCATCCGCCGGCGATTCCCTCACCATGCTCAGAGAACCACTCCTGGGCGAACTCCTCGTCGATGAATCCGCCGGCCTGCGCCGCGGCGGTCTTCTCGGCCAGGTATGTCTCGAAGTCCTCGCGGTATTCGGGGTCGACGTATTCGCGGTAGCGCTCGGTCGGGAGTTCGGCGTGGGTGTCGGCGGAGATGATGAGATACGGGTCCACAATTAACCTTTCGCTACCAGGTACGGATCGGGTCGGGCTCGAAGACGGTGCTGCTCGCATCGGCGGGTACCTCGGCCAGCGGCTCGGAGACCTCGGCCACCGTCGGGCCGATTCGGTCGGTCAACGGCGCCAGGGCGGCCAGGTCGAAGCCGTAGACGGCCGCCGCGTTGCCGCCCACCATGGCCGCCACTTCGGCAGGCGGCACACGGGCGAAGGTGTGGCGCAACGCTTCCCTGGTGTAGGGGGCGGTTCCCTCATAGTGCGGGTAATCGCTTCCCCACATGATCTTCTCGACGCCGATGGCGTGGCGTTCGGCGCACTCGACGGGCCGCATGAAGCTGGCGCCGACATAGCACTGCCGGGACCAGTACTCGCTGGGCTGGTGGCTCAGCGAGCCGGCCGTGGGCCCGGCGAAGCGGGCGATCGCCGAGCCGGCTCGCGCGTACCGGGCGGCCGCGACGTCGAGCGAATCCAGCGTCGCCGGAATCCATCCCGCGCCCTGCTCGGTGAAGACCACGGTGAGGTCCGGGTGACGGTCCAGGGCGCCGCTGAAGATCAGGTGCCACAGCGCCCGATGCGCCCACCAGTGGGTCTCATACACCCACACCGCGAACGAGCTGCCCCACCCGTCGATCGGGGACGGTCCGGCGTTGCCGCCGTGATGATTGACCACTACCCCGGCCTCGTCGCAGGCCGCCCACAGCGGCGCCCAGTGCTCGGCGTAGAGCGGGGGGATGCCGGTACCGGGGGCGACCCCGGGCAGCAGCACACCGCCGCGCAGCCCGAGTTCGGCGATCTGCGCGATTTCGGCGACGGCTTGGTCGAGGTCGCCGAGCAGGATCTGGCCGACTCCGGCGCGCCGCTCGGGTGACAGGGAGCAGAAATCGGCCAGCCAGCGATTGTGTGCGCGCAGGCCGGCCCAGCGCAGTTCGAGCTCGCGGGCGGTCTCCGGCGGTGGAGCGGCCAGGCTCCCATGCGGAAAGAACGGCGGGACCGTGTTGGGGTAGACGACCTCGCCGGCGATGCCTTCGACGTCCAGGTCGGCGTTGCGGCGGTCGCTGTTCCAGTTGCGGTCGGCCTCGGGCTCGGTGAGGTCGCCGAACGGGTTCACGTATGCCTGTGCCCAGCTGTCGAATTCGTCGCGGTAGGCCGGATCGAGGTATTCACGGTAGTCCAGCAGATCGGCACCGGCGTGGCAGTCGGCCGAGATGACCGTGTAGCGGTCCATGCGCTTACGCCCGCATCGACTCGGGCCTGGGGGCGGCGAGCAGCGCCACATCGTCGTAGCGCTGGTGCACGTACGGCAGCAGCCATTCGGCCGGCACCCGCTGAGCTATCCTCCCCACCTGGACGGTGCGGCGGCGACACCAGGTGATCGACCGGATGTCCCGGATCACGATGTCGGCCACCGGATCCAGCGGCGACTCCCCCAGCGTGCAGGTGCCGTCGACGATCTCCAGTGACTCGTAGTGCCGGTGGTATTCGCCGTAGACGAGGTGGGGGTCGGTGATGCCGCTGCCGTCGGGGGCACGCAGGAACTTGAAGTAGAACTCGATGTTGACCTGATCGGGCGGCAACTCGCCCGGGCCCGTCACCCGGCCGTTCACCTGGATGAGGTGGTGGCCCAGCCGCTGCACGCCCGCGCTGATGTTCGCACCGTCGCGCTCCACCTCGATGTGGGCCAGTTTCTTGGGCTCGCCGAAGGTTTCGCGCCCGCCGGTGACGGATTGTTCGGTGGACTGGGGCATGAACAGCGGATAGTCGCCCTCGATACCGTCGTGCCGGGCGGTCACCGAGAACACCGCGGACCCGAACGGCGGTCTGCCCTCCAACCGGACCCGCTGCAGCTGGACACGCACCAGCGGTTCGGCGGCCGGCTCCAGCGGTCGGGGCAGCACGGCCGCGACGATCTCCGGATCGGTGAGGTAGGTGACGGTCACCGCCTCGGTGGCGATCGGCGCCGTGGTGGCATCTATCTCGTGGTCGACCCGCTCCTCGGGTGGACGAGGGCCATAGCGGACTGTGGTGGTACTCAACGCTTTCCTCCTTCTTCCCCCGCGTTCTGGGCATGCCGGCTCAGGACGTCGACCAGGTAGTCGGGCTCACCGCGACCGAGGATCGACGCCGCCTTGGCGGCCACGATCTGATCGGAGGCGGTGGGCGGGCCCATCATCCAGAAGCGATCCGCCTGGATGCCCTCCACGACCTGGTCGGCGACGGTTTCGAGCGGGGCGAACTCGACTTGCGCGCCGGCGGCCTCGAAGCGGGCCACCACACTGGCCAGGGTCGCCTCGGGTGTTCGGCGTCGCTGAGTCGCGGCGTAGCGCTGCGGGCGGTGCCGCCACGACTCCCAGATGCCGGTGTTCAAGAAGCCTCCCGGGAACAGGACGTGTGCGCGTACCCGCGTCCCGGTCATCTCCAGGTGGCTGTAGAGGCTCTCGGTCAGGCAGAGCACCGCGGCCTTGGTCATCGGGTAGACCGCTGTGGCCGGCCCGCCCATGGCGCCGCGGGCGATCGGCGCGAATCCGCCGTTACCCGAGCAGGTGTTGACGAGGTGTCCCTCGCCCTGCTCGAGCAGGATCGGCACGAAGGCCTTGATGCCGTGGACGACGCCCAGGACGTTGACGTCGATGCCCCAGCGCCAATCGGCCAGGTCGTGCTCCCACATATAGCCCTCGGACACCGCCCCGGTGCCGGCGTTGTTGCACACCACGTGCACCGCGCCGAAGCGAGCGAGCGCCTCGGCGGCCAGCGACTCGATCGAGGAGTAATCGGTGACGTCGGTGACCACCCCCACGGCCTCGATGCCCTCGTCCTGCAGGTCCCGGGTCGCCTCGTCCAGCGGTTCGGCGAGGACATCGGCGAGCACCACCTTCATGCCCTCGCGGCCGAACCGCCTGCCCAGGGCCCGGCCGATGCCACCGGCTCCTCCGGTCACCACCGCCGTCTTGCCTCGAAGCTGCGTCGCCGTCCCTGTTGCACCTGTGGCCTGCGTAGACATTGTGACCATCGTCACATGGTCGCGGATACCACCGCAAGGAGTCGCACTATGCGCCTACCGGGCTACGGTTCAGCTATGGCCCCGCGCCCCTCTCCGCAGACCGAACGGGTGGTGAACCTGTTCGATCACCTGGCGGGTCCGGGGAACAAGGGCATGACGCTGGCCGAGATCTCGCGCCGGTTGAGCGTCCACAAGGCCAGCTGCCACTCGATGCTGGCCGAACTGCTCCGGGCCGGCTGGCTGCTGCGCGACCCGGTTCGCAAGACCTACCACCTCGGCCCCGCCCTGGTTCGGCTCGGCCGAGAGGCGGCCGAGAGCTATCCGGCCCTGGTGTTGACCCGCTCGGCGATGGCCGAGCTGTCGGCGGCCACCGGCGCGCACTGCGTCGCCTTCTCGGTCAGCGATGACTACTCCACCGTCGTCGATCAGGTTCGCAGCCCTCAGGGCGGCGGTCACCCGATGCCCATCGGCACCCAGTTTCCGCACCGTCCGCCCTATGGGGCGTCGATCGCCGCCTGGTCCGGGGCGGGCGTCCGGGATCGGTGGCTCGCCGCCCTGCCCGCGGACGTGCGCGATCGCTACCGCCAGGCCCTGAGCGCCGCCGAACAACGTGGCTATGCGGTCGGGCTGCACATTCTGCCCGACCTACGCCTGCAGGAACTGGCGTTGATCGTGCGCAGCGCCGAGGTTCGTTCCACCCGCCTGAGCCAACTTGCGCAGGCCTTGACCGACGAACTGATCCACACCGAGGACTGGTTTCCGGTCAACCTGGCCCCCGACCGCACCTACGCCGTCAGCCACATCGACTCCCCCGTCCTGGGGCCGGGATCCCGCGTGGCGCTGATGCTGAGCCTGGTTCCCAGCGCCGATCCGATGAGCGGCGCCGCGATCACCCGGCTGGGGACGCAGCTGCATTCGGTGACCCGCGGGCTCAGTGCCGCCCTGGCCGCTGAACCGCCGGGCTAAGTCAGGCCGGAACGGCGGCCTGCAACGAGGCCAGCGCGTCGGTGCTCAACCGGGCCAGCTCCCCGGCTTCTTCGGCGGTCAGGGCGGCTGCGAACAGTTCCGCCATGCGGCGGTTGGTCTCCTGTTCGATCTGGTCGTAGCGATCCTTCTTGTCGGCGCCGTCGGCGAAAGGCTCGGGCCAGCCGAACATCGCGGCGTACTGCGGTCCCTTATTGAGCATGTGCGCCTCGATCGGGGCGATGCCGGAGATGGCGAGCGCGTTGAAATGCACGCCGGCCCGCAGTTCACGCAGGATGAACATCACCTGCAGCGCCCGTCCCGCAGCGTCGTCGGCCAGCGGCATCGCACGCCAGCCGGCGAACAGGGGCAGCCCCGCGATCGGTGAGGCTGCGATGACCTTCTCGCCCAGCGCGGCGATCCGATCCAGCCCCTGCGCACCGGACAGGTACTTACGCCCGAACTCGGCCGTCTGGGCCCAATACTGTTGCGCTGCAGCGGCAGCGCCGCGCACCGCGACGCCTTCGTCCCACATCGCGCCCAGCGCGGTCGGTTCGAACACGGCGAACACCGCACCGACGGCGGCACCCGTGGCCTCGCCCAGCACTCCGCCGCGTCCGGCGACGTACCCGGCCAGCGGGTTCTGATAGCCCGCGGCGATGCTGTCGGCGAAGGTCTCCGGGTGCAGCATGAACACCGCGACGGCCTGTTCCATCGCCGTTCCGGTGGCAGCTGCCGACGTCTCGATGTCGCTCATGGGTTCGGCTCCTTTTAGGAAAGTCTCGTCACGGGTCACCGCCCCGGATCCTAACTGCCTCGATATAGAGCTAGTACCGCCGCGCCATAACTACTACACTCTGTCGTAGCATCGGCTCCGCAGCTCCGGGAGATCGCCCATGGACGTCGTCGACGTATCGCGGTGGCAATTCGGGATCACCACCGTCTATCACTTCATCTTTGTGCCGCTGACCATCGGTTTGGCGCCCTTGGTCGCGGTCATGCAGACGGTGTGGGTGCTCACCGACAACGTCGCCTGGTATCGGCTGACGAAGTTCTTCGGCAAGCTGTTCCTGATCAACTTCGCCCTCGGGGTGGCCACCGGGATCGTGCAGGAATTCCAGTTCGGGATGAACTGGAGCGAATACTCGCGGTTCGTCGGCGACGTGTTCGGCGCTCCGCTGGCGATGGAGGGCCTGGCCGCGTTCTTCTTCGAATCCACGTTCATCGGCCTGTGGATCTTCGGCTGGGGCCGGTTGCCGCGGGCGGTGCATCTGTTGTGCATCTGGATCGTCGCCATCGCCACCAACGTGTCGGCGTTCTTCATCATCGCCGCCAATTCGTTCATGCAGCACCCCGTTGGCGCGCACTTCAATCCGGAGACCAACCGCGCCGAATTGGACAGCATCATGGCGCTTTTCACCAACAACACCGCCCAGGCCGCCCTGTCGCACGCGGTCGCCGGCGCATTTTTGACCGCAGGAACGTTCGTCGCCGCGGTGGGCGCCTGGTGGATGGTGCGGTCGCGGGCCGGGGTTGCGGCGGGCGGCGGTGGAGCGCAAGCCGCCGGTGTCGACGCGGCCACCATGTATCGCCCCGCGACCATCCTCGGGTGTTGGGTTGCGCTGATCGCCGCGGCCGGACTGTTCTTCACCGGCGACATTCAGGGCAAGCTGATGTTCGTCCAGCAGCCGATGAAGATGGCTTCGGCGGAGTCGTTGTGCGACACCGCCACCGACCCGGATTTCTCGATCCTGACCGTCGGCCGGCAGAACAACTGCGACCATCTGACCCGGGTGATCGAGGTGCCCTACGTGCTGCCGTTCTTAGCCGAGGGCCGGTTCAGCGGGGTTTCACTCGAGGGGGTCCGCGACATCCAGCAGCGCTACGAACAGCAGTTCGGGGCGGGTGACTATCGGCCGAACCTGTTCGTCACCTATTGGTCGTTCCGCGCGATGATCGGCCTGCTGCTGGTGCCGGTGGCGTTCGCGCTGGCCGCGCTGTGGCTGACCCGCCGCGGCCGGATCCCGAATCAACGCTGGTTCTCCTGGCTTGCGCTGCTGACCATCCCCACCCCGTTTTTGGCCAACAGCGCGGGCTGGGTGTTCACCGAGATGGGCCGCCAGCCCTGGGTCGTGGTCCCCAACCCGACCGGCGATCAGAACGTGCGGCTCACCGTCGCCGAAGGGGTGTCGGGCAATTCCGTCGGCGTGGTCGTCACCTCCCTGGTGATGTTCACGTTGGTCTACGCGGTGCTCGCGGTGATCTGGTTCTGGTTGATCAAGCGTTACGTCGTCGAAGGGCCGCAAGAACACGACGCCGAACCCGCGCCGCCGGCAGCGCCCGCCGACGACGAGGTCGCGCCCCTGTCATTCGCCTACTGAAGCCGCCGCAGCGAAAGGAGACCTCGCGATGGACCTACACCAGGTGTGGTTCGTACTGGTCGCGGTGCTGTTTCTCGGATTCTTCGTGCTGGAGGGCTTCGACTTCGGGGTGGGGATGCTGATGACGCCGTTCGGCCGGGTCAGCGCCGGCGATCCCGAGGCGCATCGGCGCGCGGCGCTGAACACCATCGGCCCGGTCTGGGACGGCAACGAGGTCTGGTTGATCACCGCCGGCGGCGCGATGTTCGCCGCGTTCCCGGGCTGGTATGCGACGGTGTTCTCCACGCTGTACCTGCCGTTGCTGGCGATCCTGTTCGGCATGATCGTGCGCGCCGTGGCGATCGAGTGGCGCGGCAAGGTCGACGATCCGAAGTGGCGGGCGTGGGCGGATTTCGGGATCGCCGCCGGGTCCTGGCTGCCCGCGATCCTGTGGGGGGTGGCGTTCGCGGCTCTGGTCCGTGGCCTTCCGGTGGACGCCGAACATCATGTTCGGTTGGCGTTTGGCGACGTGATCAACGCCTACACGCTGCTGGGCGGGCTGGCGACCGGCGGGCTGTTTCTGTTCTACGGCGCGGTGTTCACCGCCCTGAAGACCGCCGGCGCGATCCGTGACGATGCCCACCGCTTCGCGGGCCGGTTGGCGCTGCCGGTGACCGCATTGGTCGCCGCCTTCGGGGTGTGGACCCAGGTGGCCCACGGCGCCCGCTGGACCTGGCTGGTGCTGGGGCTCGCCCTCATCGCCCAACTGGTAGCGGTGCTTCTGGTGTGGCGCCGGGCATCCGACGGCTGGGCGTTCGCCTGCACCGCGCTGGTGGTTGCGGCGGTGGTGGTCTTGCTGTTCGGCGCCCTGTACCCGACCCTGTTGCCCTCCACCCTGGATCCGCAGTGGAGCCTGACGATCTACAACGCGTCGTCGACTCCCTACACGTTGAAGATCATGACCTGGGCGGCGGTGATCTTCGCCCCGCTGGCGATGGTGTACCAAGGCTGGACGTATTGGGTGTTCCGGCAACGTATCTCGGCAGAACAGATCCCGCCGTCCATCGGGTTGGCCAGGCAGGCGTCCTGACCGGCGGGACGTCCCGGGCCCCACTGGACCCGCGGCTGTGGCGGGCCTCGACGGAGGTGCGCCGCTTCCTGGCCGCCACGGTGGGCTGCGGCGTGGTGATTACGGGTTGCGCGATCGCCTCGGCGATCCTGCTGGCGCACATCGTGTCTCAGGTGATCACCGATCCATCCACCCGCAGCGTCGCACACTGGGTACCACTGCTGGCGGCGCTGGGACTGCTGTGGACGGCGCGCACCGTCGCACAGTGGGCACAGGCCCGCGTGGGTCAGCGCGGGGCCGGCGCGGTGATCGCCGAGCTGGCCGGGCAGGTGCTCGCCGCGGTCACCGCGCGCTCCCCTCGCCGGCTGGCCGCCGAACGCGACGCCGCGGCGGCCGTGGTCACTCGGGGGCTCGACGGGTTGCGCCCCTACTTCACCGCCTATCTGCCCGCGCTGCTGTCAGCAGCGGTCCTGACCCCGGCCACCGTGGTGGTGATCGCCTGCTACGACCGACGAGCGACCCTGCTCGTCGCGATCACCTTGCCGCTGATCCCGGCCTTCATGGTGCTGATCGGCCTGGCCACCGCGGACCGATCGGCGGCCGCCCTGGCGGCCATGACGACGCTGCAGGCGCGGCTGCTGGACCTGATCGCCGGAATCCCCACGTTGCGTGCGCTCGGCCGCGCCGCCGGGCCTGAGCACCGCATCGCCGAGTTGTCCGCCGCCCACCGCCGATCCACGATGGCCACTTTGCGGATCGCGTTCCTCTCGGCGCTGGTGCTCGAACTGCTGGCCACCCTCGGCGTGGCGGTGGTGGCCGTGAGCATCGGCCTGCGGCTGGTGTTCGGCGAGATGAGCCTGACCGCCGGCTTGACGGTATTGCTGCTGGTGCCCGACGTGTACTGGCCGCTGCGCCGCATCGGGGTGGAGTTTCACGCCGCCCAGGACGGGCGCGCCGCCGCGGAGAAGGCGTTCACGCTGATCGGTGAACCGATCCGGCGCACACCCGGACACCGGGTCGTGACGGCGCGCGGAGCGGAGATCCGCCTCGACCGGCTCAGCGTGGCCGGCCGGGACGGTGCCGCGCCCGCCGACCTGACCGCGGTGATCGAGCCCGGCCGCGTCACGGTGCTGACCGGTGCCAACGGCGCGGGAAAGAGCACGACGCTGGCGGCCGTCGCCGGGCTGACGGTGCCCACCGCGGGACGTGTCACGGTGTCCGGTACCGACATCGCCGATCTCGACCTGCCGGCGTGGTGGCGACAGCTGTCCTGGCTGCCGCAGCGTCCGGCACTCATCCCCGGCAGCGTCGCCGACAACCTTGCCCTGTTCGGGGAACTCGTCGATGCCCAGGCCGCCTGCGCGGCAGCCGGATTCGATGCAGTCGTCACCGAACTGCCCGACGGCCTGCACACCGGGTTGGGGCGCGGCGGTGTCGGGATGTCGTTGGGCCAGCGGCAGCGACTGGGGCTGGCGCGAGCGTTGGGGTCGGCGGCGCCGGTGCTGCTGCTCGATGAGCCGACCGCCCACCTGGACGCCGCTACCGAACAGCGGGTGCTGACGGCCCTGGTTCAGCGCGCCCGCGCCGGGTCGACCGTGGTCGTGGTCGCCCACCGCGCGCCGGTCCTGGCCATCGGCGATCGGGTGATCACGGTGCGCGCCCAGGCGGGTGAGGCCGATGCGGCGCGCTGATCTCCTACGGGCCGCCTGGGGGCTGCTGCGACCGCGGCTGCCCCGGCTGCTGCTGGCCGGGGCCCTGGGGGTGCTGTCGCTGTGCAGCGCGCTCGCGTTGGCCGGGGTCTCGGCCTGGCTGATCACCCGCGCCTGGCAGATGCCGCCGGTGCTGGACCTGACGGTCGCGGTGGTTGCGGTGCGGGCGCTTGCGATCTCCCGTGGCGTCTTGCACTACTGCGAGCGACTGGCCGGCCACGACGCTGCGCTGCACGCCGCAGGGACGGCGCGCGCGCAGATCTATCGGCGTCTGGCCCACGGGCCGGTGAGTGCCGCGGCCCGATTGCACACTGGCGAGCTGGTGACACGGGTGGGCGCCGATGTCGACACATTGGCCGATGTCCTGGTGCGCGCCCTGCTGCCGGTCGGGGTGGCGGCCGTGTTGGGCGTGATCGCCACGGCGGCGATCGCAGTGATCTCGCCGGCGGCGGCCGCGGTGTTGGCGGGTTCTCTGCTGGTCGCCGGGGTACTGGCGCCGTGGCTGTCGGCGCGGGCCGCCGCCGCGCAGGAAGACCTGGCCCGCCAACACCTTTCCGAGCGCGACGTCTCATCGATGTTGGCCCTCGACCACGCTCCCGAGCTGCGGATCGCCGGGCGCCTGCCCGGGGTCATCGCCGAATCGCAGCGCCGGCAACGGGCCTGGAGCACGGCGATGGACACCGCCGCGCGGCCGGCCGCCATGGCCGCCGCGATGCCCACCGCCGCCGTCGGGGTCAGCGTACTGGGCGCGCTGGTGGTCGGGATCGGGCTCGCCGACGCCGTCGCACCCACCACCCTGGCGATTCTGATGTTGTTGCCGCTGTCCGCGTTTGAGGCCACCACCGCCCTGCCGGCCGCCGCGATCCAGCTGACTCGTTCGCGGATCGCGGCGCAGCGACTGATTGACCTGGCCCCACCGGACGCATCCGTGGTGGCCGGCCCCGAGGCGGCGCTGGCTTCCGCAGCGACGCGGCGATTGTCGGTCGATGTGCGCTTCGGCCACCGCGAGGACCGCGCGATGCGGGTTGCGCTGGAACTGGCGCCCGGGGACCGGCTGGCGATCACCGGACCGAGCGGGGCCGGAAAGACCACGCTGCTGATGACCCTGGCCGGGCTGCTGGCGCCGCTGGAGGGCCGAGTGGAGGTGGACGGGATCGCGCTGCAGCGGCTTCCCGAGAACGAAGTACGGGCCGCTGTCGGCTTTTTCGCCGAAGACGCGCACGTCTTCGCCACCACTGTTCGGGACAACCTGCTGGTGGCGCGCGGGGACTGCCGCGACGACGAACTGGCCGACGTCCTGGACCGGGTCGGTCTCGGCCGGTGGCTGGCCGGCCTGCCCGACGGTCTGGCCACCATCTTGGCCGGCGGCGCCCAAGGCCTGTCGGCCGGCCAGCGCCGGCGCCTGCTGCTGGCGCGGGCAATGCTCTCACCCGCCCGGATCGTTTTGCTCGACGAGCCGACCGAACACCTCGACGCCGGCGACGCCGATGATCTGCTGCGCGCGCTGTTGCAGGTCCCCGGCCTGTTCGGCGCCGATCGCACGGTGGTGGTGGCCACCCACCACCTGCCCGCCGACAGCCCGTGCCGGCGCCTGAGCATTGCTGATGTGTCCCGCTCCGAGCCCGCGCGCTAGTGTGCTGTGGTCAGCCTCAGCAAACAAGCCGACAGAACGGTTGAGTCGATCCATGACCACAGCAGAGACATCGGCGCTGGAAGCACGGGTCGGCCACTACTACCAGATGGACGGCACCTATCTGGTGGGCCGGGAGAAGGTCCGCGAGTACGCCCGAGCGGTGCAGGATTACCACCCGTCGCACTGGGACGTGGCAGCCGCCGCTGAGATGGGCTACTCGGGGCTGGTGGCTCCCCTGACGTTCACCTCGGTCCCGGGGATGAACTGCAACCGGCGCATGTTCGAGTCGGTGGTCGTCGGATACGACACCTACATGCAGACCGAAGAGGTCTTCGAGCAGCACCGCCCGATCGTGGACGGCGACGAGCTGGAGATCGATGTCGAGCTGACCGCGGTGCGCCGGATCGCTGGCCGCGACCTGATCACCGTGACCAACACCTTCACCGACACCGCCGGCGAGCGGGTACACACCCTGCACACCACCGTCGTCGGGGTGACCGCCGAGGACATCGATCCGGCCGTCAAGACGGCCGTGCACAACGCGATGATGCACGACGTCAACATCCTCGGCATCGGTCAATCCGACGCCTCCTACCAGAAAACCCTGCGGCCCGGCGGTGACGCCCGGATCTCCGAGGGCGGCCTGACCCGCACCCCGGCGACCCCGTCCTTCGACGAGGTGAAGGTCGGCGACGTGCTGCCGGTACGCCACACCCGGCTAACCCGCGGCGACCTGGTGAACTACGCCGGCGTGGCCGGCGACGCCAACCCGATCCACTGGGACGAGGAGATCGCCAAGCTGGCCGGGCTGCCCGACGTGATCGCCCACGGCATGCTGACCATGGGCCTGGGCGCCGGCTTCGCCTCCGCCTGGACCGGCGACCCCGGGGCGATCACCCGCTATGCGGTGCGCTTGTCGGCGCCGGCGATCGTGTCGGCCAAGGAGGGCGCCGACATCGAGTTCAGCGGCAAGATCAAGTCGCTGGATCCCGAGACCCGCACCGGCGTCATCCTGGTCGCGGCGAAGTCCGGGGACCGGAAGATCTTCGGCCTGGCGACGCTGAACGTCCGCTTCCGCTAGCCAGCAGCCGGCGGGCGACGTCGGCGGCCAACTCCCCGGTGTCGGCGTCGGGGCCCTCCGCCGCGAAGCTGCGGCGCACCAGAGCCAGCGGCGCGTCGATGACGGCCAACCGCACCCGGTCGCGGTCGGCGGCCGGGAACCGCGCCAGGAATCCGGCCAGTGCCTCGGCCGCGCGCCGGTCCAGGGCATCGGCGTCGGCCACGACGGCGGCCGAGCAGTCGGTGCTGACGAAATCGGAGCGGCTGTAGCGGGCCAGCAGAGCGGCCGCTTCCTTGTGGTCGGCGCTCCAGCGCAGCACGTGGCGCGCGGCGGCCACGCCGATTTCAACCGGGTCACCGTCGGCGGCGAGCAGCGGCAGGAAATCCGCCTGGAAACGGCGCACCGGTGTCAGCCAGGCCTGGGCCAGCAGATCGTGTCGTGTGGGGAACCGGTGATACACCGACCCGCTGGGCGCCCCCACCGCCTGGGCCACCGCGGTGGCGGTGGCGGCACCCGGCCCGCCCGCAAGGATCAGCCCGATGGCCGCGTCGATGAAGTCGTCGGCGGTGAACTTACCTGGCATCGGCATGAAGTAGAGAGTACTCTCTAATAAATTAGCGATAGTTCTCTAGATTGGAGCGTGCGATGCGAGTCACCAATGTGCACAGCCGGGTGTTCGCCGCCGATAGCCTCGACCGGGTGGGCGCCTTGATAGACACCCTCGCCGGTGACGACGACCGGCTGTGGCCGCAGGAGAACTGGCCGGCGTTGCGGTTCGACCGGCCGCTGGGCGTCGGCGCGAAGGGCGGGCACGGTCCGATCCGCTACGGCGTCACCGACTACGAGCCGGCGCGGCGGATCCGGTTCGCCTTCAGCAAGCCCACCGGCCTCGACGGCTATCACGAGTGGCAGGCCCAACCGGTGCCCGCCGGCTACGAATTACGCCACAGCCTGGTCGCGACCACCGTGGGCTGGACCGGGCTGAGCTGGCCGTTCATCTGGCGGTGGCTGCATGACGCGCTGCTCGAGGACGCCCTGGACAAGGCGGCCGGCAACCTGGGCTGTGGCGGCCCGCGCAGCTCGTGGCCGGCCTATGTGCGGGTGCTGCGGTGGGCGGTGCGTCGCAGGGGGCGGCTGTGAGCGACCCGTTCGACAACCACACCGACCTCACTGTCTGCGGCGGGCCGGTGCGGTGCTACCGCGGCGGCGAGACCGGGCTGCCCCTGCTTCTGCTGCACGGAGCGATGCTCGACACCGCGCAGGGAGTATGGCGCCGGGTCGCCCCGGCACTGACGGCCGACTACCGGGTACACCTGATCGATCTGCCCCGCCACGGGGCCAGCCGGCCGTGGCAGGGTGTGCTCGACGACGCCTTCTTCCGCCGCTTCCTGCACGAACTGCTCGACACGCTCGAGCTGGGCCGGGCGGCGTTCATCGGACTGTCCCTGGGCGCCGGTATCGCCACCGGTTTCGCCGTGGCGCACCCCGAGCGGGTGAGCGCCCTGGTGGCGGCCGGGCCCGGCGGGCTCGATGCCAAACGCCCGGCGCAGTTCCTGACCTGGCTGGCTATGCGCACACCCGGGCTGCTGCGCGCCGGCTCCTGGTACCTCGCCCGTTTCCCCGCCGCGATCCGCCGGTCCATGATCGCCAATCTGGCTGCGGGCGAACGCACCCCGGATTTCGACGCGATCATCGCCGACGCGGTGCACGAGGCGCGCGCCAAGCACCGTTACGGCGAGAAGGTACTGGACGACTGGCAGATCCAGGCCTACGGTCCGGGCTCGATGCGGCTGAACCTGCTGCCGGAGCTGCCGGGACTATCCGTGCCGACGTTGTGGGTCCGCGGCGCCGACGACCCGCTGGTCGGCGCGGCCGAACTGGCGAAAGCCCATGCCGCCGCCCCGAATTCCCGGCTGGCCACCATCGCCGGCGCCGGGCACATCCTCACCTACGACCGGCCCGCGGAGTTCGTCCGGCTGGTACGGGGGTTTCTCGAGCCCGGGTAGGCCTCAGCGGATCCGTCCGGCGATTCCGTCGACGAACAGGGCGCGGCTGTCGGCGCTGCCGTCGAGGAGACGGGTGATCCGTTTGACGATCTGCCAGCGCCCGGATACCGCCGATTCCCGCCTGAGATGGAAATAGTTGGCGCCCCCACGTGCCACGTGGTAGCCGACCTCCCGCTTGACCAGCAACGTCGAGGCGCATACCGCGGTCGCGTCGTCGCCGTGGACGGTGACCACCGCCGGTCCCAGGAAATGCACACAGCCGCCGTTGATCAGCTCCTGGTGTCCCGATGAGCGCACCATCGCCGCGATGTGGTCGCGGCCCTGCATCAGCCAGTCTTCGACGTCATAGACCCCGTCGTCACACCACAGTGCGGCGGTAGCCTCGGGGTCGCCGGCGTCCACCAGTGGGCCGTAGGAGGCGATCAACCGCTCGATCGCGCGTTCGTCCTCGATCTGCTGCAGGCGGCGTTCGAGATCGATCAACCGTTGGCTGGTCATGGGTGCTCCGTTCCCGCGAGGTCGGTGAGCTGTGCAAGGGCCGCCAGTTGGTCGCGGAAGTGCGCCGAGGATCGTGCGGAGATCACGCAGCTGACATCGGTCGCCCCGGCTTCGGCCAGCCGGCCGATCTGGTCGGTGACCCGCTGCGGGGCGCCGATCGGGTCCAGCGGCCGGGTCGCCAGGACGACGGTGAAATCGTCTGGACGGTCCACGGAGTCAAGCAGTTTGGCGATCTCGGCCGTCGTGAGGCCGAACGGCGTCCAGCCGTCACCCAAGTCCACGGCGCGCCGAAGTGAGCGCCTGGTGCGCCCGCCCACCCAGATCGGCACCCGCGGCTGCACCGCACAGGGCTCCACGATCACCGAGTCGTAGCGATAGTAGGGGCCGTCATAGGCCGGTCGGCTGCTCGACAGTGACGCACGCAGCGCCTTCATCGCGTCGTCGGCGCGGGCGCCGCGATCACCCCAGGCGCAGTCGAGTAGCTCGAACTCCTCGCGCAGCGAACCGACACCCACGCCGAGGGTGAGCCGGCCGCGGCTGATCCGATCCAGGGTCCCGTAGCGCTTGGCGATCTCCAGCGGATGGTGGTAGCCCAGCACCAGAACGGAGGTCACCAGCCTGATCCGCGTGGTGCGGGCGGCAAGAAACGCCAAGGTGGCCAACGGATCCCAGTACGTCGCACCGCGAACGGCCGCCACCTCTTCCGGCACCGCCACATGTTCGGAGCAGGTGAGGTGTGCGAATCCGAGCTCATCTGCGGCCGTGGCTATCTCGGCGATGTCGTCGATGCCGCCGCGGGCCTCCCAGTCCGAAGCCGCGCCGGGGAGCTGAATAACCACCGGCGTGGACAGGCCGAAGCGCATCAACGGGCCCGGGGAACGTCGTACCGCAATGGCTTCATGCACTTTCCTTGCGCCGGGTGGCCGAGGTAGCCTCGTCCCATCAGAAACTAAAATGAATTTTAGTTACGGAGGTAGCCCTTGTCCAGCGGTGACCGGCCGGCCTGGCGGCCGCACTACGGGCCCTGGGCCCTGATCGCGGGCGGCTCGGAAGGCGTCGGCGCGGAGTTCGCACTGCTGCTGGCCGGTGCGGGGATCAACCTGGTGCTGATCGCCCGTAAGCAACAACCGCTGCAGCACACCGCCGATCGCTGCCGCGAACTCGGCGTACAGGTCCGCGAACTGGCCCTGGACCTGTCGCGGTCCAGCAGCGTCGAGCAGATCATCTCGGCCACAACGGATCTCGAAATCGGGCTGCTGATCTACAACGCGGGCGCCAATACTCACAGCGCGGAGTTCCTCGATGGCGACCTGGCCGCGTTCCAACAGGTGATCGACCTGAATGTGACGACGCCGCTGGCGCTGATTCATCACTTCGCCGGCCCGATGCGTGCTCGCCGCCGCGGCGGCGTACTGCTGATCGGCTCGCTCACCGGCTATCTGGGCTCAGCGCGGCACACCGTGTACGGCGGCGTGAAAGCGTTCACCCGGATCTATGCCGAGGGCCTCTGGCTTGAACTGCGTGACTACAACGTGCATGTTCTCGAACTCGTCCTCGGCGTCACCAGGACACCGGCCATGGGGCGGGCCGGGCTCAACTTCGACATTCCCGGGCTGCAGGTGTCCGATCCGGCCGATGTGGCCCGCGAAGGCCTCACCCAGCTCCCCGACGGGCCCGTGCGCGTCGTCTCCGAACACGCCGGGAACCCGGCCTTGCACGCCGGCCAGGATCGGGCCGACGCCGTGCTCGCCTCCCACCGGATGATGCAGAAGTTGCTTCGCGGCACACCGCCTGCCGCGCGAGGCTCCGATGCCCCGTCCGCCGAGTGATCGCGAGCCGGCAACCCCCCGGACACCCGCTCAGCACCAACGCTGTGAACGGATCCTCGCCACCGCGGCCAGACTCGGCGCCCGCGACGGGCTGGAAGCCGTCCGGATGCAGGACGTGGCGGATCAGTCGGCGGTATCGATCACCACTGTCTACCGCTACTACCCGACGAAGCACCATTTGTTCACGGCACTGCTGCTGCACTACACCCGCTCCGTGCAACCGCCGCACCCGCTGACCGGGTGCCCGGCTGCCGATGTCACCGACCTGATGGCGGGCATCTGCCGCAGCATGCTCACCCGGCCGCGGCTGGCCCGGGCGATGATCACCTCGGTCAATGCCCGGCGTGCCGAATCGAGTACCGCCGGCGACTTCAACCTGCGCGAGATCATCTTGTCCGTGGCCGGGATCGTCGAGCCGACATCGAAGGACACCCAGATCGCGCTGCTGGTCGAGCAGTGCGCCTACGGCATCTTGTCGTGGGCGGTGATGGGAGAGACCACACCCGCCCAGGCTGAGGCCGATATGCGCCGGGCGTGTGAGCTGCTGTTGGCGCCCTGGGCCGAGACGACCGGACGCCGGGTTAGGCGAGCATAGTTTGTTGACACAGGGCCCACAGCAAGCCCTCCGGGCATTCCACGGCGAACCGACTCGGGGGCGCGCCTTTATCTCTGACGAACCCGGTTGATACACGGCATATTTCGACAGTCAACGCACAGATCCGGATTTCTTGTCAGTCGTTCGTCCGGGAGCCGGCCGTCACCGGGCGAGATCCCACTGGCCGAAATCGGGCGCCAGGACGTCGTCCACATCGACGTGGACGTCGTCGATCATGAAGCCCGGGTCGGTTGCGGTGACGACTTCGCGCTGGAAGAGCACCGCCGCCGGTTCGCGATCACCGCCCGACCACGCCTTGGTCTGCCATGCCCACCGGTGGCCCGGGCTGGTCGAGCGCCCGATGACACCATCGGCGATCGCCCACCCGAGCTGGCGGGCACCGCCGTAGATTCCGGTGCGCTCGGTGCCCAGCACAGAATTGATGCCACGAAACCACTGCGCGGCCTGGCTTTTCCACGTCTGAGCGTCGATGTCTTCGTCGACGCTGAAGAAGATCGGCGCTGAGTCGGGGCCTCCGGCCGCGTTGTGCAGCCGCAACGCGGTGTGGGCGTCGGCCACTCCCCCGTCATAGCCGCGGGTGAAGTCCGACGGGGAGTTCACCCATCCGGGCTTGCCGAACTGGTAGCAGCTGACGACCTGCAGGCCGGCGTCGCGAAGCCGGTCCGCGTAATCGCGGGTGACCGGCTTGAAATCGAACGTGGCGCCCGGCCGTAACTCCGAGACGTAGACCAGGGCCCCGGCGAAGCCCGCGGCCTTGATCTGATCGGGCTGGACCAGCCGGTCGGCGAAATCGACGAGCCGCAGGCCCTCGCCGGCGGCCGTCGGGGTGCCGGTCATCGCCCCGAGGACGCCGGGGACGGCCAGCGCGGGCGTGAGCAGGGCGGTGTAGCGCAGGAATTCGCGGCGGGCGACCGATCGCGTCACAAGGAGAAGGGTAGCCGCCGTCAGCGGTCTTGTCCGGCATGCCCCGAGCGGGCCAGGGCGTTGCCGGGACGAAGGAAACCGGGCTGCTGCAACCGGCGGACTGCGCGCACGACACCCGAGGGGATCACCCGCCTGAAGAAGACGCCGGCGTCGAAGGCGCCGCGCACCTCGGTGACATAGGACCGCGGAAGGCCGAACCGGATCAGGCCCTGGCTCACGTCGACCAGGTCGGCACGGCGAACGGCTTCGACCAGCGGCGCATAGGGGCGAGATGGGCGGTAGCCGGCCAGCCGATGGTGCTGGGCGACGACGAGCGCCAACTCGTCCGACCACGCGTCGCGGCCGGTCTCCTGCAGCCACGCGTCCTGCGCTTCGATCGACGGCACCAGATAGTCGATCGTGTCGAACGCTGCCAGATCGTGAAATGCCGCGGCGATCGCGAGTTTCTCGTCACGGTCGGGGGCGTCCGGTGTCAGTGCGCGGGCGAAATTGAAGATCCGGTACACGTGGGCTTTGTAGGCGTCCCAACCGATGTCGTCACCGCCGGCTCGGTGGCGGTGCGACTCGAGGATCTCCTCGGCCAGCGGCACACTGCGGATGATCTCCGGCACGGTCATGACGCCACACTATCGTCGGCACGGCGGGCCTGACAGCGGGGCGCTACGCCTGCTGGATCACCGATTCGCCGAAGTGCTCTATCGCCTCGATCGCCTGGCTGAGGCCGTCGCCGGGGACGGCGACCTGGACCCAGGTGACCCCCACATCGGCAAGACGGCCCAGGCCGTCCAGGTAGGCGTGTGCATTGAAGTCGTCGTCGCCGGGGCGGCCCCCGGCAAGGTTGGAGAAGCAGATGTCGATGGCCGCCCATTCCCGGCCCGCCTCCTCGCAGCGCCGTCGCAGATCCTGAATGCCTGCGGCCAACGCGTCGACGGAGTCCATGGCGGCGGTGCGCGCGGTGCCGGCCAGGGCCGCCGGCGCCGCGAAGGGCGCCCACCCGTCGCCGCGGGTGGCGACCCGTTGCCGCGCCTTGCCGGTGTTTCCGCCGATCCAGATCGGTGGATGCGGGCTGGTGGCCGGGCGTGGGTGGGCGGTGATCCCCCTGGCCCGGAAGTGCCTGCCCTGAAACGAGACGTCGTCGCCGGTCCAGATGGCTCGGATGACGTCCAGACCCTCCTCGACCAGCTCGGTGCGTTCATCGAAATCGACGCCCAGGGCCGCGAATTCGCCCTTGAGATAGCCCACGCCGACCGCCAGGGTGAACCTGCCGCCGGACAGCAGGTCCAGGGTCGCGCCCGCTTTCGCCACCACGAACGGGTTGCGGTAGGGAAGGACGACGATGTTCGGAATGAACCGAAGCGTGCGGGTGTGCGCGGCTGCGAACCCCATCGCCACGAAGGGGTCCAGACTGTCGTGGCCGCCGGCGTCGAGCCATCGCTGCGTCGGCGCCGGGTGGTCGGTGAAGCCCATGGCGTCGAACCCCGCGGCTTCGGCGGCCCGCGCGACGGCGGTCACACCCTGCGGGGATACCAGTTCCGGGTCGCATGGATGCGTGATGATCGGGTAGGTGAAGGCGAAACGCATACGGGATCCTTTCGGCCCTGAAAGGGTGGGCGGCTAGGTGGTGGTCGACCGCGGCGGTCCGAGTATGTAGCCGCTGCCGTCCGGGTGGTGATACCACCCGCCCGCTGCGTGCGTTCCGCCGTCGACGTGAAGCGTCTGCCCGGTGACGTAGGTGCTCAGCCCGCCAGCCAGAAACACCGCGGCTCCGGCCATCTCGTCCACATGACCGGTACGGCCCATCGGGATCATCCGTTCGGCGTTGGCCAGCATCTCGGTCGAGCCGATGCGCTCGATGCCTTCGGTGAGCGTGAGATCCGGTGCCAGGCAGTTGACCCGGATGCCGTGCGGAGCGAGTTCCAGTGCGGCCGTTTTGGTGAAGTTGATGACGCCCGCCTTGGCCGCTGCGTAGGCGGCGTAGCCGGGCGCAGCGCGGGCGCCCTCGATGCTGGCGATGTTGATGATGCTCCCGGGCGCGCGGTGCTGCACCAGTGTCTGGGCGACGCGCTGCGTGCAGAGCAGGACATGGGTGAGGTTGGAACGGATCAGGGTGTCCCACCCCTTTGGGGCGGTGTCCAGCAGCGGGGCCGAGAACGCCCCGCCAGCGTTGTTGACCAGAACCGTCGGCAGCCCCACCTCGGCCACGGTTCTGGCGAGCGCCGTATCGACCTGATCGGCATCGCGGACATCGATGACACAGGCAAGTCCCCCGACCGCGGCGGCCGTGCTCTGCGCGGTCTGAGGGTCTTTCTCCCAGATCACGACCCGGGCACCGAATTCCGCGAAAGTCTCGGCTATGCCGCGGCCGATGCCGGCGCCCCCGCCGGTGATGACGGCTACTCGACCGTCAAGAGCCGACGCATCCTTCGGCAATGCCACGAACCACCTCCGAGTGTTGTCTCGACCAACCGGTCAGAGGCTGATGGAGACCGACTTGGTGTTGAAGTAGGCCTCCAGGCCCCTTGCGGCCGCGTTCCCCGCCCCAGCCGGATTGCTTGTGCCCGCAGATCGGCATGGACGGGTCGGCGGCGAGTGCGCAGTTCACCCAGATCTGGCCGCCGCGAAGCTGGTTCGCGACCCGATGGGCGCGGCTGAGGTTCTCGGTCCAGATGGCTCGGCGATCTGCTCCGCGGTCGAGGGGTTGAAGACCGGGATCATCCCGCCGGTCTCAACCGCCGGGGCGGTTTCGATGGTGCTACTCACTGGTGTTGATCCTTTCGGTGAATCCTGGCAGGCGCGGTCGAATTCGTCGTCGGCCGGACGAGCACTTCTTGGGCGGTGCTGGCCACGTGCCGGCCGGCGGCGTCGACGATCGTTCCCTGCACCAGGGCGCGATGCCCGCCGACGGCAACCGTCTGCAGGGTGTAGCAATGCCACCGGTCGAACTGCACCGGGCGGTGCAGCCAGATGGTGTGGTCGAGGGTCAGCCCCCGGTGCGTGGCATAGCCGACACGTTGCGGGTGGGAGCGCAAGGCCATGTCCACCAGCAGGTAGTCGCTGGCGTAGGCCAGCAGCGCGGCGTGCTCCTGCGGACCGGCGTCGACCGTGCGCGGCAAGCGAATCCAGTGAGTGCGCTGCCCGGGCGCCTGTGCACCACCGAGGAAGATGGGCGCTTCACCGATGCGCATCTCCAGCGGGGGCGGCCGGTCGATCCAGGTCCGTCCCGGACCGGCCAGTCCAGCCCGGGCGTACTGCGCCCAGTGCTGCAGCAGCGGAACGGATTCCGGTGGTGTGGCCGGGCCCGCCGCGGTATGGACGTCGGCACTCGCGGCGTTGGCGTCGAAGGACACCGTCGCTGTCACCAGCGCATTGCCGTCTTGTTCGATGACGACGTGGCGCACCGACATCGAGCGCCCGTCGCGGGTGCGCTCGACAATGATGTCCAGGGGTGCGGTGAAGTCACCGAGACGCAGGAACGACGCGTGGATCGAATGCGGGATGAGCTCGGCGACGGTGGCCGCGGCCGCCGCCATCGCCTGGGCGACGAGTTGGCCGCCGAAGATCCGGCCGAAGCGGACCGCTTCGTTGCCGGCCCGGAATCGGTCGGCGCCGACCGGCTGCGGCGTGAGCACCTGTAGCAGCTCATCGAGGGCGCCGAGCGTGCCCCGTTCCAGCGGGCTGCCCGACCCGCGAAGGGGACCACTGAAATCGGACTGGGCGGTGGCCTCAGGCGGCGACGACATGAGCCTCCTCGACGGACTGCCGACCGGGAACCGGCGTCGTCATCTGAGTTAAGTCAACCGCTTGACTTATGTCAAGGGCGGGTCGTCTCAGTCGTCGGCACTGCCCGGATACAGCCGCGCCACGCTGATCGCCACGACGAGGCCCATCGTGAACCATGACATCGCGCAGCAGGTCGCGTAGATGTCAGACAGCGGAATGACCCTGCCGCCCTGCAGCGTCGCCGTGGCATCACCGACGCGAAGCATCTCAAGGTTGACCTGCAGCGCGAGTCCGAACCAGATGACGACCGGCATCAGCAGTGTCGATCGGGGCGAGGCAACGGACTCCCGCCGCCACCGCCGTTCCACCAACGAGAACAGCTGGAACATCACCCATCCGGTGAACAGCCACCCGAAGTAGTTACTCAAGGGAACGCCGAGGGCGCCACTGGGCGACCCGTAGGAATACAGGCCGCGGGCGTAGGCCGCGATCGGGTCGATCACCAGGTCATATCCGCCGAGGATGAGCGTGGCGACGATGGGAGTCACGACCACGAAGGCCCGGTGGCCGCGGTTCTCGCCCACGATCACCCGGGCCAGAACCCATGCCAGCCAGGCCAGCACCACCCAGCCGAACACGACCGTGAACGGAACCCCGAGCGCGCGCGGTCCTTCGAAGTGATGAACGTAGGAGCCGAAGGGGAAACCGGTTGCGACACTGCACGCCTCGAAGCCGAATGCCACGGTCACCGCAACAGCGAAATAACCGATGGCCCCGACCGGCCGGTACAGCGTCAGGGTGTGCAGCACGACGAACGCTGCCAGCGCGGCACCGTAAACCGCTTCGGCCACAGTCTGTATCGGCGAGCCGGCGCTCAGGGCCGCTGTCACAGTCGCGGCGAACCAGACCGCGACCAGACACCAGCCGGCCACAGCCCGCCCTCGAGTGCGTGTCGACATCGCCGCATCGTAACGGTGTCGCTTCCCCGGCGTGGGCAACATGATTAACAGTAGCCACATTGTTAACATCGGGCGATGCAGGACCCTCCGGTGACTCGTCGCCTGTCACACCCGGTTTCCCGGCGCGATGTGCTGCGGTACGCATCCGCCGCGGCGCTGGCCGGGGTGGGCGCCGCATCCGCTGCCGGCACGCCGACCGCCTCGGCCGCCGCGCCGACGCTGATCGACTACGCCATGCGCCAGATCCCGGCGCAGGACATCCGGGCCGCCGGCCATGCCGGGGTGATCAACTACGTCTCGACGTCACGTCCCGGCTCGAACTTCGGCGCCAAACCGATCACCCGCCCCTATGCCGAGTCGCTGACCGCCGCGGGACTGGTGATCGTCAGCAACTACCAGTACGGCAAGCCGGGTGGCACAGCGCCATCGGACTTCACCCGCGGCTACGCCGGCGGCGTCTCCGATGCGCAGACCGCCTGGAATCTGCACACCGCAGCCGGGGGCGGCCGCAATGCGCCGATCTTCTTCAGTGTCGACGACGACATCAACCGTGATACTTGGAACAACGTTGCACTGCAGTGGTTTCGCGGCATCAACTCGGTGATCGGGGTGCAGCGCACCGGGGTCTACGGGGGCGTCAACGTCTGCCAGTGGGCTGCAGCCGACGGTGTCATCGGAAACTCACGCACCCCCGGGCACCGCTGGGCCTGGCAGACCCGCTCCTGGTCGCGCGGGCAGCGATTTCCCGGAGCGGTCCTCTTCCAGCGCATCGTGAGCACCGCGTCGACCCCGGGGCCGGTGGTCGGCGGGATCGAGGTCGACGTCAACGACGTGCTGGCCCAGGACTGCGGGCAGTGGAACTTCCATCAGTGAAGCGGCGGTACCCGGGGTGATCGCCGGGCCGGCCGTCGTCCCCGGTCTCAGCTGGCCGGCGTCACCGTGGAGTCACTGCTGCGGGGCAGCTTCCAGTCCGGTCGCACGTAGTGACACGTATAACCCGCGGGGTAGCGCTGCAGGTAGTCCTGGTGTTCGGGCTCTGCCTCCCAGAACTCCCCGGCTGGAGTGACTTCGGTGACCACCTCGCCCGGCCACCGTCCCGACCTGTCGACATCGCCGATGGTTTCCAGCGCGATCCGCTTCTGCTCCTCATCGAGGTAGAAGATCGCCGAGCGATAGCTGGCGCCGACGTCGTTGCCCTGGCGGTTCCTGGTCGTCGGGTCGTGGATCTGGAAGAAGAACTCCAGCAGGCTCCGGTAGTCGGTCTGGTCCGGCCGGAAGGTGATCTCGATCGCCTCGGCATGGCCGGGATGGTTGCGGTAGGTCGGGTGCGCATTCCGGCCCCCGGTGTAGCCGACCCGGGTGGAGACCACCCCGGGCTGCTTGCGGATCAGGTCCTGCATGCCCCAGAAGCACCCCCCGGCCAAGATGGCCACCTCGTCGCGGGCGGTCATTTCTGCTGCTCCCCGGCCTCTACCGCGTCACTTGACGCCGGAGTCGGTTCGCCGAACAGGCTCAGGTACTGCCCGTAGCCATCGGCGGCAAGGTCATCACGGTGGATGAACCGCAGGGCTGCCGAATTGATGCAGTAGCGCAAACCGGTTTCGCCCGGTCCGTCGGTGAATACGTGGCCCAAGTGGCTGTCGGCCCGAGTGGAACGCACCTCGATTCGCTCCACCAAGTGGCTCCGGTCGACTTTTTCCACGACGTTGTTCGCGTCGATGGGCCTGGTGAAGCTGGGCCAGCCGGTGCCGCTGTCGAACTTGTCGAGTGAGGCGAACAGCGGCTCACCGGAGACGACGTCCACGTAGATACCGGGCTCCCTGTTGGCCCAGTACTCCCCGGAGAATGCCCGCTCGGTCCCGTTCTCCTGGGTGACGTAGTACTGCTTGGGGTTCAGCGCCTCGAGTGCGGCAGGTTTCTTGGTGTAGTCGTGTGACACAGTTCCTCCTTGGTTGGGTGCTCGGCCGATCGGCCGGCTAATTGCGGCCCGCCATGATGCCGCCATCGACGTTGAGAATCGCGCCGGTCACCCAGCTGGCTTGGTCGGAGAGCAGATAGGTGACGGCGTTGGCGACGTCGACGGGGGTGCCCACTCGCCCCAGTGGGTGCAGCGGAGCGAATGTCGCCAGGGTGGCGTCGATCTCGTCCTTGGGTAGGAACTTTTCGTAGAGTGGCGTCTTGACGACGGCCGGTGCCACCGCGTTGACACGAATGTTGTGCTCGGCCAACTCGATAGCGAGGTTATGGGTGAGCGCATGCAGCCCCGCTTTTTGCATCGAGTACACCGACGACGGCGTCACTCCGATTGCCTGGTGCGCCCACATGCTGCCGATATTGACGATGGAGCCGCCCTCGCCCTTGGCGACCATGCCGGCAACGACGGTCTGGGTGAGGAAGAACAGTGCGTGGTTGAGCTCCATGTAGGAGTCGTAGACCTGCGAGTCGTAGGTGAGAAATGGTTTCGGGATGAAGAATCCTGCCGCATTGACGAGAAGTGTCGCGTCACTGTGCTCTTCGGAGAGCACACGCTGCACGTCGGCGACCGCAGCGCGATCCGTGAGCTCGGCGGTAATCCCGCGGACCACCCCGCGCCGGCCGGTCAGCGCGGCGACGGTCTCACCGACCCGGGTCTCGGAGCGTCCGATGATCACCGCGCTGCCGCCGTGGTCGACAACGTCGTTCGCGACCTGCCGGCCCATTCCCGAACTGCCCCCGACGACAACGACTTTCTTAGCCTCGAAATGCATGTCCGGCCTTCCTATCCTGATCTCATCTGACAGCCGGCGTGTCGGGCCGTCGTTATCCGAATTCGAGTCGGCCCAAAACGGGCGCTACTCGAGATTGCCGCCGATCCGGGTGACGTGTCATCACCCCGGCGCCGCGTTCACCCGGGTGATCGGCCCTAAGCGCTGTGGTCGGCGCGTGCGTCGAGCCAGTCGGAGTATCGGGTGCTGAAGATGGTGGCGTGCTCATCGGGGGCGAGACTGTGATCGTCGATCACCGCCCCGAAGTACGGTGCCCGGGCGTCGGCGACGACCCGGCGCCGATCACCGATGACAGCAAGGCCCTTGCGCGCAAAGTCGTCCATGGCGATCTTGTCGGGCCCGGCGATCTCGCTCACCGCGTTGCTCGGACGCGCAACGGCGGCGCGGGCCACGGCGGTAGCGACGTCGTCGGCGGCGATCGGCCGAAACACCGCCGGCGGCAACAGGACGATCTCGCCATCCGTCGCGGAATCGGCCAAGGCGACCGCGAACTCATAGAACGGTGTCGCCCGCACGATCGAATAGGGCCGGCCCGACTCCTTGATCAGCTTCTCCTGGGCCGCCTTTGCCGTGTTGTATCCACTGTCGGGCATGACCTCCGCACCGACCACAGACAATGCGACGTGGTGTCCGACTCCTGCTTCCCGCTCGGCAGCGAGGAGATTGGCGGTCGCGGTCGTGAAGAAGTGCATCACCGGCTCGTCGTCGAACAATGGTGAATCGGCCACGTCCACCAATACATCGGCGCCGGAGACGACGTCGGCCAGGCCCTCACCGGAGAGGGTGTCCACTCCTGTGCGACGTGACGCGGCGATCACGTCGTGTCGCTGTCCGCTGAGCGTGGACACCACCTTCGAGCCGATCAGCCCATGGCCGCCGATAACTACGATCTTCATGATGAGCCTTCCCCTGATTCGGTTGATCGGTGACTTCGCAGCCGCCATTCGGCTACCGAGGCCGCCTACAAGTTGATCGCATCCCCGGCCAGGGCGTGAAAGCATTCCTGCAGCCCTTCGCCCAGCGTGGGGATGGGTGTGGACGTTTCGCGCCGGCTCGGTGATCCGCCGGAGCCTGCGCCGAGGACGATCAGGTCGTAATGGTCACGGGATGGCGATGTCATCTCTGCGCTCGGGTTGCCTCTATGGCGTCCGCCAGCAGCCACAACGCTAAGCCGAGGAGTGCGATGTCCTTCATCAGGAACTCACCGTCGGCAGACAGAACGGGGAAACCACCGGCAGACGCCTCACCGGTGCCGGGCGTGGTGATCATGAAGCTCAGCGTGGTCACGAAGAACAGCGACGCGAATATGCCGCCCACCACCGCGGCCTTCGGCAACCACGGCTTGAGGGCCAGCAGGGTGGCGGTGATCAGCTCTACGGACCCGTTCAGCCGGCCGAAGGCGTCGACCGAGATGACGTGGTACATCCAACTCATGAGCGGGCTATTGGCCACCCAATGTGAAATACCCTGGGCTTCATACGAAGTGAACTTCATCGCACCGAACCAGGCGAGCACTGCGACCAGTCCGTACCGCGCGATGTATGCGGCCACACGGGTCGGTTGATCTTGTATGGGCGTGCCAATCAACAGTGGCGTGGCCCCCTCGTGTGACATCGGATCTCCATTCTGCGTGTAAAGGTGCTACCCACCATCGGTGCACGACGGGTGAGTTGTCCTCATCCCTGCTCGGAATTCACCCGGGTGAGGTGCCGACGAGTAGGCAGATTCGTGGTTGCGCCTTCTCCGAACACGCACGGTTGCCAGGTCATTGCAGCTCCCACCCCCAGCCGCGGACATCCTCGTCGGAAACGATGTGCATGGCGGCCTCTTCCGCCGAGGCGGCTCCGCCGTCAATGCCGACGTCGTGGGCGAGGTACTCCGCAGCCGGGTCCGTCGGGTCGAAGTCGAAGGAGACGAGCCGGCCTGCCCGCATGTCGCCGACCTGGTCGTCGATCGCCTCGCCATCGCTGTCGGCGCTATCACCGATGCCATCGCCGTCCCACTGGTCGGTCACCTCGGGCAGCTCACGGGCAAGTCGGCGCGCCAGGCTTTCATGGGTTCGCGCTTCCCGGGCGGTGAGTCCCCAGGCCTGAAGTTCACGCGGGCGTTCCGGGGGTGAGTAGCCTTCGTCCAGGTCGATGCCCGTCTGTTCCGAATCCGTGCTTTCCTCCGGTTCGAGCAGATGAGCCTGCACGTCGTCGAACTCAGACATATCCATCGGCGCTACCTCCATATCCGCAACCGCGAGGCCCTTGCGTGTTGGCGCCGCCGCGCACTCGGCTCTCCGCTATGAGGGTGCCGCCGGACGGGGTGAGTCGTCATCACCCCCGCGGTCCGTTCGCCCGGGTGATTGAGATGAGCATCGGCACCTGGCGGTGGTCAGACCGGCGAACTACAACAGACCGAGCTCGCGCGCTCGACTGACCGCCGCGCCGCGGCGCTCGACGCCGAGCTTGCGATACACGGCACGCTGGTGGGTCTTGACCGTATTGAGCGAGATGTAGAGCCGCACACCGATCTCCCGCCGCGACAGCCGGGTGGCGAGCAGGCGAAGGACCTCGAGTTCCTTGGGGGTCAGCTCCTCACCGACCGCGCAGCCCGCGTTACGGGAGCTCACCGCGAGTCCCGCCCTCCGCTCGGCCGAAGCGAGCGCGGCCGACGCTGTGCCGGCATCGGTGCAACCGCGCACCAGCGTGCGGGCCTCTTGGAGGATGACTTTCGCGGACTGGTGGTCGCCGAGATACTCGAAGACCTCCGCTTTGACCAGCAGCGCTTTAGCCACCTCGAGGGCCGCCCCGCCCTGGCGGGCCGACAGGAGTGCCATATCGGCGGCGGTTACCGCGGCCGTCCCGTCACCGCGCATGGCTAGCAGGCGGGCCACGGCAAGTGAGACCATCGCGTCGACCAGGTGCTCCCCGTCCGCCAGGTCCCGAGCGCTGCCGGAAGCGCGGCGGATCTGACGTTCGGCATCAGCGGGCTGACCGTCTTCGGCCGAGATCAGCGCCGAATAGCCCAATGAGTAGCTACGGGCACGACGATCACCCGCCTTCTCGGAAACCTGCGCTGCCAGTCGGAAAGCCGCCTGCGCTTCGTCAGTGCTACCCGAAAAGTACAGCGCGGACCCATAGATGCTGTGAGCGCTTGGTCGGGCCAGCGGGGCGTCGCCGAGATCCAGTTCGATCGCCCGGCGAGCCCCTTCGAGCGCGGCCGTGACGTCAGCCGCCTTGAACGCGTGAACCGCCCGTAGCACCACGACTTGAGCGCTGAGGGCGCCGTCATCGGCCGAGGCCGCGGCCTCTACCGCGTCGATCCACTCGGCGCCGTCGTCGAGGTGACCCGTGCTCAGGGCAAGCCAGGCCCGGGCCACGCTCAGCCGCGGGTCCTGTAGGACCGTCCCGTCGGGAAGCAGATCGAGCCAGCCGGCGACGGTCGAAAGCCCGCCCCCGTTGAACTCATTGACCCAGTCGTCGGCGATCAAATCCGCGCCGCGGGTGATCTCGCCGGCAGCGACCAGGTGCCGCACCGCTTCATCGACGAGGCCCTCGGTCTCGAACCAGTTCGCGGCGCGCCGGTGCAAGTCGGCGACGAGATCGGGTTCAAGGCGATGCAACTCCGCCCGCAGCAAATCTCCGAACAGCTGGTGATAGCGATACCAGCAACGCGACATGTCCAACGGCACCACAAACAAGTTCTCGCGCTCGATCTTCTCCAGGACCGAGGCCGAACCCGACGTCTGCAGGATCGCGTCGCACAGTGCACCGCTGAGGCGTCCCAGGACCGAGGTGCGGAGCAGAAAGCTGCGCAGTTGCGGAGGCTGACCCTCGAGCACCTCGGCCATCAGATAGTCGACGATATGCCGGTTATCGCCGGCGAAGTTCTTGATGAACGCGGCGGAATCAGCGCGCCCGACAAGTGAGAGTGCGGCAAGGTAGAGTCCGGCAACCCAGCCTTCCGTGCGCCGGTGCAGCAGGTGGATATCGGCGTCGGGCAGGTCCAGCCCGAGCATCTCGTTGAGTAGATGGTTCGCCTCGGCAGCCCCGAACCGCAGATCGTCGGCCCGCACCTCGGCGAGATCGCCGCTGGCCCTCAGTCGAGCCAACGGCAGATTCGGGTCGGATCGGGAGGCCACTACCAGCTGGAGATTCGCCGGCATCCGGCTGATGACGAAGGACAACTGCTCGTGAACCGCTCGGTTCGACACCAGGTGGTAATCGTCGAGAATGAGCACGATCGGGTCAGGGACCGCCTCCAGATCGTTCAGCAGGGTGGGCAGGACGACCTGAACGGCATCGGCGCCCATCGCCAGGAGTTCGACCGCACGAGTCCCGACGTCGGAACTGATCTTCTGCAGCGCGGCGACCACGTACATCCAGAACCACACCGGGTCGTTGTCGGAGGGATCAAGCGACAGCCAGCCGAACCGCTGGTTCCTGCCCGCCTCCGCGGCCCACTGGGCGAGCAATGTCGTCTTGCCCCAGCCTGCCGGCGCACTCAACAACGTGAGCTTACGGCGGTGTCCTGCCGACAGCGCACCGAGCAGCGCAGCCCGGTGGACCAACCGCGACCCCGCGGTCGGGACATGCACTTTGGTGTCGAGCAGGACTGCTCGGGCGGCTTCTCCGGGATCGCCGTCGTTGTGTTCGGTTGGGTCGGTCACGTCCGAACTCCTCGAATCCGTTGAACCCAAGGGCAAGACCGCAAGACCGGCATTGCGGCACCGTTCGTGGGCGGCATCTCGACAGCCCCGTTGTTCTCTACCGGCCCCCGCACGCTGGTTCTGCGACATCCCCCGGTGCGGACACCGGCGATACCCGGGGTGTCGTCCCCTGTTCTCGTCGTCGCCGGCGCTGGCAGTCAGTGTAGGCGCACCCCCCGCCCCACTCGCAGCAAATCCCGACGGCGACGCTCGGCAACTCACCCGGGTGAATCAGGTGTCGGGGTGATGACGACGCACGCCGCGTAGGTGGAAGCTGCCCTGAGCGGCCGGCGGTCGAACCACCGACCCGCCGGCGACGGAAGGCCTGAGAAGAGACGGCACTGATGAGCACGTTGCGTGACTCGGCACCCACCAGCCGTGCGATGACGGTCGCAGTGTTGGTGTCCATGGTCGCGTTCCTCGACTCCACCGTGATCAACCTGGCCTTACCGGCCATCGAGCGTGATATCGGTGGCGGCCTGGCTCTGCAGCAATGGATCATCGACGGGTACCTGCTGACGATGGCGGCGGCGATTCTGCCCGGCGGGTCGATCTCGGATGTGTTCGGACGTGTTCCGGTAATACGGTTCGGGCTGTTGGCTTTCGGGGCGGGCTTGGTGATGGCTGCCGCCGCTGCTTCACCGGCGATGCTGATCACCGCGCGCCTGATTCAGGGGTTGGGAGCGGCGTTCCTGGTTCCGGGCTCGCTGGCCCTGATCGACACGGTGTTTGACAAAGCGCGCCAGTCTGAGGCGATCGGGGTATGGACCGGATGGACGGGAACCGCCTTTGCGCTGGGGCCCCTGCTGGGCGGAATGGCCGTTGATCTCCTGGGCTGGCGTTGGATTTTCGTGTTGTCAGCGGCCCCCGTGGCGATCGGCTATGCGCTGACGTTCTGGCTCTGCCCGATGCCGGGGCGGGTTCCGGGCGCCCGTATCGACATCGCCGGGATGTGCCTGTCGGCGCTGGGACTGGCGGCGATCGTGTATGCGCTCATCGAATCGCAGCACTACGGATGGACCGACCCGATGGTCGTCACACCATCGGTAATCGGGATTGCGGCGCTGGCCGGTTTTGTGAAGGGACAACGGCGCAGCGCTTCTCCGATGCTTCCCTTGCCGCTGTTCGCCTTTCGCAACTTCGCTGCCACCAACCTCGCCACCGCGTTTGTCTACGGGGCGTTGGTCCTGGGCTCGCTTGCCATCGTCCTGTACACCCAAGAGATCGGCGGGTACTCAGCCACCGCGACCGGCGTTGCCACTCTGCCGATCCCGGCACTGTCCTTCGTGTTCGCCCGTCATGTCGGCCTTGTCGCCGAGCGGGTGGGTCCTCGGGTGTTTCTGATCGGCGGCCCGACCTTGGCGGGCATCGGGCTATTGCTGATTCATCCGAAAGCCGCTGGATTTCACGCAATCACCGACCTGCTTCCCGGGATGATCGTGCTGGCGGCCGGGCTTGTCGCGACCATCACGCCGCTGACCTCGGTGGCGCTGGCCTCGGTGCCGGCCGAATACGGCGGTTTGGCGTCGGCGATCAACAACGCCGTCTCACGACTGGCGGCGCTGATGGCGGTCGCATCCATGGGCCTGATCGGTGCGGGTACGGTGAGCGCCGCCGGGTTCGCCCACGTGTTGGAGGCGAGCGCCGCGCTGTTCGGCCTCGGCGCGTTGTGCGCTGCGCTCTGGATAACCAATCCGCCTGCCGGGTACCGCCCGGTGCCTTGCGACGTCGCGGCGCTGTGCCGCGACCGCCCGGGTGTGCAACCGGCCCTGACCGCCGGGCCCGCCCGCTGACGCCCTCGAATTCACCCGGGTGAACCACACCGCGGGGTGATGACGACTCACCCCGCACCGGTAAATGCTGGCTCGACAGATGGCGAACGCAGGTAGCCGCATCAGGTGTCCAGGCGAGCGGCTTGACCACAGCAGCCGCGGCGGCACAAGCGATGCCGAGCCATCAACGTCGACGAGTCGTTCAAGGTCAACAACTTCAGGGAGGATCTGCCATGCAAGCCATCACTGTGAAGGACCGCGACGCCGGCGTTGCCGGATTGACGCTGACCGACATGCCCTATCCCGAGGCGGCCGACAGCGAGGTCATCGTGCGGGTACACGCCGCGGGTTTCACCCCCGGTGAGCTCGAGTGGCCGCACACCTGGACCGACCGCGCCGGTCGTGACCGGACACCGAGCATTCCAGGCCATGAACTGTCCGGTGTCGTGGTCGAGTTGGGCTACGGGACCACCGGCTTGGGCATAGGCCAACGGGTATTCGGCCTCACCGACTGGGCCCGCAACGGATCACTCGCGGAGTACACCGCTGTCGAAGCCCGTAACCTCGCGCCGCTGCCGGTCGACATCGACCACACCGTGGCAGCGGCCCTGCCGATCTCCGGATTGGCCGCCTGGCAGGGCCTGTTCGATCACGGCCGTCTGGCGGCGGGGCAAACAGTCCTGGTCCATGGCGCCGCGGGGGGCGTTGGGTCGGTTGCGGTGCAACTCGCTCGCGAGGTGGGCGCACACGTCATCGGCACCGGCCGTACCGCGGATCGCGAGCGGGCGCTTTCGCTCGGCGCCCATGACTTTCTCGACTTGGAGAACGAAAACCTCGACGACGCCGGCGAAGTCGACGTGGTGTTCGACGTGATCGGCGGAGAGATCCTCGCCCGCTCGGCCGCTCTGGTTCGCGCCGGCGGAACGCTCGTCACCATCGCCGAACCGCCCGAGACCCGGCCGAAGGACGGGCGGGCCATCTTCTTCCTTGTCGAAGCCGATCGCGCCAGGCTTTCAGACCTCGCCGCGCGGGTACGCGATGGGCGCCTCACACCGGTGGTGGGTGCCGTGCTGCCACTCACCGAAACCCCCGCCGCATTCGCGCCCGAAAAGCGCATCCACGGCAAGACCATCCTGCGCGTCGTCCAAGACTGAAAAGGAACCTGATCGTGACTGTGATGCGAGTCGGCAGCACAATGGGCCGAACAGTCGGACTTGCCGTCCTGATCGCCGGCACGCTGGTCACGCCGGTGACTCGGGCCGACCCGGCTCCGCAGAGCCCAGAGGAACAACCCGTGGTGCGCACGGTTTTCGATCGCCCCACCAACGTTGCGGGCAAATCGCTCGAAGCAGTGACGGTCAGCTATCCGCCCGGGGCGAAGAGTGCGGGTCACCACCACGCGGGATCGGCGTTCATCATGGCTTACGTGATCTCCGGCGCGGTCCGGAGTCAACTCGAGGGCGAACCCGCTCACGTTTATCAGGCCGGCGAGACGTGGAGTGAATCGCCCGGGGCGCACCACACCGTCAGCGAGAACGCCAGCGCCACCGAACCCGCGGAATTGCTCGCGGTCTTTCTGGTCGATACCGGCGACCGCCCGCTCACCACGGACGACTCGACGCAAAGATGAGTGACCGCGCCGGGGGTGGAACTTCGTTGCGAGTGCACGTGCATAGACCCGATTCGATCGGAGTTGTCCGGCTGGCACTGCGCGTGTCACTCGCGGCGGCCTTTCTGTCTGCCGTCGCCGACAGATTCGGCCTTTGGGAGCTGTTCGGGCAAGGCAATTGGGGAAGCATGGGCCCTTTCACCGACTACACGCATGAGCTTGTCCCCTTCGCCTCCGGATCGCTATTGACCGTCATCGCGTGGGCTGCCACGTTCACCGAAGCGATCCTGGGCCTGCTGCTCCTGGCCGGCGCCTGGCCGCAACTCGTCGGTGGAGCAACGTGTTTGGTGCTCACCATATTTGGAACGGCTATGGCGCTGTCGGCCGGCTTCGAGGCCCCGCTCAGCTACAGCGTCTTCTCCGCAGCGAGCGCGGCCGCGGCCTACGCGGTACTCGGCGGGGCATCGTCGCCCGGCGGCACGGCTGAAGCCTCCCGCCGGGGGCGCGCCTGAAGCTCACCCAGGTGAATTGACCTGCCGGGTGATGACCGCTCACCCCGCAGCGGTGAATGCTGGCGAGCAGATGAGGATCGGAGAGACCGATGGAGCCTACGAGGTACCGGATCTGCGTCCGGGGTCGCGTCTCGGAGCGACTCGGGTCGGCGTTCGAAGGGATGCAACTGGAGTCCGGTGCGACGGAGACGGGATTCTTTGGCGAAATCCGCGACCAGTCACAGCTGTTCGGTCTTCTCGACCGGGTCCGGGATCTGGGGCTCGAACTCGTCAGTGTGCAACCGCAACCGGCGGCCGACCCGCCGATCGCTATCAGGGAGGCGACGAGTTGACCGGAAATTCACTGTGTCAACCGGAGCCGGCAGTACGGGAACCGGACGCTGCTGGATGCGGAGATACCAGAACGGCTCCGGTGGTCGGCGCGGAGTTTGAACGCGATGTGGTCCCACTGTTTGATCTGCTCTACCGGCATGCTTTTCGGATGACCTCCAACCATGCCGATGCGGAGGATCTGCTGCAGGAGACGGCAATCAAAGCCTACGCGGGCCTGAACTCATTCCTGCCGGGGACCAACCTCAAGGCATGGCTGTTCCGGATCATGATCAACACCTATATCGGTGACTACCGAAAGAAAAAGCGCCAACCCGTGCACGTTTCGGCAGAGGTGATCACCGGGCGACGACTGGTCAGTGCCGCCGGCCGGCCGGCGGCGTTACGGTCAGCCGAAGATTTGGCGCTCGACCTACTACCGGACCCGCAGATAAAGGCGGCGATGGAAGACCTACCGGAGCAGTTTCGGGTGGCCGTCTACTTTGCCGACATCGTGGGATATTCCTACAAGGAGATCGCCGCGATGCTGGACATCCGGCAAGGAACGGTGAGTTCAAGGATCAACCGCGGCCGCCGCCAGCTGCGCGACCTGCTGGCCGACTCACGCGGCGCGCGGCGAAGTTCGGGGACCCGACGTCGCGGGATTGACTAGGCGCCTGTCGACAAAAACAGTGCCAGGGTCAATAGCACGACGCACGCGACGCACGTCCAGACTCCCAGGGCCGCTGACGCCATAGTTCTGTTCCAATCTGTGGTGAGTTTCTGGGCGACGGCCGCGCCGCGCGGTCTGCGCAGGTGGACGGCCATGCCGCGATCGCCCCTAAGTTAGCCGCACGGCTTCGTCGGCGTCAACAAGGCGGTCCGGCTGCGAAAGCCGTGCCGACGTTGCCGGCTGTGCGTTTCCCCGCCGGTAAACGGGTATAGGGCTACCGCACGGCACCTGCAGTGGCGCCGGATGGACGGAGGTGGGCAGGTGATGACGCCATTGCGGCGCCGACGTACCGGGTTCGTTCGCATCACCGAAGGCCTCGGCAAGCTCGACGCCGAGGTGTTCACGGCGATTGCGCACTCCCCCAGCCGGCTGCTCGACACCACGATGCCGGCACTGACCCGCGCCGCCGACCACTCGAAACTCTGGCTTGCGCTGGCGGCGGCCATGGCCATGACCGGCCGCCCGGCGGCCCAGCGCGCCGCCGCGCGCGGAGTGGTCAGCCTGGCGGTCACCAGCCTGGTGACCAACCAGCTGGTCAAGCGGATCCGGCCCCGCGCGCGCCCCGACATCATGCTGGTACCCCTGCTACGCCGCGCTCACCGGCTGCCGCTGTCGAACTCGTTGCCGTCCGGCCACTCCGCCAGCGCGGCAGCCTTCGCCACCGGGGTGGGATTGGAGAGCCCCCTGCTGGGCCTGCCCGTTGCCGGGCTGGCCGGTCTGGTCGGCCTGTCCCGGGTCGCCACCGGCGCCCACTACCCCGGCGATGTGCTCGCCGGGCTGGGTATCGGTGCCTCGATCGCGGTGTTCGGGGCCCGACTGGTACCGCCGATCGCGTCCCCGCCGCCGCCGCACACCACCGCCCTGCGGGTCGCCTGCCCCGCGCGTCCCGACGGCGCCGGCGTGACATTGGTGGTCAACACCCGGTCCGGCGGCGGGAGCGCCGGTGAGGTCGCCGAGCAGGTGCGCCACGCGCTGCCGGCCGTCGCCGTCGTCGAACTCGGCCCCGACGACGACGTGGCCGAAGCCCTGCGCCGGGCGGCCGACTCCGCTGAGGTGCTCGCGATCGCCGGCGGTGACGGGTCGGTGGCAGCGGCGGCCGGCGTCGCGGTGGAACGCGGTCTGCCGCTGGCGGTGTTTCCCGGCGGCACGCTGAATCACTTCGCCAAGGACATCGGCTGCGACGCCACCGCGAAAACCGTCCGGGCCATTGCCGAAGGCAGCCTGTCGCGGGTGGACGTGGTGCGGTTCAACGATGAGACGACCGTGGTCAACACGGCCAGCATCGGCGCTTACCCGACGTTCGTTCGCCGTCGGGAGCGGTTGGAGCACAAGCTCGGCAAGCCGCTGGCCAGCGCCTACGCCATGTTGATGACGCTGCGCCGGGAACGGCCGGTGCGCATCTCCTACGACGGCAAGACCCTGCAGACGTCGCTGTTCTTCCTCGGCAACTCGGAGTATCTGCCGGCCGGTTTCGCTCCGGCCGTACGGCACCGGATGGACGACGGGCTGTTGGACGTGCGGATCCTGGAAGCCGGCCGGCCGTGGTCCACGCTGCGGATCCTCGCGGCCCTGCTGACCGGGCGGCTGCAGCGCAGCCGGCTTTATCACGAGCTTCGGGTTCCGCAATTCCGGTTCACCAGCACCGAGGGTCCGGTCCCGATCGCGTGCGACGGGGAAGTCGACAACGCGTGCACGGAGGCGGAGTTCACCGTGTGCTACCGCGCGTTGCAGGTGTTTCGGCCGATGCCCTCGGGCGCGCGCTGATGATCGGTTATTTCGGTGGCCGCAGTATTTTCATGGCTGCCCGCAGCACCGGCGCGGGGACGCGGTCCTGCATTGCCAGCGCTCGGGCGGCTGCCCGGGTGCGCAGCGGCGTGCCGCGACCGAACATCCGGTTCAGCGGTCCGCCGGACGGCTCGATCTCGACGTGCAGTGGCGGAGTGCCGACCGCGGCGCCCAGCGCCTGGGCGATCACCATCCGCTGAATCTCGCTGGTGCCTTCGAAGATGGTGTACAGCTTGGCGTCTCGGTACCACTTCTCCACCGGGTGGTCGGTGATGTAGCCCCATCCGCCCAGGGTCTGCACGGCTCGCTCGGTGACTCGCACCGCCACCTCGCTGGCGGCCAGCTTGGCCATCGATCCCTCGCCGCGGCTGAACGCGATCCCGCTGGCCGCCATCCACGACGCCCGCCAGGTCAGCAGCCGCGCGGCGTCGATCGCGGTGGCCAGCTCGGCCAGCGGGAACGCGATGCCCTGGTTGTCGATGATCGGGCCGCCGAAGGCCTCCCGGCGGGTGGCGTAGTCGGTCGCGTATTCCAGTGCGGCGCGGGCGATGCCGATCGCCTGGGCGGCGACCATCGGCCGGGTCTGTTCGAAGGTGCCCAGTGTTGCCGAACCGGATGGCGCGGCGCCGGAAAGGACTTCGCGGGCTTTGGCGAGTTTGTGGTCGAGCTTGTCCTGACCGCCGAGCAGATTGTCCGCCGGGACGCGGACCCCGTCGAACCGCAGTTCGGCGGTGTGGGACGCCCGGCAGCCCAGCTTGTCGAGTTTGCGGACCAATTCCAGGCCCGGGATGCCGCCGGGCACGATGAACAGCGCCTGACCGCGGTGGCCCAGTTCCGGGTCCACGACGGCGTTGACCACGTGCACGTTGGCGATGCCGCCGTTGCCGATCCACATCTTGTGGCCGTCGATGATCCAGTCGTCGCCGTCGCGGCGGGCGGTGGTGCGCAGGTTACGGACGTCGCTGCCGCCTTCGGGCTCGGAGATCGCCAGGGCCGCGAGTTTGAGATCGCCCGGCGTACCGAAACATTCCGGTGCCCACTGCAGCATCTGTTCGGCGGTGGCGGCCTGCCCGATCGCCGACAGCGCCAACGCCGGCATCACGATCGCGAGCCCGATGCCGGCGCAGCCCCAGAACAGCTCTTCCATGAACATCGGCAACGACAGCCCCGTCGAGTCGCCGATCAGGTCGCGGTAGAACAACGGGCTGTAGAAGCCCTGCACGGCGGCCTCCTCCAGGACCGGCCAGGGGAAGTCTTGGCGCTGGTCGTAGTCGAGTGCGACCGGCCGGATCACCGACTCGGCGAATTGGTGGATGCGACGGGCAAGGTCGTGCTGAGCCGCCGTCGGCGTGAGGTCGAAGCCCATGGACCGGTCCCCTAAGCCGTCAAGGTCGGCGTCCACATCGCCGGCCCGAACACCTGGGATTACCGCTTCGTCGAGGCGTCAAACGCATCGAACGCGCCCGGCCGGGCGGGAGCGCCCGGCCCGGATCGCTCAGGCCGCCGGGAACCAGTAGTCAAGCGTGTCTTCGACCCCACCCCAGTCGATGCCCATCCAGTCGGTGAAGAAGCTCTCGATGTTGCCGAACGCGTTGTAGACAAAGGCCACAATCGAATTGAACAGGGCGTCAAACCCGGCGCTGTCGAGCAATCCGTTGCCGAACGCGTTGAGCCAGGTACTGAATTGGTCGATGTCACCGGAGATGTCGATGTTGGTGATCATGCCGTCGTCGGTCCCGGTGTGGTCGGCGACCTGATCCGGGGTGAGCCCCAGATACATGACGTGCTCGTAGAACAGGCCAAGCACGGAGTTGGAGCTGGCGTCGGCGACGGGATCACCCGGGAAGGTGTAGATGGTTGTCGGGAACGCGTCGTTGGGGGTCTGGTTGCCGTTCAGTATCGGCATGTCGAAGAGCCGGTCCCAGAGTGTGTCGCTCGTGTTATTCGGCCAGGAGCCGTTCGCATCGGACGGGTCGCCGATGAACACGAAGTGCAGCGCCTGCGGGTCGACGCCGTCGTGGGCCAGCTGCGCCATGGCGATCGAACCGGCCGTGGCGCCCTGCGAGTAACCGAACACCCACAGCGGGTTATCGGCGTCGTAGGCGCTCGGGTTGGCATCGAGTTCGGCGTGTACGGCGCGGACGATCTCGGCCGCCCCGACGAAACTGCTGTGGCCCTGCAGGATGAGCTGCGGGGTGGTCAGCACCTGCAACGGGGAATCGCAGTCGCCGACGCCGATCACGCACACCGTCGGATCGTCTCCGGCGTCGAATCCCAGTGGCTGCAGGAACAGGTCGGCTGCGGTCTGAGCGAACGTCGCTGACGGCGTCGGCAGCATGGTTCCGCCGACGAAGATCGCGGTGTCGGACAGCAGGGTGAAACGTGCGAGCGTCGTGTGGATGGCCGGAGTTCCGGCGACGCCGGCGGCGATGACGCTGGCAGCGGCGATGGGAGCGAAAGCTTTGGTTACGTTCATTCCGACACACCTAGGGCTTATGTAAGAGCTGGGTCGACCGAACTGGAAGAGCTGATAATGCCATTCTCGTGGGAGGAGAGTCAATGAAGATGCCGCGGTGTGCCCGCTGGCCAGCACCATTCTCGCTGACCGTCCATTGACTTCCGCCGAGCGCGCCTGCCATGATCGCCCTCAGGTAATTTTTAGTTTCCGATAGCCGGTAGGCCGGTGGTGGAGGAACTCCCGTGATACTGACCAAGGCCTTCGCCCCGATCGCGATCGCCGGCACCGTGGCAGGCGGCGTGTACGCCGCTCCGGCGGCACACGCCACGCAGATCGACGTGAGCCTGCTTGCCGGCACGGCGTTCTTCGTCGGCCCGACGATCTTGTCGACGCCGTCGCCGACATTCGCCCAGACCGCGGCCGACCTCTTCCTGCAACCCTTGGGCTTCGACGGCGGCGACGACCCGGCCTCGTGCGTGGTCGGCGCCGACGTGTGCGACGCGCCGCTGCGGATCCTGTCGACTCCGGCCCTCATCCAGCAGGGCCACAGCAGTTTCGTCGGCGCAGCCGAGATCGTGCGGGCGGTGCACGCCGAGCTCAACGCAAACCCGGACGCCTACGACGCCGAGAACCCGCTGTTTGTGTTCGGGTGGTCGCAGGGCGCCACAGCCGGTTCGATCGCCATGGCCCAGCTGGCCCACGACGGCGTCGATCCGAATGTGCTGCATTTCGTGTTCATCGGCAATCCGGTCGGGGCGGACACCGCGTCGCCGGATACGGGTGGCGGCTCATCTCCCGACTTCTTCGACACCGCCCTGCTCAACGGCGTCCAGACCCCGAACGACGCGTTCGCGGTAACCGACTACACGATCCCCGGCGACCCGGTCACCGACCCGACGTCCACCTCCGAGTTGGGTTTGTTCTACGAGCACATGATGTATCTGGGTCTCACGCCCGACCAGGTGGCCGACCACGTGGCGACCACCGACGGGATGATCACCGACATCGACATCGCCGGTGATTTCGACCAGTTCGGTGCCTGGCTCAACGCGTGGCCGCACGGGCTGGTCGACAGCGGCTGGTGGGAAGGCCTGTTCTACTCGGTGGTGGCCTTCTTCTACAGCGCCTTCGGCAACATCGAGAACTTCTTCGGCGACTGGATGGGCATCCCCTGGAGCGGGGTCGAGGACACCCTCGACTTCTGGTTCCCGGCGGACGGCTAGCGCGTCGGTCGTGGCACTCCTGACAGCTCGTTACCGTCGATGCTGTGACAGTGTCGAGATCGCGCATCACCCGGTCCTGCGCCGTGGGAGTCGTCGCGTTCGCGCTGGCGACGGCCCCGTCGTGTAGCCACCCGGCGCCCCCGCCACCGCCGGCCGGCATTCCGTCCGCCACGGTGCCCGTCACAGCTCGTGAGGATGTGCCCCACCTACCTCGCGAGGAGCTGGTCGCGCCGGTTTCTGCGCTGATGAACGACGCGATCGCGGTTCCCCGACTGCCGGGTGCGGTGGTCCGGATCGGGCACGCCGGCACGATCGCCTTCAGCCGGGCCTTCGGCGCGCGCAAACTCGACGGCGAACCCGGGCTCGACGGCTCGCCCTCGCCGGCCGAACCGATGACCGAGGACACGATCTTCGACATCGCGTCGTTGACGAAGTGCCTCGCGACGGCCGTCGCCGTCTTGCAGCTGTACGAACAGGGCCGGGTCGAGATCGACGAACCGGTGCAGACCTACCTGCCGGAGTTCAACGAGGCAGGCGACCCCCGACGCGCCCAGGTGACATTACGCATGCTGCTCACCCACACCTCGGGCATCGGGGGCGATCTGAGCCACCAGGGCCCGTGGGGCCTGAGCGAGGCCGACAAGGCCGGCGGTGTTCAGCGCGCACTGACCGCACCGCTGGAATTCGGCCCCGGCGAGATATTCCACTACTCGGACATCGGCTTCATCATCCTGGGCACGCTGGTCGAGACGGTGACCGGCCAACCGTTGGACACCTACGTGCAGGACAACATCTTTGCTCCGCTGGGCATGACCGACACCCGTTACCTTCCCGCCGCCAAAGCCTGTGGACCCCACCAGATCCGCGGTACTGCCATCGCATGGGACGCGAGCGCATCCCCGGACGGCGAGTGCCCGGCGGGCAGCTGGAGCACCGACCTGTTGGCCAGCATCGCTCCGACGGCACATGACGAAGACACCCCCGGGATCAACCCCGACTACGACCAACTGCTGCGCGGCGCCGTGCAGGACCCGACGGCGCGGCGCATGGGAGGGGTGGCCGGCAGCGCTGGAGTGTTCTCGACCGCCGGCGATATCGGCAGGTACGCCCAGGCGTTACTCGATCGGCTCGCGGGGCGCCCGAGCCCGTTTCCGCTGCGGCGATCGACCCTGGAGTTGATGACGACTCCCCAGCAACCCGGGCACGAAGGCACACAGGTCGCGGCCGCGAACGCCGCTGCGCAACAAGCGAATGCAACCACGCCCAATACGATCGATCCACTGCTGGCCGCGAACTACCCGGCGATCAGCGGCCAGGATCTCCGAGGCTTCGGCTGGGACATCGATACGCCGCACTCCCGGCCGCGCGGGTTGATCTTTCCGATCGGCAGCTTCGGGCACACCGGGTTCACCGGCGTGACGCTGTGGATCGACCCGGGCTCGGACACCTATGTGATCGTTCTCGCGAACGTCATCCATCAGCGTGGCGGCCCGCCCATCGCCGGGCTCAGCGGCGATGTGGCCACCGTGACCGGCCGGGCGCTGCATCTGTACGGCAACTGAAGTGCCGGCTTGCACCCCGCGGTCACGCACTGGCGCGGGTACCGCCGATAATGGCCGGGTGGCCGACCGCAACACGCCCGCCATCCCCGTCATCGCGCTGACGGGGTATCTCGGGGCGGGCAAGACCACACTGCTCAACCATGTGCTGCGCGCACCGGGTGCACGAATCGGGGTCGTTATCAACGACTTCGGCGAACTCAACGTCGACGCCGGCCTGGTCACGGGCCAGGTCGATGAGCCGGTGTCCATCGCCGGAGGATGTATCTGCTGTCTGCCCGACGAGGGCGGGCTCGATGATGCGCTGGAGAAGCTGGCCGACCCGAAGCTGGCGCTCGACGCGATCATCATCGAGGCCAGTGGGGTGGCCGAACCCAGCGCGATATCCCGCATGATTCGGTTCAGCGGAGTGGAGCGGATACGCCACGGTGGTGTTGTCGACGTCATCGACGCGGCGGAACACTTCGACACCGTCGACACCGGGAACGCTCCCCCGCTGCGCTACGGCGCGGCCTCTCTGGTCGTGGTCAACAAGTTGGATCGGATCGCCGGGCACGCCCGCTCAGAGGCCCTTGCCCGGGTGGAAGCCCGTGTGCGCGAACTGAACCCCGACGCCTACGTGGTAGGCGCGGTGGCTGGACGCGTGGACCCCCGATTGCTCTACGACGTCAGCGACGGCGGGGAGTCCGGGCAGATGTCGTTTCGGGAGCTGCTTCTCGACGAGGCTGTTGGCGGTCACGATGAGCACCACGACCATGTGCACGCCACGGCGGTCACCGTCGGGGGTGACGGCGCCGTTGACCCCGGACCGCTCATCGACCTGCTGGAGCAGCCGCCGCAAGGCGTCTACCGGATCAAAGGCACCGTCGCGATCGGCAAGCGTCACTACCTGGTCAACGTCGTCGGCACGTCGGTGCACGTGGCGACCGCGCCTGCGAGCTCAGGGGACAGCCATCTCGTCGCGATCGGCACGCACCTCGACACCGAGGACGTTCGCGCGCGGCTCGAGGAAGTGCTGCGCCCGGCCCGGGAGAAGGTGGCCGCCGCCGGGATGCGGCGGTTGCAGCGGCTGCGGCGGGCCAGCATCTAGGTCTTCGTTGCTCCGCCGCTGCTGCGGGCTCTTTAAACCTGTGCGGGTCCGATGAATTCGACGCCCGCGCGAATCGCAGGGCGGTGCCGCAAGATTCGGAAATGCGCCAGCCGGCCGAGTCCCTGCGTCGTCATCAAGTCGGCGCCCGGCCAGGACGCGACGACGCGTTCACTGGTCTCATAGGGTGTCTCGGGGTCGTCGGGGTCGTGGATGAGCAGCAGCGGCGGGTAACCGGTCTTCTGGGCGATCCGAACCATGTTGGTGTCCTCCAGCGACATGCCGATTCGGCGTTCCAGGCGTCGATGCAGGCCGGCGCGGATCCGTCGCCCGAAGTTGTGGCGCGCGGCGAACAGATCAAGGTAGATCGGGAACTCGCCCATCGGCGCGAGGAACACCAAACGTCCGACCGTCGCGCCCCACGACGCCGCGAAGGCGGTCGCGTTGGCCCCGAGGGAGTGGGCGACAACCGCGCGGGCCGGTCCGTGTGTCCGGATCATGGCGGCGACCGCTTCGGCGCACTCGATGGCGGTGGTGCGGCCGGGTGCGAGCGCGCCCGGATCGGACTCGTTGTGGCTGGGCAGGTCGAACGCAATCACGCGATGTCCGGATTCGACGAGAGGTTTGATGAACATGCCGAGGTGCGGGCGGCGCCCGCCCCAGCCGTGCACCAGATAGACCAGCGGTCCCTCACCCCAGGCCTCGCCCACGACCCGGTGCCCGTTCCAGTGCGCTTCCAGCGGCTGACCGGGCGGAACACCGGGCGGCATCCGCAGGCTCGACTCCATGACCGGTGGGGTGCACCACAACTCCGTCGCCCACCGCGACCCGATTGCCGGTGCGACTCGCTCCAGTAACCAGAAGGCCTGGCGCACCCGCGGGGCGACCGGCGGTTGGACACCGGAGCCCTCCACATCGAGAACGACCGGGTTGGCAGGATCGTGGCCGTCCGGGCGGGCGCGATCTCGGTGCAGCTTTCGTCGACCGGGTGGGCGGTTCGTTGAGTCCGGCACAACATCGAGGTTAACGAGGTGATGCAGCTGCCACCTTCTGGCCCGGCGCCATCGACTTCCGCGGCCACCCCTGCCATGATCGTCCTCAGCTGATTTTTAGTGAAAGGACAGGGGATGTTTGCCCACGTCACTGCCGTTGGCATCCTCGTTGGCGCCACTGCCGCGCCGATCGCCCAAGCCGCTGACGTCCAGGTGGCCCTGTTGTCTGCAGACGGTCCGCTCTCGGGCAGCCAGGCGGCGATCATCATCGGGGGAACCGTGGAGCCCACCCCATCTGTCGATTTCGCGCGGGCCGCCGAGACGCTGTATCTCAATGCACTGGGTTTCAACGACGGCGCGACCGGCTCCACGGTCTGTTACATGGACGGCACCGACCCGTGTAGCGCGGCATTGCAGGTGCTGACCACCCCACAATTGCTGCAACAGGGCCACAGCACTCTTACCGGCGCGTCGAATCTGGTTCTGGCCGTGGAGAATGCGCTCGCCGCGAACCCAGACGCGTACAGCGCCGAGCACCCATTGACGGTGTTCGGGTACTCGCAGGGCGCTGCGGTCGGCTCAGTCGCGATGACCCGGCTCGCCGAAGCCGGTGTCCCCAGCGAGCTGCTGCACTTCGTGTTCATCGGCAACCCCGCCGTGGCGGACGGAATTTGGCCCAACGTGCTAGCCAGCCTGGATGCGGTGTTCGGTCCGGATATCACGAACATGATCATCAAGTTTTTTGATCTGGAAGACGTCCTTGGCCTGATGACCCCGAATGATCTGTACCCGGCGACCATCTACTCGATCGACAATGACTTCGCCTCGGACTGGCAAGGGAACTTCGACACCTGGGGCCTGCTGGGCGAGCTCGTGCCCGGCCTCATACGGCACGGCGAGTACTTGGGGCTGACGCCCGAGCAGATCGCGGACGCGACCACATCGGTCGACGGTTACCTGACATACGTCGACATCTCCGATGACATCGACAACATCGGTGCGGCGGTCAATGCCATTGCGAATGGGGGGATCCTGAGCAGTGGACTGTTCCAGGCTCTGTATGACTCGCTGGTGTTCGCGCTGACCGGTTCGTACTGAGGGAGAACCATCCGAAGGCGCGCGGACGAGAACGCGGCCCCACTGCAGGTAGCTCGCTGCGCACATTTCCCCGTGCGAAACCGCGTCGTTAGCCGGTGAAACCTTCGCCCGATGCCGAACGGTCATGATGGGTGCAGGTCAGCGCGATCTGCAGATTGCCGGCGACATAGTGCCCATCAACGCTCACCAGTCACAGTCATGCGGGGCAACCCAACCTCGGCATATCGGATAGTGATTACGACGTTAGCGCACCCGGTCGCCGCTGTGGAGCACCGATTTCATAGCCGTTTCCCTTGCTAGTTCCGGTCCCCCGGTGAGTTACCCGGGTGATCGGCTGCAACAGAACGCAAGACGTGCGTGCGCGTCGAGGACCAGTATTTGTCGCGGCAATGGCGGCACATTCCACTGGCCAAAGACGTGAGGTTTTATCGCGCCATCGCTCGTAGGCTTGAAAGCACTGTCGGCTCCGGTCGGATCGTGGACGCCGCCGGCGAACGTGGTTCTCATACCGCCAGATCTCAGTGATCTTCGCTCCGACAGACAACGACGAGAGGCCTACCCGCATGTCCAAGCTCGAATTCTTCGACACCCCCGGGTACGGGCAGATCGCCCGTACCCGCAACCGCTACAGCCAAGCACTACGCATCGGTGATCGAGTGGAGATCTCCGGCCAGGGCGGCTGGGACGCTGATTTCACCTTGACGACGACATCTCTGAAGGACGAGATCGCCAAGGCGTGTGACAACGTCGAAAACACCCTGGCCGAGGCGGGCGCCAGCTGGCGCGACGTTGTCAACGTCCACTCTTACCACGTCCCCACCGCGGTGGATTCCATTGGTGATGACCATATGTCGGAGATGGTCGCCCAATTCCGCAAGCGGCTCGGTGACATCGCTCCGTTGTGGACCGCGGTGGGTGTCGAGGCACTTGCGCTACCCGAACAGCATATTGAGATCGAGGTCGTCGCCATCGTCCGATCCGACAGCGAATAGGCACTGCGCTCCGCTATCCAGCGGCTGGCGGACGGCCCATTACGGCCGGGCGGCCGCTGGATGTGGTGCCGCCCAAGGCACGTTCGATCAGGCTCAGCAGTGCCATCTCGGTCAGCGGGCTTCCCGGCGTGGCCACGGAGCTTTCAGCACCGGGACTGGGACCAGTGGATCTGGCGGCAGCGCCCACGGCTCGCCCGGCCACACTCGCCAGTGCTATCTCGCTCAACAGGCTTCCCGGACCGGCTGCCAAACCGGCCGAGCCGGCGCCGAGGCCCGTCGCTGACAAGGCTGCGGCCACCGTCTTGACCGCCGGGGCCGTTGTGGCCCAGGTCTGCGGCACCGACAGCCCGCCCAACGAGGGCGCCTGGCCCAGCCCCGCCGACACCGTCCGTCCGCCACCCGAACTGACGCCTGCGGGGCCCATCGCCCTCGTTTCGAAGTCGTCGATTCGGCTCAGAATCTGATCCCCTACGTCGACGATGCGAAGGCGCGTGTCCTGACCGGTGGTGCTGGCCAGCGAGGCGGACGCCCAAGCCGCAGATGTGATACCCGTGCCCACACCGCTCAACGGCGTGCCCAACGGGGTAACCCCCAGGACGCCCAACACATCCAGGAGTCCGGGAACTCCGCCCGCGGCCGGGACGGCCGACGGTACTGATTCCAGTGGTGTTGACAACATCTTCAGCGCCGTGGGCATTGCGGAGATCAGCTGCGAAAGCGCCGGCTCGGCGTTTGCCGCTGCCGAGGTGGTAGTGGCCTCGGCCGTTGCGGCGGCTTGGGCGGCCAGCCCACCCGGATTGGCGCCCGCAGGTGGTGGGGAAAACGGTGTCAGCGTTGCGGCGGCCGCCGACGCCCCCGCGTAGCCGTACATGACAGCGGCATCCTGCGCCCACATCTGGACGTACTGGCTCTCGGTAGCGGCAATCGCGGGTGCGTTCTGCCCGAACAGGTTCGTTGCCACCAGCGTCGTCAACAAACTGCGGTTGGCCGCGATCAGCGGTGGTGGCACCGTCGCCGCGAACGCCGCCTCATAGGCCGCCGCGGCCATTCTGGCCCGGGTTGCTGTCTGCTCGGCCTGGGCGGCAGCGACACTCAGCCACGCGACATACGGGGCAGCCGCAGCCGCCATCGACGCCGACGACGCGCCCAGCCACGGCCCGTCGGTCAACCCCGACACCACAGACCGATAGGAGCCGGCCGCGGAATGCAACTCGTCAGCCAGCGCGTCCCAGGCCACCGCGGCGGCGAGCATCGGCTCCGACCCGGGGCCGGAGTACATCAATGCCGAAGTGATTTCCGGCGCCACCATGGCGAAATCCACTGCTACATGTCTCCGTAGCCGGCAGCGATGCCGTTACCGGCGGGGATTGGCCGCACTTCCGGTTGAGCCATAACGAACGGCACGATCTTCCCTCCTGAGCCAGATTTGCCACCGTCGCGTGTTCGAGCCGTGAGATGCGCGCCCGCACCGAACTCTTCAACGCGTCAGCACTGGCGACGCACTGCCGTCGCCCATTCACCGTTTTTCTCGGTGCCATAACCGGTTCGAATAGGGCGACGTCAACTCCACTGGTTGACGTGTTGCCTTGCGGGCCTGAGTCAGACGCACCTTTCACCCGGGTGAATCAGCTCCGAAGGTGATGCGATTTCACCCGGGCCGGCGACAGGCTTTCACCGAAGCGTTGCGGGCCTGCTGCTGCGCTGAAAGGTGACATGACTCCTTCTTCCCATCCGATCCGATTGCTGCTCGCCGATGTCGACGGCACCCTGGTGACCGGTGACAAGGTTCTCACCGAGCGCTCCGTCGCCACCGTCGCCGCGCTGCGCGATGCCGGGATACTCTTCGCCATAACCAGCGGCCGCCCGCCGCGTGGGATGTCGACGCTCATCGAAACACTCGATCTCACAACGCCGGTCGCCGCGTTCAACGGTGCACTGTTCGTCCGCCCCGACATGTCGGTGATCGAACAACGTCTCATCCCGGACGATGTGACAGCGGCCGTGATCGAGCTACTGAACGTCCAGGGCATGGGCGTGTGGGCCTATCGCGACATGGACTGGTTGGTGCCGGATATACAGGGCGCTCACGTCGCCCACGAGGCCTCGACGGTCGGTTTTGAACCGACGCTCGTGGACAAAATTGAGTCGATCACACAGGGGGTGTCCAAAGTGGTTGGGGTCAGCGACGACTACGACGCAGTGCAGAAGGCGGCGGCCCGGGTGCGCAAGCGTTTCGGCGATCACGTGTCGGCTGCCAGATCCCAGCCCTACTACCTCGACGTCACCAATCCGCGTGCCAATAAGGGCGCTGTTGTCAGTTACCTGTCCGCCACCTACGACATCGCTCCCGAACAGATCGCCACGATCGGCGACATGCCGAACGACGTCCGCATGTTCGAGCAGTCAGGACTCAGCATCGCGATGGGCAACGCGAGCGACGAGGTCAAACGTGCGGCGCGTTGTGTCACCACGACAAACGAAGATGACGGCTTTGCGAACGCCGTGGAGCGCTTCATTCTCGGCCGTGACCACTGCGTCGCTGAAATCATATGACCCACTACATTTCTGATGCCCTTATCGGCGATGGCCATGCCATGGTCGATGCGATTGTGAAGGCGTCGGCGCTGTTCCTGACGGCGACCGTGCTGTTCCGGTTCACCGAGCGGCGCACCTTGGCCGAGTTCGCACCGTTCGACTGGATCGCTGCCGTGGCCGCGGGCGCGATCGTGGGTCGCTCTGCGACCGCCACCGACACCTCATGGCTCGCCGCAACGGCCGCGCTGATGAGCTTGCTGTTGACCCACGCTGCTGTGGCCAGGATACGGTTGATTCCCGGGCTCCAGAAGTTCATCGATCCACCGGTGCAGGTGCTGATCCGAGATGGCCGCATCGAACGGCGCAACCTGCGACGCTGCGGCCTCAGCACAACCGACCTACAAGCGGTACTGCGCCAGCACGGACACTGCGGCATCGACGACGTTCACCTGGCCGTCTTCGAGTCGAAAGGAGCGATCTCGATCGTGCCGTCGTCTCACGGCCAGATGCCCTTTGATGCGGGTTGCGCTGCGGATGCATCGACGCAAATCACCCGGGTGAACTACCGGAGCGGATGACGACAACCCACCCGACCGTCACCGAGGGTGGGGTTATGGTCCATACGACGACGCCGGTCCTCAACGGCTCCGCACATCGTGCCTCGTGATCAGTGCGGAGGGCTAAGGTGACTGAGCAAGGCGTACCGAAGGCCGACTCACACGGCGCCCACGCGCGTAGCCGGGCCGGCCTCGCCGCCGTACCAACAGGGTTGAGCGCCGGCGTACCACCGCGCACCGCCCGCAGGAGTCCCTCGCAATCAGTGATCGGGGCCGGCAAACCCGAACGCACGGCGGGTAACCCAGCATTCGCCCTGCAGGCGGTTGAGATCGTGGATCGGACTGGTTCCGTAGGGCGCAGCCACGCGGTTCTCACACTTGCCAGGCTGGAAGCCTTCATCGCCGTGGTCGAAGAGGGCACGGTTTCAGCCGCCGGGCGCCGGCTCTACCTCAGCCAGCCGGCTGTGTCACAGACGGTCAACGCTCTGGAGCGCCAACTCGGTGTGCAATTGCTGTTGCGCAGTAACACCGGTGTCCGTACCACCGCAGCCGGAATGGCTCTGCTGGCAGAGGCGCGCGCCATCCTGACGCGCCACGACCAGATGGTGCGCACGGTGACCGCCGCCGCGGTCGACTCCTCCGGTGTCATCCGGTTGGGCATACCCGATGAACTGCCCACGGGACTACTTCGTGCTGTCGCCCGATTCGCCACCGAGCATCCGGGCATGCGCGTGATGCCGCGTCACCTACCGATGACGGCACAACTGGACCACTTGCGCCGCGGGAATCTGGACGTTTCGTTGATGCGCGAGCACCCCGCCGGGAACGAGTTCGACACCATGTTGGTGGCCCGGGAGAACCTCGGCATCATTCTGGCCGGTGACCTCGCCGCTAAACTCTCTGGGCCCGAAGGTATCCGCCTCAACTCGCTGGCCGGGCTGCAATGGATCGGCTTGCCACGCTCGGGTAGTCCCGCCTGGTACGACGAACTGGCCGCGACACTGCGTAGCCACGGCATCGACACCGGCAGTCACCCCGACGGCGAAAAGTTCGTGATCCCCTCCGTCACCCTTACCGCACTCAGTGCCGGCCAGGCGTTTGCGTTCGCGTCGCAGGAGTGGTCCCAGCCTCTCCCCGAGACGGTGGTGTGGCGTCGGCTAGCCGACTACCCCGTGGTGCGCCGCACCTGGGCGGTGTGGCCGGCCGAATGCCGTAATCGCGACGTCGCCCAGTTGATTGCCGGCTTCGATTGGTGCCCGACGGATCCGGCCTAGCCGCCGTCGGCTTGTGTGCCGATGCAGTCCGAGCATCGAGCGGTGAAGACGATGGCTTACTGCCTAAGGCTCGATGCTGTCCGGAGCCGATGGCGTCGCGGGCCGCGACGACGGGCGGAGCAATACCCGATATTGGTCGGTGACCAGGTCCTGATATTCGGGATGATGCACAATGTAGTCCGCTGTGATCTTGCATCGCGGGATGACCGTGTGCCCGGCACCGCGGACCAATGAGAGCACACCATCGATCATCGCCGAGGAGACACCCCGGTCACGCCACTGTGCATCGACTTGGGTGGCCATCAACACGATGTGGTCGCGGTAGCGGCGGTAAGGCTGCCGACCGATCACCTGACCGCCCACGGCCGCCTCGAAGTGAGCGAGTCGGGCGTTATCGGTGATGATCATCTGTAGTCCCTCGCGGGCACTGCGTTCGACAGTGCCCATCGGCGCCGGCGATTCACCCATAATCACGTATTCCTTCCTCGTGGCCTCACGATTGGCCGATCCAGTGCGTCGATGGCCTGACGGTTATCGCGCCTCAGGGTTTTCCAGCACTACCGCCACCGCCTGCCCGGAGCCGATGCACACTCCGATCACGCCGTAGCGCGCGCCGCGCTCCCGAAGCTCGAGGGACACCGTCAACAGATACCGCGCCCCGGTCGCACCGAACGGGTGCCCGATCGCCACCGCACCACCGTTGGGTGTGAGTTTGTCGTCGGGCACGAAGAAGCCGTCGAGTTGATTGGGTAACTCGCGCAACACCCCCAGGGCTTGCGCACTGAACGCCTCGTGGATCTCCCAGATATCGATCTGTTCGGGGGTCAAGCCGGCGCGGCGGATCGCCGCAGGCATCGCCCACGCCGGGGCGATACCCATGATGAGTGGGTCGATCCCGTACACGGCGCTGGAGACCACCCTGGCCAACGGTCGTACGCCTAATTCGGCCGCACGCTCCTTCGAGCCGATCAGTACCGCGCTCGCACCGTCACTCAAGGGCGTGGAGTTCCCCGCCGTCATCTGGGTCGTCCCCGGTTGGGCGGGAAGTGCCGCCAACCCCTCAGCGGTGGTGTCGTCCCGAATGAACTCATCATGCTCGACCACATGCGCCGCTGTCTTCCTGGTCGCCGCGACGGGCACCGGCATGATCTCGGTGGCCAGTCTCCCGCGGTCCCGAGCGGCCCGGGCATTGCGCTGTGAGCGCAGCGCAAACTCGTCAATCTCTGGTCGGCACAACGAATAGCGATTCGCGACGTTCTGCGCGGTCTCGATCATGCCGATGTAGGCGTTGCGTGCCAGCAACGCCGGATTCGGCGGGCCACCGGCACCACTCCACATGGTGTCGAGCATGAACACCGGACCCCGTGGGCTGAAAGCCGCGTCGCCTTTCATCAGCGCCCAACCCGACCGCGACATCGATTCGACCCCACACGCGATGCCCAGGCCCAGATCGCCCGCCTTGACGGCGTGGGCGATACTCACCGCAGCACTCAACGAGGAGCCGCAGAACCGATTCACGGTCGCGCCCGCGACGGTGTCCGGGAATCCCGCGGCAAGCACGGCCCATCGTGCGATGTCACCCATACCCTCGTGGGCCGTGTTCACGCACCCGGCGAGGACATCTTCGACCGCATCCGGTGGAACGCCCACCCGTACACATGCACCCTTGAGCGTCATTCCCAACAGGTCGTCGGGACGGATCGCCGACAACGCGCCGCCGTACCGGGCAAACGGAGTGCGCACTCCGCCGAGGACGTACGCCTCACTCATCAGGACACCTTCCACCGAAGCGACCGCGGACCGGCCAAAATCTGCTGCCCGCCCAGGCTGCCGCGGCACCGGGTGAATCGTCATCACCCCCAAACGCAACTCGCCCGGGTGATTTTCCTGAAAGCCATGCCAGGCGCGCCGAGGTGCACTCAGTCACGTGTGACCGCACGGCGTTGTTTCGTCACGTGGCTGCCGCCCACACTCGATACCGTTCTCGCGTTGTCCGGCGTTGGCGCGCCGGATCCGGTTACGACAAGCGGCCCTCGCGGGCGGCGCCTGGCGCTGGCCGAATCTGCGTCATCGGCGTCGTGTGGGCGACCTGTGCGCTATTCCTGGCGTCTCCGCGGGTGCGCAAGGGACGCCGTAGGTTTTCGCAAGATCGACGCGGTCGGGGCTTTGGCCCGGCGGACTTAAGCCCTCCAGGAAGTCTGTGTCCGGCTCGCAAAGGACTTGCTCGACCCAGACCTTTTGCGCAGCAAGTAATTCCAGTGGGTGGTTATCGACCTCCGCATACCCTCACCCGCATGAGGACTGTGGTCCCTAGTGCGCCATGTTCGTAAACCGCGACAAGTGCAACTGGTGTGCCACGGTGACGGTCTTCGTCGGGCCGTTACGGTGTTTGGCCAGAATGAGATCCGCCTCGCCGCCGCGCGGGTCGTCACGTTCAAACGCATCGGGCCGGTGCAGCAGGATCACCATATCGCTATCCTGTTCGATCGCACCCGACTCACGTAGGTCGGCCAGCATCGGCTTCTTGTCGGTGCGCTGCTCGGGACCGCGGTTGAGCTGGCTGAGTGCGACTACCGGCAACTCCAGCTCCTTCGCCAAAAGCTTTAGTTGCCTTGAGAATTCCGACACCTCTTGCTGGCGCGACTCGACCTTCTTGCCGGAGGTCATCAGCTGCAAGTAGTCGACCACCACCAGTCGCAGGTCGGCCTTCTGCTTGAGCCGGCGCGCCTTGGCGCGGATCTCCATCATGGTCAGGTTCGGTGAATCGTCGATATACAGTGGCGCTTCACTGATTTCGCTCATCCGCCGGGCCAGCCGGGTCCAGTCGTCGTCGGTCATCCGGCCCGAGCGCATGTCGCCGAGTTTGATCTTCGCCTCGGCCGAGAGGAGCCTCATGACGATTTCGGTCTTGCTCATTTCCAGCGAGAAGATGACGCTGGGCAGCCGATGTTTGATCGAGCACGACCGCATGAAATCCAAGGCCAGAGTCGACTTGCCCATACCCGGCCTCGCCGCAATCACGACCATCTGCCCCGGGTGCAGCCCGTTGGTCACCTCGTCGAGGTCGGTGAAGCCCGTCGGCACGCCGCGCGCCACCCCGCCATGCGAGGCGATCGCGTCGATCTCGTCCATGGTGGGCTGCAGCAGGTCTTCGAGCGGGACGAAGTCCTCGGAGAGCCGGCGGTCGGCGACGTCGTAGATCTCGGCCTGGGCCCGGTCGACGATCTCGGCCACGTCGGCGCCCTCCGCGCCGGCATAGCCGTACTGCACCACCCGGGTACCGGCCTCCACCAGCCGCCGCAGCAGCGCCTTCTCGGCGACGATGCCGGCGTAGTAGCCGGCGTTGGCCGCGGTCGGCACCGTGGAGATCAGGGTGTGCAGATACGGGGCACCACCCACCCGGCGCAGCAGGCCGCGGCGGTCGAGTTCGGCGGCCACCGTCACCGGGTCGGCCGGCTCGCCGCGGCCGTAGAGATCCAGGATCGCGTCGTAGATGTTCTGGTGCACCGGGCGGTAGAAGTCACCGGGGCGCACCCGCTCCAACACGTCGGCGATCGCGTCCTTGCTCAGCAGCATGCCTCCGAGCACCGACTGTTCGGCGGCAAGGTCCTGGGGCGGCTGGCGTCCGACATCCTCGCGGGGCGGCTCCTCCAATTCGGAGTGCCCGCGATCGTCGACCACTGCCATACGCCCCACCTCCTCAGCACGATCGAACGCCTGTTCGACGTTGATACCCTCGGCATGCTAGCCGTGAGCACCGACACCCCCGTCGCGTCGTGCCGGGTTGACGCTAGGCGTTGCTGACGGCCGTACCAAACGGGCTTGTTCACAAAGGTGTGGAACAAGTGTGCACACCGGTCCCCCAGTTGTTTGGGATGGTGGGGAAGACCTGTGGATTGTTCTACGACGGTGGAACATCGCCGCAGGTCAATGCACCACACCACGGCGTTTTCGCTGTGGAGGACAATCTCTTCGGCGTGTCGTCCCAGGTTGCCATCTTGGGCGTGTTGTGTTGCCGGCAGGTGGACGGTCTTCCACATCCGCGTGAATACGCCCAAGTCACTCGCGGGGCCAAAAGTTAGCCAGAGTTAACCGAAGTTAACCGGGCCCGGGCACAGCAAAGCCCCGGCGGAGCCGACCAGGGCGCCGCCGGGGCTGTGCGGGTAGACGCTTAGTTCGCCGCCGCGACGTCGAGCGTGACGTCGACGTCCACGTCGGGGTGCAGGTGCACCGAAACCGGGTGGCTGCCGACGGCCTTGATGTGCGCCTTAGGCAACCGGATGATCCGCCGGTCGAGGTTGGGCCCGCCTGCCTTCTTGATCGCAGCAACCACGTCGGCGGCGGTCACCGAACCGAACAGCTTGCCCGAGTCCGCGGCGGTCTTCACCGGCAGCGTGACCGTGCCCAGCGCCTCGAGGGCCGCCTTGAGCTCCTTGGCGTGGTCGAGGTCGCGCACCTGCTTGGTCTCGCGGGCCCGGCGGATGTCGTCGGCCTGCTTCTGCGCCCCCCGCGAGGCGATGATCGCCAGCCCCCGCGGGAGCAGGTAGTTGCGGCCGTATCCGTCCTTGACCTCAACGGTGTCTCCGGCCGCCCCGAGGTGGTCCACCTCAGCGGTCAAAATCAGCTTCATCGTTTCGTACTTTCTGGGATTTCAGTGGGCGGCTAGCGCGCCGACGAGGTGAAGGGCAGCAACGCGACCTCGCGGGCGTTCTTCACCGCGAGCGCGATGTCGCGCTGGTGCTGGACGCAGTTGCCGGTCACGCGGCGGGCGCGGATCTTGCCCCGCTCACTGATGTAGGTGCGCAGCAGTGAGGTGTCCTTGTAGTCGATCACCTGCTTCTTGTTGGAGCAGAACGCGCACTTGCGCGTCTTGATCGGCTTCTCGGGAGCCGGACGCCGCTTGTTGGATTTCGCCATTATCTATCTCTTTCGTGCAGTGGTTCGTTGGTCTAAAAGGGCGGTTCGTCGTCGGCGCCACCGAAGGAGCCGGACGCCGGAGCACTGCCCCACGGGTCCTCCGCGGGAGCGCCGCCGGACTGGGCCGCCGCGGGCCCGGACGCTGTCGCGCCGCCGCCCCCGCCGAAGCCGCCTCCGCCGCCGCCGCGGCTGACCTTGTTGATCTTGGCGGTGGCGTACCGCAACGAGGGGCCGATCTCGTCGACCTCCACCTCGTAGACGGTGCGCTTCTCGCCCTCGCGGGTTTCGAAGGACCGCTGCCGCAGCCGACCGGTGACGATCACCCGCGATCCGCGGGTGAGGCTCTCGGCGACGTTCTCTGCGGCCTCGCGCCAGATGTTGCACCGCAGGAACAGCGCGTCGCCGTCCTTCCACTCACCGCTCTGCCGGTCATAGACCCGCGGGGTGGACGCCACCGTGAAGTTGGCGACCGCCGCCCCCGACGGGGTGAACCGCAGATCCGGGTCCGCGGTCAGGTTTCCGACGACGGTGATCGTGGTGTCACCAATAGCCACGGGGCCCTCCTAGGATCGGTGTCGGCGCTTGATGCTGCATTCGCAGGATGAGCCTACGCAACGGCGGCGACAGCCTGCTACGACTTGTCGGTCCGCATCACCTTGGTGCGCAGCACCGCCTCGTTCAGGCCGAGCTGACGGTCGAGTTCGGACACGGTCGCCGGGGCGGCCTTGACGTCGATGACCGCGTAGATGCCCTCGGCATGCTTGGCGATCTCGTAGGCCAGGCGCCGCTTGCCCCAGATGTCGACCTTGTCGACCGTTCCGCCGTCCTTGCGGATGACGTTCAAGAACGTCTCCAGGGACGGGGCGACGGTGCGCTCGTCGAGAGTGGGGTCAAGGATGACCATGATTTCGTATGGACGCATGGGAACCTCATCACCTCCTATGGTCGTAGTGCGGCCGTGGATGTGACCACGGCAGGAGGGTCGCCTGCGTCGGCAACCCGGCTAGGCTACCGGAGGCTGGGCTGCGACGTGAAATCGACCGGAGCGGGTGCGGGCCGCAATCGCGCCGGCAGCCACCGCGGCGGCGCATCCGGGGCCCGGTCGAACACCCCGCCGGCGGGGTCGTCGATCCCCCGCTCGCGCACCAGATCCCGCTCCGGGCGGTAGATCTGCCGGATCACCAGCGCGCACAGCCCCACTACCGCCAGATCGCGCACCAGCACCGTGGTGGTGAACCACTGCTCGGGCAGGCTGCGATCCGGGACGCTGTAGAGGTAGTACATCCGCGGCACCCACACCAGCGCGTCGACGGTCATCCAGGCCAGCAGCAAGCGGCGGTGCGGCACGGCCAGCACGGCCAGCGGCACCAGCCACAGCGAGAACTGCGGACTCCACACCTTGTTGGTCAGTAGGAAGGCGGCCACCAGCAGGAAGGCCAACTGGGCCAGGCGCGGCCGCCGCGGCGCCGTCAGCGCGATATAGCCGATCCCGGCGCAGCACAGCGCGAACAACGTGGCGACCACGATGTTGAGCACCGTCGGGGGCTGCCACAACCCGAGGTCGCCGTCGAACCCGCGCCAGCCGGTCAACGACTTCACCACGTTGTACAGCGAATCCATGTCGTCGCCGCGGCGGGAGTTCAGCCGGAAGAACTCGCTCCAGCCCCGCGGGGCCAACACCAGAACCGGCAGGTTCACCGCCACCCAGCTCAGCGCCGTCGCCACCGCGGTGCGCTTGACCTCACCCAGCCGGCCGGTGCGCAGCCCCAGCAGGAGCAGCGGGAACAACAGCAGCACAGGGTACAGCTTGGCCGCGGTGCCCACCCCGAGCAGCACCCCGGCGGCCACCGGCCGGCGTCGCGCCCAGGCCAGCAGCCCGCACCCGGCGAACGCGGTGGCCAGCGCGTCGAAGTTGGTGAAGATCTGGAAGATGACCAGCGGTGAGCCCGCCACCAGCGCCGCATCCCAGACCCGCCTCCCGGCCAGCCCGGCGGTGGACCACACCGTCGCCAGCCAGGCCAGGGCCAGCCCCAGCGCGACGATGTCGAAGAAGACCACCACCTCGGCGACCCCGCTCAACGCCGGGATCTTCACCACCTTGCTGATCGCCGTGTAGGTCTTGGCCAGGGCCATCGCCGAGTACTGGTAGAGCCCGGTCACCACCGGATACTCCATATAGCGCTTCGCCGGCTGCCCGTCGTAGCGGATCTGCTCTTTGCCCGTGGAGTCCTTCTCCACCCAGCTGGACTTGTAGGGGAACTTGCCCTGGTTCAGCAACTCCGCGGTGTAGAGCGGCACCACGTCGGAGTAGCACAGCTGGAAGTAGGCGCGCTCGTTGTCCCAGTTGGCCACCCGCTGGTCGGGTCCGCCGCTGCCGACGCTCTGCAGGCACGGCGACTTGGTCGTCCAGCCCAGGGCCAACAACACCACGGCGATCAAAAACATCACCCGCAGCGGCGTCATGAACCTGCTGCGCCCGATGAGCGCGTGCCGGCCCACCGGCCCGCCGACGGTGTTCGACAGTGCGTGCACGAGGACGTCGCTGCGGCTGGGCAGGTCGCGGTCGTCGGCGCTGCGCAGATCAGCGGCCAACGGCTGCGGCGAGCAGACCGGGCGTTCTGTCACGGGAGCGCCTCCGGCACCGGCGGGGGCGCCGGCTCCGGCGGTGGCGGCGGCGGTGGCGGAGGTGGTGGCGGCGGCGGCGGGAACATCTCCGGTATCGGGAAGGGTGGCGGCGGAGGCGGTTCCTGCGGCTCGTCCTGTGGCGGCGGCGAATACCAGTCCATCGGCGGGGCGGCGCCACAGACGGCACCCCGCCGAACCGCCGATCTCGGTGGGCTTGGGGAACTGAAGCACCGGGCTGCCCGACAGCGCACCGTCCATGCCGGCCTTCCATATCTGAGCCGGCAGGCCTGCGCCGTACACCGGCCCGCCCCACTTGTTCGTCAGCGGCTCATCTCCCTTTTCGGTGCCGACCCAGACCGCGGTCGACAGGGTCGGCGTGTAGCCGACCATCCAGGCGTCCCGGTTGGCTCCGGTGTTGCCGAGCTGGGTGGTGCCGGTCTTGGCGGCGGCAGGCCGCCCGCCGGCCAGGTCGTGCCCACCCGACCAACTGGGGATCGCCTTCATGGCGTCGGTGACATTGTCGGCCACCGCCTTGGGGATGCGCTGTTCGCCGGTGTCCCGGTCGGTGGCGCTGACGTCGAAGAGTACCCGCCCGTCCGGTCCGGTGACCTTCTCGATGAAGTGCGTCGGGTGGTAGATCCCCGAGTTGGCCAGGGTGGCGTACGCCGACGCCATGTCGATCACCCTGGTCTGGTACTGGCCCAGCACGATGCCGTTCTCCGGCGGCCCGCCGAGGCCGTCCTCGGACAGCGTGTGCTCGACACCGGGGAAGCTCTCGGCGATTCCGGCCCGGTGCGCGGCGTCGGCGACGTCGCGCGGGCCGTGCTTGAGCTTGAGCATCAGCCGGTAGTAGGCCGTGTTGAGCGAGCGCTTGAGCGCCTCGGCGATGTTGCAGACCCCGCAGCTGGCGCCGCCGACATTGCTGATCTTGGTCCGACCGACCGTCAACGGGGCGCTGTCGACCTGGTAGCCCAGGCCGATGCCCTGCTCCAACGCGGCGACCAGTGCGAACACCTTGAACGACGACCCGGTCTGCAGCCCGGCCTGGGCGAAGTCGAAACCGCCCCCGTCCGCGCCACCGTAATAGGCCAGCACCGCGCCGCTGCGCGGGTCGATGGAGACCACCGCGGTGCGCAGGGCCGGTTTCTGCCCGGCCATGACGGTGCCCACCGCCTTCTCCATCGCCCGCTGCGCTTTCATGTCGATGGTGGTGGTGATCCGCAGGCCCTGCATGTTCAGTGTCTGCTCGTCGATGTTGAACAGGTCGAGCAATTCGGCGATGACCCGGCGCTGAATCAGCCCGTTGGGCCCGGAGGCCTGGTCGGCGTTCCGCGCCTGATCCGGGGGGATCGTCGCGGGGAAACTCTGCCTGGCCCGCTCGGCGAGCGACAAGGACCCGGTCGTCACCATCCCGTCGAGCACCCAGTTCCACCGGTCGACGGCCCGTTCGGGGTTGATCGCGGGATCCAGGGCGGACGGCCGCTGGATCACCGCCGCCAACAGGGCGCCTTCGGAGATGGTGAGTTCCTCGACGGGCTTGTCGAAGTACGCCCGTGCCGCCGCGGCGATCCCGTAGGTGGTGCGGCCGAAGTAGATGATGTTGAGGTAGGCCTCCAGTACCTCGTCTTTGGGCCACGACTGCGACATCTTCGTGGCGATGACGAGTTCTTTGCCCTTGCGGACCACACCGGCGACACCGGCCCGCTCGGATCCGACCAGCGCGTTCTTGACGTACTGCTGGGTGATCGTCGAACCACCCTGGAGATCACCGCCGAGCAGGTTGTTCTTGACCGCCCGGAACAACCCCGAGAAGGAGTAGCCGGAGTTGGTGTAGAAGTCGCGGTCCTCGGCGGCAAGCACCGCGTCGCGGACATGGACCGGTACCTGGCTGAGCTTGATGTCGACCCGGTTTCCTTCCGGCGGAACGATTCTCGCCAGCTCGGTGCCGTCGGCAGCGACGATGGTCGACACCTGATCGGTGTGGATGTCGCCGGGATTGGGGATCTCGACCGTGCGGTAGGCCATACCGAAGGTGACCACCGGCGCCACCAGCATCGCCGCGGTGGCGGCGTAGAGGCCGCGCCGGATCCACGCCCAGTTCACCCGCCGCCGCGGGCGGCGCCGGTCTTCGGCATCGGCGGCGGGCGGCGAATCGGTTGGGGCGTCCGGTTTTTCGCTGTCCGCGCGCAACCTTTCCAGCGCCGCCCGGACCATTTCGATCGGGTCTCGCAGATCCGGTTCTCCGTCGGGAGCACCTTCCGCCGCTTCCGCGGGAGGATCTGCCGGTGAGGCCTCCGGCGACTGCATCGGCTGTTCTGCTGTAGCGCTGTTGGTACCCGGCGCCGTCGGGCCCGAGCTGCTCACCGGCGGTGCGAGCATCCCCGCAGGTAGAGATCGACCATCGCGCCGACCGGCACCGCGGTGGGGCCGCAACCCCACTCGGCGAACGGCGAGGCGCCGTCCAGCCCGTCATCTCCCATGCGTCGCTGCAGTCGCATGCTCACCAGGGTACGTCTGCTGCGGCCGGCGGCGCGCTGAAACGAGCCGGGAAAAGCGCAGGCTACGGGGCCGGGACCACCGGTTCGCCCGGCGCGGGCGCGGGATGCTCGGGCGCCACCGGCGACTGTGGTTCCTGGGCCGAGGACGGTGGCTGCGGCGGTGACGGTACGGCCGAGATCGTGGTGGGCGGACCGATCGGGATGGTGATGCCCGGCGCGATCTCGATCGTCGGCTGGATGACGGTCTCCGAGGGCTCCGTCGGCGGCCCCGGCTCCTCCGGTGGGGGCGGTGGCGGTGCGGCCGGGACACCGGCGTAGCCACCGATCTCTGTGGGCGTCGGGAAGGATTCGTTGGACGTGCCCCGCAAGGCGCCGTCCATGGTCGCCTTCCAGATGTCGGCCGGAATGCCCGCGCCGTAGACCGGGCCGCCCCACTGATTCACCAGTGGCTCGTCGCCCCCGGTGGTGCCGACCCACACCGCGGTCGACAACGACGGCGTGTAGCCGACCATCCAGCCGTCGCGGTTGGCCCCGGTGTCACCCAGCTGGGTGGTACCGGTCTTGGCCGCCGAGGGTCGTCCGCCGGCCAGGTTGTGCCCGCGCGACCAGCCGGCGATGGGTTGCATGGCCGCAGTGACGTTGTCGGCGACCGCCTTGGGGAGGCGCTGCTCGCCGGTGTCTTCGGAGGTCTGCGCGTCGAACAGCACCTGTCCCTCGGCGTTGACCACCTTCGCCACGAAGTGCGGCGGGTGGTAGACGCCCGAGGCCGCCAGCGTCGCGTACGCCGAGGCCATGTCGATCACCCTGGTCTGGTACTGCCCCAGGACGACACCACCTTCGGGCGGCCCGCCGTCTTGGGAAAGGGTATGCGGCACACCGGGGAAACTCTTGGCGACGCCGGCCTGGTGCGCCGCGTCGGCGACATCCTGCGCCCCGTTCTTGAGCTTGAGCATCAGCCGGTAGTAGGCGGTGTTCAGTGAGCGCTTGAGCGCCTCGGCGATGTTGCAGACCCCGCAGCTCTCACCCTCGGAGTTGGTGATCTTGATCCGGCCGTTCTCGATGGTCAGCGGCGAACTGTCGATCTGATAGCCCAGACCGATGCCCTGCTCCAGCGCGGCCACCAGCGCGAACACCTTGAACGACGACCCGGTCTGCAGGCCCGCCTGGGCGAAGTCGAACCCGGTGGCGTCCGAGCCCCCGTAGTAGGCGCGCACCGCGCCGTCACGCGGATCGATGGAGACCACCGCCGAGCGCATGTTGGGGATCTGGTCTTTGAGGTAGGTCTGGACCGCGTCTTCGGCGGCGCTCTGCGCCTGCGGGTCGATAGTGGTGGTGATCTGCAGACCCTGGGTGTTCAGGGTCTGCTCGTCGATGTCGAACAGCTCGAGCAGCTCCTTGGTGACCTGCCGCTGGATCAGGCCGTTGGGCCCGGTGGTGATGTTCTGCGAGCGGGCCAGCTCGGGCGGCACGGTCTCCGGAAATTGTTGGGCGGCACGCTCACCGGCCGTCAGCGCGCCGGTCTCCACCATGCCGTCGAGAACCCAGTTCCACCGGTCGATCGCGCCCTCGCGATCGACGGCGGGATCCAGGGTGGACGGTCGCTGAATCAACGCGGCCAGCAGGGCGCCCTCGGCGACGTCGAGCTGCTCGACGGGCTTGTCGAAATAGGCCTTGGACGCCGCCGCGATCCCGTAGGCGCTGCGGCCGAAGTAGATGATGTTCAGGTAGGCCTGCAGCACGTCGTCCTTGCGCCACGCGCTGGACATCTTGGTGGCGATCACGAGTTCTTTTGCCTTGCGGACCAATCCGCCCACACCGGCCCGCTCGGACCCGACCAGGGCGTTCTTGACGTACTGCTGGGTGATCGTCGAGCCGCCCTGGGTGTCACCGCCGAAGAGGTTGTTCTTGATCGCGCGGGCGAAGCCCGACACCGAGAAGCCCGGGTTGGAGTAGAAGTCGCGGTCCTCGGCGGCCAGCACCGCCTCACGGACATACACCGGCACCTGATTGATGTCGATGTCGACGCGATTGCCTTCCGGGGGAATGATTTTGGCCAGCTCCGAACCGTCGTTGGCCAGGATCGTCGACACTTGGTTCGTCCGGATGTCGCCGGGTGAGGGCACATCGGTGATGGAGTAGGCCATCGCGAAGGTGATGATCGGCAGCAGCAGCATCACCGCGGCGGCGATGTAGAGCCCCCGCCGGATCCACCGCCAGTTGGGCTGGTGCCGGCGCAGCCAGTCCAGCGGGTCCGGCGCCGCGGACCGGTCGGTGTGCTCGATGCGGCCGGAGCGCCGCAGCGGCGCCTCGGGCGGCTCCTCCGGTGGTGGCCGCCGCGGAATGCGTCCGCTCAGCGTCTGCTCGCGTTGCCGCGGCGCGCCGTCGAGGGCCGCTTTCACGGCGTCGATCGGGTCCCGCAGGTCGGCGGTCACGGCGTCGTCGACCGCGGGGATGATCGTGGTCTGCCGGTCATCGGGCGCAGCCGGGCCGCGACGAGCGCCGACGTCGGAAGGCCCGGCCGAGGTAGCCTCCGGCCGGTCGTCGCGGTGTTTACTCACTGGCGGTACGGGCTCCGCTGCGTGCCGTCCGCCGACCGCGGGATCCCTTCGGCGGGCGCGCGAGGCCCAGCACATACGACTTCACCAGATGATTCCAGCTGCAGGTCCGGCACACCTCGACCACGTGCACCGAGAACTCCGGATACCGGGTGGCCAGCAGGACCAGTTCCTCGGCGGAACGCGCCGAACCCGAGACCGCCCCCAAGTCGTCGCCGTAAACCCACGAGACCAGGGTGAGCTGCTCCTTGCGGCAGATCGGGCAGACCACCGCACTGGGCTTGCCGTGGAACTTGGCCGCCCGGAGCAGATACGGGTTGGCGTCGCACACCTCGGACACCCCGGTACGCCCGGAGTAGACCTCGGCCAGCAGGGAACGGCGCCGAAGCGCGTAGTCCACCACCTGTCGCTGCAATCGCACGGTGACCAGAGTACGTCGGGTCCGCGCGGGCGGGTGTGATGAACGCCCCCATCCCGCACCGACCGGCGGATTTCCGGACCAGCGCAGGCGTTGAGCTTCTAGCATCATCGCCGTGGCGATGCGGCAGACGTCCGGAACCCGGGCCAAGGACAGCGACCGCGATGACACCTGCCGGGTTCTCGACGCCGGCCTGGCCGAGGGCCAACTGTCATCCGAGGAACACCGGGAACGGATCAGTGCGGCCACCCGGGCAGTCACCATGGGCGAGCTGCGCGACCTGATCACCGATCTGCAGACCGGCAATGCACCGGTACAGCTGCCGACACTGGTCAAACCGCTGCGCCTGGGCAGTCGTGGAATCGCGGTGGGGGCGCTGGTCGCCACGGGCCTGCTGGGGATCGGTATCGGCTGGGGTCTGTACGGCAACACGAGCTCCCCGTTCAACTTCACCTCCGACCCCGGCGCCAAACCCGACGGCGTCGCCCCGGTGGTGCTCACCCCGCCGCGACAGCTGCATTCGCTGGGCGGGCTGACCGGCCTGCTGGAGCAGGCTCGCCAGAAATTCGGTGACACCATGGGGTACCGGCTGGTCATCTACCCGGAATACGCGTCGCTGACCCGACCCGATCCCACCGAGGAGCGCCGCGAACTGAACTACACCTACCGCGGCGGCTGGGACGATCCGTCGACCTCGGCCAAGAGCAGCGATGCCCTTGCGGTCGATCTGGGCCGGTTCGACCCGAAGGCCGCGGTCGGCATCCTGCGCGGGGCGCCCGAAACGCTCGGGATCAAGCCCTCCGACGTCAAATCCACCTACCTGATCATCGAACCGGCCCGGGATCCTACGGCCCCCGGTGAGTTGTCGCTGTCGGTCTACGTCTCCAGCGATTATGGCGGCGGCTACATCGCGTTCGCCGGCGACGGCGCCGTCAAGCGCATCAGTTACCCGTCCTGACCGCCGGATTCCTCCGGCAGTCCCAGCTGGGCGAACACCAGGCCACTTGGGTTTGGTTATATCGGCGCGATACTATGGCGCGAACCGTCGAACGGTCGTAGCTGAAAATCATCACGGGAGGTGAATCGGTGCTTGAGCTTGCCATACTCGGCTTGCTGCTCGAGTCTCCGATGCACGGCTACGAGTTGCGCAAGCGGTTGACCGGTCTGCTGGGCGCGTTCCGGGCGTTCTCCTACGGCTCGCTGTATCCGGCGCTGCGGCGCATGCAGACGGCCGGGCTGATCGCCGAGGACGCTGCACCGGCGGGGACCCCGGTGCGCCGGGCCCGGCGGGTGTACCGGCTGACCGACGCCGGCCGTCAGCGCTTCACCGAGCTGGTGGCCGACACCGGACCGCAGAACTACACCGACGACGGCTTCGGGGTCCACCTGGCTTTCTTCAACCGCACCCCCGCCGAGGCGCGGATGCGGATCCTGGAAGGCCGCCGCCGCCAGGTGGAGGAACGCCGGGAGGGCCTGCGCAACGCCGTGACGCGGGCCAGCAACTCGTTGGACCGCTATACCCGCCAACTGCACCAGCTCGGGCTGGAATCCAGTGAGCGGGAGGTCAAGTGGCTCAACGAGTTGATCGCCGCCGAACGCGTCTCGCAGGGCCGGGCCGAACAATCTTGAGCCTGCACGGCGCGGGTGTCAGGACAACACAAACAGCACGTCAGCAGTGACAGCAGAAGAAGGAGAACGTCGGAAATGACTGAGCAAACGACGGATGTGCGGGTCGCCATTGTCGGCGTCGGTAACTGCGCCTCCTCGCTGGTCCAGGGCGTGCAGTACTACCAGAACGCCGACGACAGTTCGACGGTGCCCGGTCTGATGCACGTGCGATTCGGTCCGTATCACGTCCGCGACGTGAAGTTCGTCGCCGCGTTCGACGTGGACGCCAAGAAGGTCGGCTTCGACCTGTCCGAAGCCATCTTCGCCTCGGAGAACAACACCATCAAGATCGCCGACGTGCCGCCGACCAACGTGGTGGTGCAGCGCGGCCCGACCCTCGACGGCATCGGTAAGTACTACGCCGAGACCATCGAGGTCTCCGACGCCGACGCCGTCGACGTGGTCGCGACACTGCGCGAGGCCAAGGTCGACGTGCTGGTCTCCTACCTGCCGGTGGGTTCGGACGAGGCCGACAAGTTCTACGCCCAGTGCGCCATCGACGCCGGCGTTGCGTTCGTCAACGCGCTGCCGGTATTCATCGCCTCGGACCCGGTGTGGGCCAAGAAGTTCGCCGACGCCGGCGTGCCGATCGTCGGCGACGACATCAAGAGCCAGGTCGGCGCCACCATCACCCACCGGGTGATGGCCAAGCTGTTCGAGGACCGTGGCGTCACGCTGGACCGCACCTACCAGCTCAACGTCGGCGGCAACATGGACTTCAAGAACATGCTCGAGCGCGAGCGCCTGGAATCCAAGAAGGTGTCCAAGACCCAGGCCGTGACCTCCAACCTGACCGGCTCGCTGGCCGGCAAGATCGAGGACAAGAACGTCCACATCGGACCGAGCGACCACGTCGCCTGGCTGGATGACCGCAAGTGGGCCTACGTGCGGCTGGAGGGCCGCGCCTTCGGCGACGCGCCGCTGAACCTGGAGTACAAGCTCGAGGTGTGGGACTCCCCGAACTCGGCCGGCATCATCATCGACGCGGTGCGGGCCGCCAAGATCGCCAAGGACCGCGGCATCGGCGGACCGATCATCCCGGCCTCGGCGTACCTGATGAAGAGCCCGCCCAAGCAGCTTCCCGACGACGTCGCCCGGGCCGAGCTCGAGCAGTTCATCACCGGCTAAACGCTCACTCTGCGCCGTGGACGCAGTGCCGGTGCCCGAGATGACCGACGACGAACTGGCCGGGCTGTCGGAGTTCGCGCTACTGGCCGGCAACGCCGAACAGGCCGGTGTCGCTGCTCCGCTGCCCGCCGTGCAGCGCATCCAGGCCGGAGACGTCAGCGCGCTGCGCTGGGGGACCGCGCCGCCGCGGGTGGTGTTCCTGCACGGTGGTGCGCAGAACGCCCACACCTGGGACACCGTCGTGCTCGGCTTGGGGCAACCCGCGCTGGCCGTGGACCTGCCGGGTCACGGCCGGTCGGCCTGGCGCGACGACGGCGACTACTCCCCGCAGCGCAACGCCGCCGCCCTGGCACCGGTGCTGCGCGAGCTGGCACCGGCCGCTGAGTTGGTGGTGGGGATGTCGTTGGGCGGGCTGACCGCGATCCGGTTGGCGGCCACCGCTTCGGAGCTGGTCCGCCGGCTGGTGCTCGTCGACGTGACTCCTTCGGCGCTGCAACGGCATTCACAGATGAGCGCCGCCGACCGCGGGACGGTGGCGTTGGCCCAGGGTGATCGGACGTTCGACGACTTCACCTCGATGCTGACCCTGACCACGATGGCCGCGCCGCACCGGGATCCAGAATCCCTGCGGCGCGGCGTGTTCCACAACAGCCGACGCCTGCCCGACGGCCGCTGGACCTGGCGTTACGACAACATCCGCACCGTCGGGGAATTCAGCGAGCTGTGGAGCGACGTCTCGGCGATCACCGCACCGACCAGCTTGATCCGCGGCGCTGATTCGGCGTTCGTCTCCGCAGACGACGTCGCCGAGTACGCCCGCCGCTCGCCGGGCCTGACCACCCACGTGGTGGCCGGCTCCGGGCATTCGGTGCAAAGCGATCAGCCTCGTGCGCTGGTCGAGCTGCTGCGCCGGACGCTACCGTGACTGACGTGAAGCCCATCCGGATTGCCGTGCAACTGCAGCCCCAGCACGCCCCGCAATATGGCCCGATCCGTGACGCGGTCCGGCGCTGTGAAGACCTCGGCGTCGACATCGCCTTCAACTGGGACCATTTCTTCCCGCTCTACGGCGACCGCGACGGGCCGCACTTCGAGTGCTGGACCATGCTGGCCGCCTGGGCCGAACAGACCTCGCGGATCGAGATCGGTGCCCTGGTGTCGTGTAACTCCTATCGCAACCCCGAGCTGCTCGCCGACATGGCCCGCACCGTCGATCACATCGGCGACGGCCGGCTGATCCTGGGTATCGGCTCGGGCTGGAAACATCGCGACTACCGCGAGTACGGCTACGAGTTCGGGACCGCCGGCACCCGGCTCGACGATCTGGCGTCCGCGCTGCCGCGGATCAAAACCCGGCTGGCCCAGCTCAATCCGCCGCCCACCCGGGCACTGCCGATGCTGATCGGCGGCGGCGGTGAGCGCAAGACGCTGCGCCTGGTCGCCGAGCACGCCGACATGTGGCACAGCTTCGCCGACGCCGAGGAGTATCCGCACAAGGCAGCGGTACTGGCCGAGCACTGCGCTGTGGTGGGGCGCGACCCGGCCACGATCGAACATTCGGCCGCTCTCGGCGGCGACCAGACCCGCGGCACCGTGGCCGAACTGCTCGCCGAGGCCGAGGCGTTGACCGCCCTCGGGGTGAGCCTGCTGACCATCGGCGCCAGCGGCCCCGACTATGACCTGACCGCTGCCGAGGCGCTGTGCCGATGGCGCGACCAGAATTAGCCGCCCGCGGGCTCGCGCACGTTAGCGTTGAGTAGTGAGGTCCCGCGCGCACCGGGTAGCACTACTGGGCAGAAAGCTGTCGGGGTTGATCGCCGTGTGGGTGATCGTGGGCAGCTTGGCAACGGCCCCACCGGCGGTCGCGGGACCCGACCTGTGTTCCCCGCCGGGCATGGAGGGCGCAGTCGTGTTGCCCGCCAAACTGGCCACGGCCAAGCGTCCGCGCGAGGACAAATACACCACGGCCGGCGTCGAACCGTTGAGCTCGATCGACGTGACCAAGCTGGGCCTGGCCGCCCCCGGTGTGCTGACCGTCGGAACCCTGACCGAGAGCCCGCCGACGAACTGCATCACCGCCTCGGGCCGCTACAGCGGGTTCGACAATGAGCTGCTGCGGGCCATCGCCAAGAAGCTGGGGCTGCGGATCCACTTCGTCGGCACCGACTTCTTCGGGCTACTGGCCCAAGTGGACTCGGGCCGCTTCGACGTCGGCTCGGCGTCGATCAACGCCACCGATGAGCGCCGCCGCACCGTTGGCTTCACCAACGGCTACGACTTCGGTTACATGGCACTGGTGGTCCCGGCCGGCTCGGGGATCACCGGTTTCGACAGCCTGACCGGTGCGCGGCGTATCGCGGTGGTGCAGGGCACCGTGGAGGACGCCTACGTCGTCGACACCCTGGAGTTGGAGCCGGTGCGGTTCCCCGACTCGATCACGCTGTACGCCAGCCTGAAAAGCCGGCAGGTCGACGCGTGGGTGGCGCCCTCGCTGACCGCGATCAACCTGCTGCGCCCCGGTGATCCGGCCCAGATCGTCGGCTACACCTTCAGCCCGGCCGGCTTCGAGGCTTACGCGGTGGCCAAGGGGAACCGGGCGCTGATATCGGCGTTGAACTCGGGTCTGGACGCGGTGATCGCCGACGGCACCTGGCCGCAGCTCTACACCGACTGGGTGCCCCGGCCGCTGCCACCGGACTGGCAGCCGGGCTCCAAGTCCGCGGCCACCCCGCACCTGCCGGATTTTGTGGCGATCGCCGCGCGCCACCATAAGGCCGAGTCGACGCCCTATGAACCCAAATCGACGCTGGTGCAGCTGCGCGACTCCTTCTTCGACTGGCAGCTCTACCGCGAAGCCCTCCCGGACCTGCTCAAGACCGGCCTGCCCAACACCCTGTTGTTGACCGTCAGCGGCGGCATCATCGGTTTGGTAGCCGGGCTGGGTCTGGCCGTCGCCGGGATTTCCCGCACCCGGTGGCTGCGCTGGCCGGCCCGGGTCTACACCGACATTTTCCGCGGCCTGCCCGAGGTGCTGATCATCCTGCTCATCGGTCTGGCGGTCGGGCCGCTGGTGAGCGGCGTGACCCACAACAACCCGTACCCACTGGGCATCGCGGCGCTGGGGCTGACCGCCGCGGCCTACATCGGGGAGATCCTGCGTTCGGGCATCCAGAGCGTGGAGTCCGGCCAGCTGGAGGCATCCCGGGCACTGGGGTTCGGCTACCCCGACACGATGCGCCTGGTGGTAATACCCCAGGGCATCCGGCGGGTGCTGCCGGCGCTGGTCAACCAGTTCATCGCGTTGCTGAAAGCCTCTGCGCTGCTGTACTTTCTGGGTCTGGTCGCCGGCCAGCGCGAGCTGTTCCAGGTGGGCCGTGACTTCAACGCCCAGACCGGCAGCCTGTCCCCGCTGGTGGCGGCCGGCGTCTTGTACCTGGCGTTGACCATCCCGCTGACGCACCTGGTGAACGTCGTCGACCACCGGCTCCGGCGCGGACGGCCCGCCGAGGCCGACGATTCCGTCGAGCTGAGCCCGGCCATCTCCAGTCAGGAGATGACGTGACAGCAGCCTCAATGCGTGAACCGGTGTCATTGGAGGCCAAGGGGATTCACTTGTCCTTCGGCAAGCAGACCGTGTTGCGGGGAGTCGACCTCGACGTGCCGGCAGGCAGCACGGCGGCGGTGATCGGGCCGTCCGGCTCGGGGAAGTCGACGATGCTGCGCACGTTGAACCGGCTGCACGAGCCCGACGGCGGCGACATCCTGCTGGGCGGCCGGTCGGTGCTGGCCGACGATCCCGACGAGCTGCGCCAGCGGATCGGCATGGTGTTCCAGCATTTCAATCTCTTTCCGCACCGCAGCGTGCTGGACAACATCGCCCTGGCCCCGCGCAAGCTGCGCGGAATGTCGCACGACGCCGCGCGCGAGCTCGCGCTGAGCCTGCTGGACCGGGTCGGGCTGCGGAACAAGGCGGCGGCGCGTCCCGCGGCGCTCTCCGGCGGGCAGCAGCAGCGGGTGGCGATCGCTCGGGCACTGGCGATGCAGCCGCAGGTGATGCTCTTCGACGAGGCGACCTCGGCGCTGGACCCGGAGTTGGTAAAGGGGATCCTGGCGCTGATCGCCGAACTCGGCGCCGACGGCATGACGATGGTGGTGGTCACCCATGAGATGGCCTTTGCCCGGTCGGCGTCGGACACCGTGGTGTTCATGGATCGCGGGAAGGTGGTGGAATCGGGTCCGCCCGAGCAGATCTTCGACGACGCCGAGACCGAGCGACTGCAGAAGTTCTTGTCCCAGGTGTTGTGACAGCAACCTGCGCGACCTGTCCCCCTTACTAGAAGCACAGGTTAGACTGGCGAACTATGGCGGAGAGCAAAGCCGATACGCCGCAGGTGACGGCGATCGCAGAGGGCTTGCATCGTTCGCTGTCCAAGCTGTTCTCGATACTCCGGCGCGGTGAAATCAGTGGCGGCGAGAAAACCGGCGAGTTGACCTTGGCTCAGCTGTCGATCCTGATCACGCTGCTGGATCGCGGCCCGATCCGGATGACTGAACTGGCTGCCCATGAGCGGGTGCGCACACCGACCACGACGGTGGCGATCCGCCGTCTTGAGAAGATCGGTCTGGTCAAACGCAGCCGGGACCCGTCGGACCTGCGGGCGGTGCTGGTCGACATCACCGAAGAAGGCCTGGCCAGTCACCGCCAGTCACTGGCCAACCGGCACGCGGCGCTGGCGGCGATGCTGAGCAGGCTCAGCCAGGAGGACTTGGAAACCCTGACCAGGGCGCTGGAACCACTGGAGCGACTGGCCAACTGGGGTGCGGCCGGTGTGTCCGCGGACGACGGGCCGGACTGCCCGCTGGATTGCGGTTGATGCCGACCGCCCTGATCACCGGCGCCGGCGGCGGGATCGGTTCGGCGATAGCTGCGGCCCTGGCCCCCACCCACACGTTGCTGCTGGCCGGCCGGCCCTCGGCGCACCTGGACGCCGTGGCCGAGCGGCTCGGCGCCACCACCTGGCCGCTGGACCTCGCCGACGCCGAGGCGATCGAGTCGGCCACCGAGGTCGTCGACCAGCTCGATGTGCTGGTGCACAACGCCGGGGTGATGCTGCCCGGGGCGGCCGGGGAGTCCTATATCGAAGAGTGGCGGGCAACCTTCGAGGTCAACGTGTTCGGCGCGGTAGCGCTGACGCTGGCACTGCTGCCCGCGCTGCGGCAGGCCCGCGGGCACGTGGTGTTCATCAACTCCGGTGCCGGGCAACGGGTCTCAGCGGGAATGGCCTCGTATTCGGCGAGCAAATTCGCGCTTCGGGCGTTCGCCGATTCACTGCGCAACGACGAGCCCGCCCTGCGGGTCACCACGGTCTACCCCGGCCGCGTCGACACCGGCATGCAGCAGGACCTGGTCGCCTACGAGGGCGGTGAGTACGACCCGGGCCGCTTCCTGCATCCCGACACCGTCGCCGAGGTGGTGGCCGCCGCCGTACGCACCCCGGCCGAGGCGCAGCTTCAGGAAGTGGTGCTCCGCCCGCGCTGATCTAACGGCTCTCCGGTCGGCGCACCCGGAACAGCTCGGTCTCGCCCTCGACACCCTTGAGTGCGCGAGCTCCGACAAAGGACCAGGCGTATCCCGGTGCATCGCCGATAGCCGCACGGGCTTCGCCCTCCAGCAAGATCGTTCCCGGCTCGGCGACATTGGTGACCCGGCTCGCAACGTTGACCGGACTGCCGAACCAATCTCGGGCTCTGCTCACCGCCCACCCCGAGGCGATGCCGATCCGCAGCTTCGGGAGAGTTTCGTCTGCCGCTGCCGTCTCGAGCAGCGTCAGCGTCGTATCGAGCAGCTTCACCGCGTCCGACGAAACCAACATCACGGCATCGCCGATCGTCTTTACCAGCCGTACCGGCGGATTGACCACTTCGCGAGCCAATTCGGCAAGGCGCTCAACGAGTCCCACCAGTTCCTCCGGTGGTATAGCCTCCCCCAACTGGGTGAACTCGACCATGTCGGCGAAGGCCACTGCGAGCTGCCGCGCCCCGGGAAGCGCCACCCCGGCCGCCCGCTCTCTGGCGTTGACCTCCTCGCCCTCCAGCACGCGCCGCAGCTGAACAAACAAGATGTCCCGGATCATCGGTCCCAGCAACGGGATAACAGCTCGTACCATCTCCTCGTGGGCCTTCGCGACCTCGAGTTCAGTCATACCCGGCCGCATGATCGCCGATATCGTGCTGTACCGGAATGCCGGAACAGCGCGGGAAATACCGTCGGAGAGCCGGCGGATCATCAGTAACACCTGACCCGGGTCAAGTCCGACCTCAATGAGTTGCTGCAGGCGCAGAGCGGCGTCGGCGTCGGCCTGCAGTAGCAGGGCGCCGTCGGGATCGTCCGGCCGGGGCAGCCCCAGCGCGCGCTCGATGCCCTGCAGAAGGGCCAAATCGATTCCGTGGGTGGCGCTCACGTCGCGTTCTGACACATACCTGGCGTCGTCACCCAATTCACGGTGCGCGGGCATCAGCATCGGGGCGACCTCGGCCCTGATCTGTTCCAAACCGAAGCCCTGCTCCAACAGCCATGTCACCAGCTCGGCCCGCTCTTCGCTGGCGCTCTCATCGAGACCGTCGAGCAGGCCCAGCTCCGCCAATACCTTTCGGAATGAGTCGGCGTCCGCCCACATGATGTCGCCCTGAACCGGTCTCAGACCACCAGGTTCACCAGCCGACCGGGCACCACGATCACCTTCTTCGGCGCAGCGCCGGCCAGGAACGCTTGCACCTTCTCGTCGGCCAGGGCGGCGGCCTTGATCGCGTCGGTGTCGGCGTCGGCGGCCACCGTGACCAGCCCCCGCTTCTTGCCGTTGACCTGCACCGGGTAGTCGGCGGTGTCGGCGACCAGATAGGCCGGGTCGGCCACCGGGAAGGGGCCGTGCGCCAGCGAGGAATCGTGGCCGAGCCGCTGCCACAGCTCCTCGGCCAGGTGCGGGGCCAGCGGTGCAAGCATCAGTGCCAGCGGCTCGGCGGCCGAGCGCGGAACCCCGTCCCGGTGCTGTTTGGTCAGGTGATTGGTGTACTCGATCAGTTTGGCCGCCGCGGTGTTGTTGCGCAGTGCCGCATAGTCTTCCGACACCCCGACGATGGTGCGGTGCAGCAGCCGCAGCGTCTCGGTGTCCGGCTCGGTGTCGAGCACCCGGCTCGCGCCGGTCTCCTCGTCGACGACCAGTCGCCAAACCCGCTGCAGAAAGCGGTGCGCGCCCACGACATCCTTTGTGGCCCACGGTCGCGACATCTCCAGCGGGCCCATCGACATCTCGTAGACCCGCAGGGTGTCTGCACCGTAGCTGTCGCAGATCTCGTCCGGCGACACCGAATTCTTCAGGCTCTTGCCCATCTTCCCGAATTCGGCGAACACCTCGATCTCACCATCGGCTCCCGGATAGAAGTACTTGCCGTCCCGCTCCACGACATCAGCGGCCGGCACATACGATCCGCGTTCGTCGGTGTAGGCGGCCGCCTGGATGTAGCCCTGGTTGACCAGCCGCCGGTAGGGCTCGCGCGAGCTGACATGCCCGAGGTCGTAGAGCACCTTGTGCCAGAACCGGCAATACAGCAGGTGCAGCACCGCGTGCTCGACGCCGCCGACGTAGACGTCCACCCCGCCCGGATCATCGGGCCCGTGCTCGGCCGCCCGCGGCCCCATCCAATAGGCCTCGTTCTCCGGAGCGCAGAACCGCTCGGTGTTGTGCGGGTCCGCGTAGCGAAGTTCGTACCACGAGCTGCCGGCCCACTGCGGCATGACGTTGGTGTCACGGGTGTAGGGCCGCAGTCCGTCGCCGAGATCCAGCTCGACATGCACCCAGTCGGTCGCCTTGGCCAGCGGCGGTGAGGGCTCACTGGATGCGTCGTCGGGGTCGAACAGCACCGGCGAATAGTCGCCGACGTCGGGCAGTTCGACCGGCAGCGCAGCCGAGTCCAGCGGATGCGGACGGCCGTCACTGTCGTAGACGATCGGGAACGGCTCTCCCCAGTACCGCTGCCGGGCGAAAAGCCAGTCCCGCAGCTTGTATTCGATGCGCGCCCAACCGCGGCCGTCGGCCTCCAATCGCTGGGTCATCGCCTTCTTGGCATCGGCGACGGTCATGCCGTCCAGGGGGCCGGAATTGACCAGGGTCCCCTCGCCGGCATAGGCGGCTTCCGAGATATCCCCGCCGGCAATGACTTCCAATACCGGGAGGCCGAATTCTGCGGCGAACTCCCAGTCCCGCTGATCGTGTCCCGGCACGGCCATGATGGCTCCGGTGCCGTAGCCGGCCAGCACATAGTCGGCGATGAAGATCGGCACCTGCTGGCCGTTGGCCGGGTTGGTTGCGTAGCTACCCAGGAACACACCGGTTTTGGTCTTGTTCTCCTGGCGTTCCAGATCGGATTTCGCCGCGATCGCCTTGCGGTAGTCAGCGACGGCCGCCGCAGGTGTGGCGGCGCCGAACGTCCAGCGCTGATCCACCTCATCGGGCCAGCCGGCCGCGGTCAGCCGGTCGACCAGGTCATGCTCGGGTGCGAGCACCAGGTAACTGGCGCCGAACAGGGTGTCCGGGCGGGTGGTGAACACCTCGATGTCCACCGCGGCGCCGTCGGTGGTGTCGGCGCCGAACAGCGCCGCCGCGCCCGTGGAACGGCCGATCCAGTTGCGCTGCATGGTTTTGACCTTCTCCGGCCAGTCCAGCACGTCGAGATCGTCAAGCAGCCTGTCGGAATAGGCGGTGATCCGCATCATCCACTGGCGCAACCGCTTCCGGAACACCGGAAAATTCCCGCGGTCACTGCGCCCGTCGGCGGTGACCTCTTCGTTGGCCAGTACCGTGCCCAGCCCCGGGCACCAGTTGACCATCGAATCGGAGCGGTAGACCAGCCGATGGCCATCGACGACGTCGGCTCTCTCCCCCGCGGACAACCGGGCCCAGTCCCGTCCGTCGTCGAGGGTGCGCGTGCCGGAGTCGAATTCGGCGATCAGCTCCGCGATCGGGCGGGCCCTGCTCGCGCTCGCGTCGAACCAGGCGTTGTAGATCTGCAGGAAGATCCACTGCGTCCACTTGTAGAAGTCGACATCGGTGGTGGAGAAGCTGCGCCGGTTGTCGTGGCCGAGCCCGAGGCGCCGCAGCTGTCGCCGGAAGTTCTCGATGTTGGCCTCGGTGCGGATACGCGGATGGGTGCCGGTCTGCACCGCGTACTGCTCGGCGGGCAGGCCGAACGCGTCGAAGCCCAGGGCGTGCAGAACGTTGTGGCCGGTCATCCGGAAGTAGCGGGCGTAGACATCGGTGGCGATATAGCCGAGCGGGTGCCCGACATGCAGGCCGTCACCGGACGGGTAGGGGAACATGTCCTGGACGAACATCTTGTCGGCCGGCACCTCGGAGCCGTCCGCCGGTGCCAGCGAGCCGACCGGGTTGGCGACGTTGAAGGTCCCCGCCTGCTCCCAGTGCTGCTGCCAGGCGCCTTCGATACGCCCGGCCAGTGCCGCGGTATAGCGGTGGCGGGGCGCTTGGTCGCCGGGTTCGCTGGATCCCTGGGTGGTCGGGGCTTGGTTCACCTCAACAGGGTAAAGGGCGGGGTTTGCCGGCCCGCTCGCCACAGCTTGATATCGGTTGCGTTGCAGGCCGATGAGGGCTTCGTTCCAGGTCGGTTGCGGCGCTGGCGGGACGCACTCGGGCTGGTTACCGTCAATTCACGGCCGGGGCGCCCGTGCCCGGCCCGTCCCGGAAGGACCTTGAGGAGATGACGAACACCGTTCGCCGCTGGCGGCTCCTGGTCGGCTTCGCGGCTGTCACGGCGGCGGGCTTCGGTGGCCCGGTGGGAATCCCGGCCGCCCTGGGCGACCCGCTGATGCCGACGCCCCCCAACCCCTACGGCCCGGCCGCCCAACCGGCGGCTCAACCGGCCGCCCAACCTGCCTCAGTGCCGGTGGCGCCTCCGCTCGCGGCGATACCGCGAGCGGCAGCACCCGTGCCTGCCCTGCCCGGTCCGGCCGTCGTACCGGGTTCTGCGGTGCCCGGTTCTCCGGTGCCTGCAGCGGCGCCGAGCGCCCTGGTTCCGGCCACCTCCGGAACATTGCGGGACTACTTCGCCGCCAAGAACGTGGCGCTGGAGCCGCAACAGGCCGCGGGCTTCACCGCGCTCAACATCACCCTGCCGATGCCGGTGGGCTGGACCCACGTTCCCGACCCCAACGTGCCCGATGCGTTCGCTGTCATCGCCGACCGGCGGGGCGGGTCGCTCTACACCCCCAACGCGCAGGTGGTCGTCTACCGCCTGGTCGGGCAGTTCGATCCCAAAGAAGCCATCACCCACGGGTTCGTCGACAGCCAGCAGTTGATGGCCTGGCAGACCACCAATGCCTCGCTGGCCGATTTCAACGGCTTCCCGTCCTCGGTGATCGAGGGCACCTACCGCGACGCCGACATGACGCTGAACACCTCCCGGCGCCACGTGATCGTGCCGGCGGATGACGGCGCCTACCTGGTGTCGTTGACCGTCACCACCGGCGCCGGACGCGCCGTGGGCAATGCCCCGGCGACCGACGCGATCGTGAACGGATTCCGCGTGGTGCGCCCGGGCGTCGCCCCTCTGCCCGACGCACCGCACGGTCCCGCGGTGCCCGCCCCCGCCCAGCCCCGGGCGGGCACCGCGGGCTGACCGGCCCCTCGTATCCTTGAGCCCATGCTGATCATGGGTGTGTTGTGCCTGATTGCCGCAGTCGTGTCCCTGGTGTTCGGAGTGCGGACGCTGGCGCGCCCGCTGACCGGCGACCCTGAGCAACTGGTGCTGCGCGCGGTGGCACCCGCCCAGATCGCCGTCGGGGTGATCCTGGCGGTCGGCGGCACACTGGTGCTGGCCGGTCCGCCCGCGGTGGCGCTGCTGGCGCTGATCGTCTCGATCAGCGGCGCGCTGGCCATTCTGGCCGCGGGCGCCTGGCAGGGGGCCCGCTACGCGGCGCGGCAGTCCGCGGCGGCCGAGTCGGGCGGCTGCGGGTCCGGCTGCGGCTGCGGCGACGGCGCCCCGGTCGAGGACGCGGGTTGCGGCCCGGGCTGCGGTTGCCTGGACAGCGCACCGGCGGAGCCGGCATCGGGCTGCGGTAGCGGTTGCGGTTGCGCGTAACCGCCCTCAGGGCGGGGATCGCCGCTTAGTTGCGGCTGATATCGATCGGGTGGGTGGCCAGCAGAGCCGTGGGCCACGGTTGGCGCCGCAGCGCCCTGCCCCACAGATCCACCCGCGGCGGCACCAGCACGTCGGACGGCAGCGCCGACAGCACGATCCAGTCGTCGCGCTCGATCTCGCCCTCGAGCTGGCCGATGGTCCAGCCTGCGTAGCCGGCGAAGATCCGCACCCCCTCGACGTGGGGCGCGATCGTCTCCGGCTCCGCGTCGAGGTCGACCATCACCAATCGACCGTCGATGTGGCGCAAGCCGGGCACGCTGTTGGGGTCCGCCCCGACCCGCAGCAGGCCGACGCACAGGGCCGCGTCGCGTTTTACCGGGCCGCCGATGAACATCGTCTTGGGCTTGGCGGCCAGCTCGGACCACTGCGGCAGCACGTTGTAGACCGCAGTCTCGCTCGGTCGGTTGAGCACCACCCCCAGCGTGCCACCGTCGTTGTGCTCGACCACGTAGATCACGGTGCGGCGAAAGGTGGGTTCGAGCAGGTCGGTGTTGGCCAGGAGCAGCGTGCCGGCCCTGACCCGATGCGCGGCGGGCGCGACATAGTCCTCGGGGTCTTCGGGTTGCGCCACCCTCCCATAATGTCACCCGAGTCCCGTGATCGTGGCCAGCTGCGCCGAACGCCAAGCCGACTCGAAGATTTGTACTCTGGGTTGGGGCCGGTGCCGTATCGCCGCCCGAGTCCGGAAGTAGGTCTTTTGGTGGACACCCGCGCACCCGCGTCACTGTGGCGGTCGGCGCGTGGCCTGCCGGAATTCTGGCGGCTGCTGGAACTGCGGGCCGCAAGCCAATTCGGCGACGGCCTGTTTCAGGCCGGCTTGGCCGGCGCACTGCTGTTCAACCCGGATCGGGCCGCCGCGCCGTGGGCGATCGCCGGGGCGTTCGCGGTGCTGTTCCTGCCGTATTCGGTGTTGGGCCCGTTCGCCGGCGCGCTGCTGGACCGTTGGGACCGGCGGCTGGTGCTGGTGGTGGCCAATGTCGCCCGGCTGCTGCTGGTGCTCGGGATCGCCGCGCTGTTGGCGACCGGGACCGGTGACCTGCCGGTGCTGTGCGCGGCCCTGGTCGCCAACGGGTTCACCCGGTTCATCGCCTCCGGGCTGTCGGCGGCACTGCCGCATGTGGTGCCGCGCGACCAGGTGGTCACGATGAACGCGCTCGCGATCGCGACCGGCGCGGTGGCCGCCTTCCTGGGTGCCAATTTCATGCTGGTGCCGCGCTGGCTGGTCGGCGCCGACGATCGGGGCGCGGCATCGATCATCGCCGCGGTCGCGGTCCCGGTCACGATCGCGCTGGTGCTCTCGCTGCGCTTCCCCGCCCGGGTGCTCGGCCCCGACGACACCAAACGCGCCATCCACGGATCGGTGCTTTATGCGGTGACGACGGGCTGGCTGCACGGTATCCGGACGGTGCGGGCCCGGCCCACCGTCGCGGCAACCCTGTCCGGGCTGGCCGCGCACCGCATGGCGTTCGGCATCAACACCCTGCTGGTGCTGGTGATGGTGCGCCATGTCGGCGAGCATTCGGTGGCCGGCCTGGGCACCACGGCGTTGTTCGTCGCGTCGGCCGGCGCCGGTTCCTTTCTGGCCACGGTGCTCACCCCGCCGGCGGTGCGCCGCTGGGGCCGCTACGCCACCGCGAACGGGGCGTTGGCGGCGGCGGCGGTAATACAGCTCGCCGCGATCGGCCTGTACCTGCCGGTGCTCGTGTTGTGCGGATTCCTGCTCGGGGTGGCCGGGCAGGTCGTCAAACTGTGCGCCGACACCGCCATGCAGATCGACGTCGACGACGCCCTGCGCGGGCATGTCTTCGCGGTGCAGGATTCGCTGTTCTGGGCGGCGTTCATCCTTGCGGTGGCCGGCACCGCGGCGGTGGTACCCCCCGACGGGCAGGCGCCGTCGCTGATCGTGGCCGGGACACTGCTGTATCTGGCCGGCCTGGCCGGGCACAGCCTGATCGGGCGGCAGCGGGATCCGGTGGGCGGCATACAGTACGGGCATGGCAGAAACTGAACCGATCGTCGCGGATCTGAGTGCCGAAAGCGACGACCTGGACACCCTGGTGGCGCCGCTCACCGACGGTCAGTGGGGTGCGCCCACGCCGGCGGCAGGCTGGACCATCGCCCATCAGATCGCTCACCTGCTGTGGACCGACCGGCTCTCGCTGACCGCCATCACCGACGAGGCCGGCTTCGCCGACGAGCTCGCGGCGGCGATGGGCGACCCGACCGGGTTCGTCGACGCCGGCGCCGCCGAACTGGCGAAATTGGCGCCGGCCGAGCTGCTGGCCGATTGGCGCTCGACCCGGGCACGGCTGCATGAGGCCCTGCTGGGCGTGCCCGACGGCCGCAAACTGCCGTGGTTCGGTCCGCCGATGAGCGCGGCGTCGATGGCTACCGCCCGGCTGATGGAGACCTGGGCACACGGCCTGGACGTCGCCGACGCGCTCGGGATCCGACGGACCGCCACCGCGCGGCTGCGGTCGATCGCCCACCTGGGGGTGCGGACCCGCGACTATGCCTTTGCGGTGCACAACCTGACGCCGCCGGCCGAGCCGTTTCACGTGGAGCTACACGCCCCCGGCGGCGGGATCTGGGCGTGGGGCCCGGTCAACGCCGAGCAGCGGGTGACCGGGTCTGCCGAGCATTTCTGCTTCCTGGTCACCCAGCGTCGTGCGCTGGCGGATCTGGACGTCGCGGCACACGGTGACGATGCGCAGCGCTGGCTGGAGATCGCTCAAGCCTTCGCGGGGCCTCCCGGCCGGGGGCGATGAGCGCGCCAGCGCGAAGAGAGACCCGGCCAAACCGACACCACCGGGGGCGATGAGCGCGCCAGCGCGAAGAGAGACCCGGGGCAGCGGGCTCAGAACCAGGCGATGACTCCGCCCACGATCATGTCGAGCGAGTTCATCAACGCCTGGAACATGTTCACGTCGGCAGTGTCGATCATGTGGTACGTCGTGTTTCCGATCACCTCGTCGGTCGCGGAGCTGATCTCCTCCGGCGACAAGCCCAGGTACGCCAGGTGGTCGCTGAACATACCGCCCATTTGGGCGCCGTTATCCCAGTTCGCGAATCCGTCGCTTGAGAGGGAGTAAACATCGGTCGTGTAGAGGTCACTCGGGGTCACCAGGCCGATGACCGAGTCGATGTGCATCATCTCGGCGAACTGATAGACCATTTTGATCACGTCGTCATGCCATGACTCCGGGAAGTAGCTGAGCAACGTGGGCAGGAACCCGCTCAGGAATCCACCCTCGGCCGCACTGTCCCCCACCATGACGAAATGCAGTGCATCCAAGGGGATTCCCTGCTCGGCGAGTTGCTGCTCAGCCAGCCCCGCCGCCACGTTGGCCTGCGAGTAGCCAAAGATGTAGAGCGGGTCGTCGGAGTCGAAGCTGCCGTCTCCGCCGTCCCACCTCTCCAGGATCGCTTTGACCAGGATGTCGGTGGCGCCGCTGATGCTCGCGTTCAGGTCGGAGGTCTCGGGCACCTGCAGGAAGGTCGCGGTGCCGTCGCTGGGGAATCCGTTCGGCTCCAGATACAAACTCTTGCTCAGGTCGAGCCAGTCCTGGTTCATCGCCGGGATCATCACCAAGGCTTCGGCGGCCAGCGCGTAGTCGAGGATGTGGCGGTCGGCGCCAGGGGTCAGAGCCGAACAGTTCGCCTCTGCCAGCGCCATCGGTGCCACGACTATCGGCGCCGCCAGCAGCGCCCCCACCGTTCTCGTCTTCACAGGCACTTCCCCGACATTGTGATGCTGATTCACACCTGTTTCTAAGAGCCAGCAGTATGTACCGGCACAGTCATTAACTTAGCTCGGACCAAGGACAATGTCCACTCAAGCGTCCCCGAGCAGCAAAATCCGGTCGAATTCCCACAAAAATGGGGGGTCGTCTCACATATCCGTTCGCCCGTAGCCGTTTCGGGGCGCCGGGCGGGAGCTCCCCACCGGCCGGATCGGCGTTGTGGAGTTGTCGCACGCCGGCCATCACAGCCGACCGTGTGACCGAGTATCCGCGCCCGGGCTGCTGCTTTCAACGGCGTGCGCCGCAGACGGGCTGCGTTTCCGGCCTCACAAGGTGGCGGCCCCGTCCGCGGAGCCGTCGCCGTCGGAGTCGGTGAGCTTGACGTCCCAGCGCCCGTCACCGTCGGTGTCGACGTAGGCCGCGCCGTAACCACCCGTGTCATTGCCTATCAGTACCCGGTCTGCACGCCCGTCACCCTCGGAGTCGAGCAGCCTGTCGTCGACACGTCCATCTCCGTCGAAGTCGACCAGCGGCCCGCCGGTGTGCTCGACATCGTCGAGCCCCTGCCAGCGCAGCCCGCCGGATCGGTCCGCTGAGCCCGCCGCAACGCCGTGCCCCCAGGTACCGGAACCGTCGTCGGCGAAGTAGGCCTCCGGGGTGCCGTCGTCGTCGAGGTCGAGCGCCAAGTGGTCGGCCACCCCGTCGCCGTCGAGGTCTACCAGCGCGTCGTCGCGCAGCCCATCCCCGTCGAAATCGAGGCTGATCGCATCTGCGAGCCCGTCGCCGTCGAGATCGAGGTCGGGTGGGCCGGTCCACATCGTCGCAGCGCCGTCACCATCGCCCAGGCAGTAGTCCATACCCGGATCAGACGCGACGGCGTCGCTATTGGTTCCGCTGTGCCTGCCACCACGCCAGCAGCTCGGCCGTCGCCTCCTCGCGCGACAACGGCCCCCGCTCCAAGCGCAGCTCCTTGAGATAGCTCCAGGCGCGACCCACCTGCGGGCCGGCCGGGATATCAAGCAGCGTCATGATCTCGTTGCCGTCCAGGTCCGGCCGCACCCGCTGCAGGTCCTCCTGCTCGGCCAACACCGCGATGCGTGCTTCGAGCTGGTCGTAGCTGGCCTGCAGGCGCGCGGCCCGCCGCTTGTTGCGGGTCGTGCAGTCGGCGCGTACCAGTTTGTGCAGCCGGCCCAGCAGCGGTCCGGCATCGGTGACATAGCGGCGCACCGCCGAGTCGGTCCATTTGCCGTCGCCGTAGCCGTGGAACCGCAGGTGCAGATAGACCAGCTGTGAGACGTCGTCGACCATCTGCTTGGAGTAGCGCAGCGCGCGCATCCGCTTGCGGACCATCTTCGCGCCCACCACCTCGTGGTGGTGAAAACTCACCCTGCCGTCGGCCTCGTGGCGCCGGGTGTCCGGCTTGCCGATGTCGTGCAACAGCGCCGCCCAGCGCAACACCAGATCGGGGCCACCCTCGGGAGGGGGATCCTCGAGGTCGATCGCCTGCCGCAGCACGGTCAGGGAATGCTGGTAGACGTCCTTGTGCTGGTGATGCTCGTCGATCGCCATCCGCATCGCGCCGACCTCGGGCAGCACCACATCACCCATCCCGCTGTCCACCACCAGGTCGATACCGGCGGCCGGGTCGGCTCCCAGCAGCAGCTTGTCCAGTTCGGCGGCCACCCGCTCGGGGGTGATGCGGGACAGCTCCGCGGCCATCTCCTCGATCGCGGCGCGTACCCGTGGCGCCACGGTGAAACCGAGTTGGGAAACGAACCGGGCGGCGCGCAGCATCCGCAACGGATCGTCGCCGAAGGAGTCCTGCGGCGCCGTCGGGGTGTCCAGCACCCCGGCTCGCAACGCCGCCAGGCCGCCCAGCGGGTCGAGGAACTCCCCCGGGCCGGCTGCGGTGACGCGGACCGCCATCGCGTTGGCCGTGAAATCGCGGCGCATCAGATCCGCGTCGAGCGAATCACCAAAGCGCACTTCGGGATTGCGCGAAACCCGGTCGTACTGGTCGGCCCGGAAGGTGGTGATCTCCAGCCGTTGCCCAGCCAGGGTGGCGCCGACGGTGCCGTATTCGATCCCGGTGTCCCACATCGCCTCGGCCCGGCCCCGCAGAATGTGCTGCACCTGCTCGGGTCGGGCGTCGGTGGTGAAATCCAGGTCCGGCGCCGGCCGACCCAGCAGGGCGTCGCGAACCGATCCGCCGACCAGGTACAGCTGGTGGCCGGCCGCATCGAACATGGCGCCGAGATCACGCAGCAGCTCGGCGTGCCGGTTCAGCACGACGGCCGCCGCTGTCAGCAGGTCGACGTCCTGATGGGCTTCGGGCACGTTCGATGAGCCTAGCGGTGGTCGCAAGCGCGGCGAAGCCGGGCGCGGCGGGCCACCGCCATCAACCCCGCGGTGGTCGCAAGCGCGGCGAAGCCGGGCGCGACGGCCGCGCCCGACCCGGCGAGGGAGGCTGGTTGGCCCGTTCGTGCCAGCTACTATCGCATGGGTGTCGGCCGACGGCGGAGAAGCCAATTCGGGACGGCGCCGCAGGCGGCGCCGCGGTCGACGCACGTCAGGTCCGAAAACCAGCCACACGGAAGCCGCCGCAACCGACGGCGGCGGCGGTGCGGCGGCACCCGGCCGCTCGGCACAGAGCCGGCCCCGCAGCGCACGGCATGGACCGGAGCGGCTGCGCACCGTGCACGAGACGTCCGCCGGAGGCCTGGTCGTCGACGGCATCGACGGGCCGCGGGAGGATCAGGTCGCCGCGCTGATCGGGCGCATCGACCGCCGGGGCAGGCTGTTGTGGTCGCTGCCCAAGGGCCATATCGAGGTCGGTGAGACCGCCGAGCAGACCGCGATCCGCGAGGTCGCCGAGGAAACCGGCGTCCAGGGCGACGTGCTGGCCGCGCTGGGCAGCATCGACTACTGGTTCGTCACCGACGGCCGCCGGGTCCACAAGACCGTGCACCACTACCTGCTGCGGTTCTCCAGCGGAGAACTGTGCGACGACGACGTGGAGGTCGCCGAGGTGGCTTGGGTGCCGATCCGGGAGCTGCCGTCCCGGTTGGCCTACGCCGACGAACGCCGACTGGCCGTGGTCGCCGACGAACTGATCGACCGGCTGCAGACCGACGGCCCGGCCGCATTGCCGCCGCTGCCGGTGACCGCGCCCTGGCGACGGCCCCAGACCCATTCCCGCACCCGCCACTCTCGACCCGGCGAGCCGGCACCGGACCGGGAGAACGGTCGCGGGCTGGACCCGTGATCCGCACCCGACGCAGCGGTCGGGGTAGCTTGCCGCCCTTGTCAGCGCCCCGAACGGCCCCTCTGGCGGTGGTGGCCGCCTTCCTGATGGCCCTCGGCGTGGTGCTCGGCTCCGCCGCCGCCCCGCCCGCCACCGCCGGCGAGCCCGGCGCGGCACCGTTCGTCCAGATCCGTATCGACCAGGTCACCCCGGAGGTCGTCACCACCTCCAGCGTCCCGGTCGTCACCATCGCCGGCACCGTCAGCAATGTCGGCGACCGGCCGGTGCGCGATGTGATGGTGCGCCTTGAACAGGCCGGCGCCGTAGCATCGTCGGCCGGCCTGCGCACCAATCTCAGCGGCGCCAACGACCAGTACCGGCCGGTGGGCACGTTCAGCACGGTCGCGACCGAACTGCAACGCGGGCAGGAAGCCCGCTTCACCGTGTCGGCCGCGTTGCGCTCGTCGAGCCAACCGGCGCTGAACATCGAACGGCCCGGCATCTATCCCCTGCTGGTCAACGTCAACGGCACACCGGACTACGGCGAGCCGGCCCGCCTCGACGACGCCCGTTTCCTGCTGCCGGTGACCGGCCTGCCGAGAACCGAGACTGACTCCGATCCGCTGGCCGGCGCCGTCGCGCCGGACACCTCCCAGCCGGTGCAGCTCACCATGCTGTGGCCGCTGGCCGACCGGCCCCGGCTGACTCCCGGGGCGCCCGGCGGCACGCTGCCGGTTCGGCTCAGCGACGATGACCTGGCGAGTTCGCTAGCCCCGGGGGGCCGACTGGATGCCCTGCTGTCCGCCGCCGAGTTCGCCACCAGCCCGACCGTCGACGGTGGCGGGGTCGTCAACCGGGCGCTGTGCCTGGCGGTCGACCCCGACCTGTTGGTCACGGTCAACGCGATGACCGGGGGCTACGTCGTCGCCGACTCCCCCGACGGCGCCGCCTCCCACCCGGGCACCGGCCGGGAGGCCGCCGCGACCTGGTTGGAGCGGCTGCGCCGGCTGGCGCGCCACACCTGTGTCACCGCGATCCCCTACGCGCAGGTCGATCTCGACGCGCTGTCCCGCGTGGGTGACCCGAAACTCGAGGCGATCGCGGTGAGCCGGCCCGCCGACATCGTCGACCGGATCCTGCGGGTGTCCTCGGTCCGCGGCGCCGTGGTGCTCGGCGACGGGAAACTCACGGCCGGCGCGGCGAACCTGATCAGCGCACAGGGCTCAGAGGGCGTAACGGTGGTGATCACCGCCGGCGACTGTTCGGCCCAGAACTCCGTCACCGGCGCGTCGGCCACCGCCGACGTGACCCCGCGGCGGCTGTCCCAGCGATTGGTGGCTGCACCGTATGACCCCGCCGTGGGCGCGGCACTGGCGGCGATGGGCACCGATCCGGTGGCACCGACCTACCTGGACGGCTCCCTGGCGGTCCGGTTGCACCACGACTCCGCCCTGGCCCGTCGCCAAGACGCCCTCGGGTCGATGCTGTGGCGGGGGCTGGAGCCCCCGGAGAGTCCCGACGCACCGCGTAACGAGATTCTGATGCCGCCGGCCTACTGGAAGCCTCGGGCCGACGACGCCCAGGCCGTGCTGACCGCGGTGGCCACCGCACTGCGGTCCGGGCTGGCGGTAGCCCGCCCGCTCGGCGCGGTGATCACCGAGGCCCAAGGTGTCACCGCCGCCCCGGCGCATCCGCTGCCGGCCGAGCAGGCGGGCGGATTCGGCCCCGAGATCATCGCCGCCGTCGCAGGCGACATCGGCCGGCTGTGGGGGTTGACGTCCGCGCTGACCGCCGACGCCCGCACCGGCCTGACCGGCGACCAGTACACCGCTCCGCTGGCCGAGGACATGCTGCGCGCACTGAGTCAGTCGGAGCCGCTCGACGTGCGCGGCGGCGTGGCGGGCCGGCGGCTGGCGGTCGTCGGCGGCACCATCGCGGATCTGATCGGCGCGGTCACCATCGTCAACCCGGCCGGCTCCTACACTCTGGCCACCGAACACAGCCCGCTGCCGCTGGCCCTGCGCAACGACTTGGCGGTGCCCATCCGGGTCCGCCTGCACGTCGACGCCCCGCCCGGCATGACGGTGGCCGATATGGGGGATCTGGAGCTGCCGCCGGGTTACCTGCCGCTGCGGGTTCCGGTGGAGGTGCGGGTCAACCAGCACTTCGTCGTCGACGTGGCCCTGCAGACCCCCGACGGGCTGCCGCTGGGCGAGTCTGCGCGGTTGTCGGTGCATTCGAACGCCTACGGCATGGTGCTGTTCCTGATCACCATGGCGGCGGCTGCGGCGCTGACGTTGCTGACCGGGCGTCGGCTGTGGCACCGCTTCCGCGGCCAGCCCGACCGCGCCGACTTGGACCGCCCGCCCCCACCCGGCCCGGACCGCCCCCGCCCGCCGGCGGCTGCCGCGGGCCGGCCCGACCGGGGCGCGGGCCGGTGAACGCACCGGCGCCGCAGCCCGCGCGTCCGGAGCTGACCGACGCCGCGGTGGTGTCGCGGTCGTGGGGCATGGCGCTGGCCACCCTGGTCAGCCGCGTCACCGGGTTCATCCGCATCGTGCTGCTGGCCGCGATTCTGGGTGCGGCGTTGTCGAGCGCCTTCTCGGTGGCCAACCAGCTGCCGAACCAGATCGCCGCGCTGGTGCTGGAGGCCACGTTCACCGCGATCTTCGTGCCGGTGCTGGCCCGCGCCGAACGCGACGACCCCGATGGCGGCACGGCGTTCGTGCGTCGCCTGGTCACGCTGGCGACGGCGCTGCTGCTGGCTACCACCGTGGTCTCGGTGGCGGCGGCGCCGCTGCTGGTCAAGTTGATGTTGGGCGGCGATCCGCAGGTCAACGAACCGCTGACCACAGCATTCGCGTATCTGCTTCTGCCGCAGGTGATCTGCTACGGGCTGTCCTCGGTGTTCATGGCAATCCTGAACACCCGCAACATCTTCGGGGCGCCGGCGTGGGCGCCGGTGGTCAACAACGTCGTCGCGATCGCCACGCTGGTGGTCTATCTGCTGGTGCCCGGTGAACTGTCGGTCGACCCGGTACGGATGGGCAACGCCAAGCTGCTGGTGCTGGGCCTGGGCACCACGGCAGGCGTCGTCGCCCAGACCGCGGTCCTTTTGGTGGCGATCCGGCGGGAGCGGATCAGCCTGCGCCCGCTGTGGGGTATTGACAACCGGCTCAAGCGGTTCGGCATGATGGCCGCCGCGATGGTGCTCTACGTACTGATCAGCCAGGTCGGCCTGGTGGTGACCAACCAGATCGCCGCCACCTCGGCCGCGTCCGGCCCGGCGATCTACTACTACGCCTGGCTGCTGTTGCAGTTGCCGTTCGGAATGATCGGGGTGACGGTGCTGACGGTGGTGATGCCGCGACTGAGCCGTAACGCGGCCGCCGGCGACGACCCCGCGGTGCTCGCCGATCTGTCGCTGGCCACCCGGCTGATGATGATCACCCTGATCCCGATCGTGGCGGTGATGACCCTCGGCGGCCCGGCGATCGGCAGCGCACTGTTCGCCTACGGCAACTTCGGCGACGTCGACGCCGGATATCTCGGCGTCGCGGTCGCCATGTCGGCGTTCACCCTGCTGCCCTACGCCATGGTGCTGCTGCAGCTGCGGGTCTTCTACGCCCGCGAACAGCCGTGGATACCGATCGGGATGATCGTGGTGATCACCGCGGTGAAGATCGCCGCGTCGGTGCTCGCCCCGCACCTGACTGACAACCCCGAACTGGTGGCCGCCTACCTCGGCCTGGCCAACGGCCTGGGTTTCCTCGCCGGCGCAGCCGTCGGCCATGTGCTGTTGCGCCGCGCGCTGCGCCCGGTCGGCGGGCACCTGCTGGGGTCCGATGTGGTCCGCACCATCCTGGTCACGGTGACGGCGTCGCTGCTGGCCGGCCTGATCGCCGAGGTGCTCGACCGGGTGCTGGGCCTGCGCGGTCTGACCTATCACGGTGCGGCCGGGTCGATGCTGCGCCTGTTGGTGCTGGCGGTGGTGATGTTGCCGATCATCGGGGCGGTGATGGTGCGCGCCCAGGTGCCCGAAGCGGCGGCGGCGGCGGCCGCGGTGCGCCGCAGGCTCGGGGCGCACCGCCGCCAGATCGGCGCCGCAAACCCGCCGTCCCCCGATCCCCTCGTCCCGTACTCTGATCACAACCGTTTGCCCACATCGGGCGGGGACGTGACGAACGCTTCCGCCCGGCAGAAACCCCCGGCGCACATCGCCGGTGGCTGGACACCGAAAGGTACGGAGGTGGCCGACAAACCTTCGGAGGGTCCCGCGGCGCGCGCGGCGTCGCAATCGGTTGCTCCGCCGCAATCCCAGCGGCCCGCCGGCGGCCCGGCCACCACCGAACCGGCCGCTGATGCTCGGGCCGGGGATCAGCTGACACCGGGCCTGAGTATCGCCGGCGGCCGCTACCGGCTGCTGGTGCGTCACGGCGGCACCGGCGTATTGCAGTTCTGGCAGGCCCTGGACACCGCGCTGGACCGGCAGGTGGCGCTGACATTCGTCGACCCGGACCAGACCATGCCCGAAGAGCAGCTCACCGGCATCTTGTCGCGCACCCAGCGGCTCAGCCAGATCGACCTGCCCGGGATCGCCCGGGTGCTCGACGTGGTGCGGATCGGCGCCGGCGGACTCGTCGTGTCCGAATGGGTCCGCGGTGCCTCCCTGCCGGAGGTGGCCGGAACCGCGCCGTCGCCGATCGGCGCGGCCCGCGCGATGCGGGCCCTGGCCGGCGCCGCCGAGGCCGCCCACCACACCGGCGTCGCCCTGTCCATCGACCACCCCACCCGGGTCCGGGTCAGCATCGAAGGCGACGTCACCCTGGCCTTCCCGGCGACCCTGCCCGACGCCCAGCCCGAGGACGACATCCGGGGTATCGGCGCCACCTTGTATGCGCTGCTGGTCAACCGGTGGCCCCTGGATGCCGGCGCCGACAGCGGGCTCGCCCCGGCCGACCGCGACGCCGCCGGCAGTCCGGTCAAACCCGACGCGGTCAACCCCGACATCCCCTTCCAGATCTCCGCGGCCGCCAGTCACGCAATCCAGTCGGACGGGGGCATCCGCGGCGCCTCCACATTGTCGAACCTGCTGCAGCAGGCCACCGCGCTGCACGAACAGACCGAGCTGCTGGGCCCCGTCGACGACGAGCCGCCCGCGCCGCGCCGAGAACCGCGCCCGCTGGATGCCGAGATGCGCGCGGAGCGGCGCCGCCGGGTGATGATCGGTGCCGGGATCGGCGGTGCCGTCATCCTGGTCGCGCTGCTGGTGTTGGCCTCGGTGCTCAACCGGATCTTCGGCGATGTCAACGGGCTGGACAAGACGGAGCTGGGCTTGAGCAGCCCGTCGGCGTCGTCCTCCCAGTCGGGCTCCGCCACGCCCGGCAGCACTGTGAAACCGGTACAGGCGACGGTCTTCTCGCCCGGCGGCGAGGCCGACCGGCCCCAGGACGCCGGGCTTGCCATCGACGGCAACCCGGCCACCTTCTGGTCGACGGACACCTATTCGGACTCGGTGCCGTTCCCCAACTTCAAGAGCGGTGTCGGGTTGGTGCTACAGCTGTCCAAGCCGACGGTGATCGGCAGCGTCGGGATCAACGTCTCCAGCACCGGGACCCGGGTGGAACTGCGCTCCTCCGCGACCCCGAAGCCGACCCGGTTGGAGGACACCACACTGCTGGCGCCCGCCAAGGCGCTGCAGCCCGGTGCCAACACGATCTCGGCCGACTCGTCGTCGCCGACATCCAACCTGCTGGTGTGGATCACCACGATGGGCAGCACCGGCGGGGAGAGCCGCACCCAGATCTCCGAGATCACCGTGCAGGCGGCGTCGTGAGCACCCTGGCGAGACCTGTGCACAGCTGAAGTGCCGCCGCGCCGCCGGCTGGTTAGTGTCCGCCCATGGGGCACCCTGACCGCAGCGACGCCGAACTCCTGGCCGCGCACGTCGCCGGTGACCGCTTCGCCTTCGGCGAGCTCTACGACCGCCATCAGCGCCGGCTGCGCCGGCTGGCCCGGCTCACCACCGGTTGCCCGGAAGACGCCGAAGACGCCCTGCAGGAGGCGATGCTCTCGGCACATCGGGGCGCCGGGTCGTTTCGCCACAACGCCGCCGTCGGCAGCTGGCTGCACCGTATCGTGGTCAATGCCTGCCTGGATCGGCTGCGCCACAGCAGGATTCAGCCCACTGAGCCGCTCGGCGAGGATCCCGCCGTCGGCGATCGCACCGCCGAGGTGGAGACCGCGCTGGAAGTGCATGCCGCGCTGCGCCGGTTGCCGGTAGAACAACGTGCCGCAGTGGTGGCCGTCGACATGCACGGCTACTCGGTCGCCGATGCCGCCGGCGCTCTCGGGGTGCCGCAGGGCACGGTCAAAAGCCGCTGCGCCCGCGGCCGGGCCCGGCTCGCGGTACTGCTGGGCCGAGATCACCCCGGTGCCGCCGGCAGCGTCGCGCCGGGTGGGCGACGGATAACCTTGGCATCGAACGGTGCCATGCGAAGTCGGGTCGACGACTGCGCATAGCCAGGATGTGAGCGGAAGCAGCGGCACGGCCATGGATGCGGGTGATCGGGAAGAAGACCGGGACGGCGCTGGACGCCCCGCCCATTCGAGCCGTCCCCTGCCCCGGCTCAACCGGATCGCCGCTGTGGCCGGGAGTGCGGCCGCACTGCTCGCGGTCGGGTTGGGCACGGCGGCCTTGATCCGCTTCCCCGGCGACACCCCCAGCGGCCCGCGGTCCTTCGACGCCATCACGGTGGAGTCCGAACCGACGCCGGTGCTGCCGCTGACCGAACCCGAGGTGCTCGAGTTGCTGGACCGCACCCCCGAATACGGGGCGCTGACCGACCCCGGCCGCCGGATCGGCTGCCTGGCCGGCCTGGGCTATCCCGCCTCCACCCGCGTCCTGGGTGCCCGCGAGATCACCGTCAACGGTCATCCCGGGGTCGTGCTGCTGCTGCCCGGCGACTCGACCGGCACGATCGTCGCGCTGGCGGTGGCCCCCACCTGCAATTCCGCCGACACCGGGCTGCTGGCCGACACGACCGTTCGCCGTCCGTAGCGGTTCCCCGGAACAATCGCCGCCTACGCTGACGTTGATAGCGCTGTTACCGATCCGAGCGGAAAGGCTCTGATGTCCTCGATGCCTGAGACACCGACCGTCCACGATGTGATCATCATTGGTTCCGGCCCCGCCGGTTACACCGCTGCGATCTACGCCGCGCGTGCGCAACTGGCCCCGCTGGTGTTCGAGGGGACCTCGTTCGGCGGGGCGCTGATGACCACCACCGAGGTGGAGAACTACCCCGGTTTCCGCAACGGCATCAACGGGCCCGACCTGATGGACGAGATGCGTGAGCAGGCGCTGCGCTTCGGCGCCGACCTGCGCCTGGAAGACGTCGAATCGGTGGACCTCGACGGCCCGGTCAAGTCCGTCGTCACTGCCGAAGGCGAGACGCACCGGGCGCGGGCGGTCATCCTGGCCATGGGCGCCGCCGCCCGCTACCTGAACATCCCCGGCGAGCAGGAACTGCTCGGCCGCGGCGTGAGCTCGTGCGCCACCTGCGACGGATTCTTCTTCCGAGACCAGGACATCGCCGTCATCGGCGGCGGCGACTCCGCGATGGAGGAGGCCACCTTCTTGACCCGGTTCGCCCGCAGCGTGACCCTGGTGCACCGCCGCGAGGAGTTCCGCGCCTCGAAGATCATGCTCAACCGGGCGCGCGAGAACGACAAGATCCGGTTCCTGACCAACGCCGTCCCGGTCGCGGTGGAGGGGCAGGACACGGTGACCGGACTGCGGGTACGCGACACCGTGACCGGCGCCGAGACCACACTGCCGGTGACCGGGGTGTTCGTCGCGATCGGCCACGACCCGCGCTCGGAACTGGTGCGCGGAGCGGTCCAGGTCGACCCCGACGGCTACGTGCTGGTCCAGCAGCCCAGCTCGCGCACCTCCTTGGAGGGGGTGTTCGCCGCCGGTGACCTGGTGGACCGGACCTACCGCCAGGCGATCACCGCGGCCGGCACCGGCTGTACGGCCGCCATCGACGCCGAGCGCTGGCTGGCAGACACAGCCGACGCCTCGCAGGACACCGTTACCGAAACCTTGATGGGAGCACCCCAGTGACTGACACGACCGACCACAACACGGTGACCGTCTCCGACGCCACCTTCGCCGCCGACGTACTGGCCAGCAGTAAGCCGGTGCTGGTGGACTTCTGGGCAACCTGGTGCGGCCCCTGCAAGATGGTGGCCCCGGTGCTCGAGGAGATCGCCGCCGAGCAGGCCGGCCAACTCACCGTCGCCAAGCTCGACGTGGACGCCAACCCCGAGACCGCGCGCGAGTTCAGTGTGGTCTCGATCCCGACGCTGATCTTGTTCAAGGACGGTCAGCCGGTCAAGCGGATCGTCGGCGCCAAGGGCAAGGCGGCGCTGCTGCGCGAGCTCTCGGACGTCAGCTAGCCGCCGGTTGGCGGGCGCGTCGGCCGACTCCGGCACGCAACTTTCTGGCCTCGTCGTTTTCAGAAAATCGGCCCGCGTCTGAGACAATGCTGCCTAATCTGCTGGCGACCGCCAGCGATGTTTTCGCTGCCAGCAGCGACGACCGGAGGGCTCAGTGATGTCGGGTCGGCACCGTGGCGCAGACGACGCGCTGCGCCGTGGCGACCGCAGCGGTGCCGTCATCGAGATCCGTGCGGCGCTGGCCGCGTTGGGCCTGGTGGACAGCCCGGACGCCGATCTGACCACCGGCAAACATGTCGCGCTGGATGTGTTCGACGACGACCTGGACCAGGCCGTGCGTGCCTTCCAGCAGCAGCGCGGACTGCTCGTCGACGGCATCATCGGTGAGGCCACCTACCGGGCGCTCAAAGAGGCGTCCTACCGGCTGGGCGCGCGGATCCTCAATCACCAGTTCGGCGCACCGATGTACGGCGATGACGTGGCGACTTTGCAAGCCCGCCTGCAGGATCTGGGTTTCTACACCGGAATGGTCGACGGCTACTTCGGCATCCAGACCCACAATGCGCTGATGTCCTACCAACGTGAGTACGGTCTGTACGCCGACGGCATCTGCGGGCCGGAGACGTTGCGTTCCTTGAACTTCCTGGCCTCGCGGGTGACCGGCGGTTCACCGCACGCGATCCGCGAAGAAGAGTTGGTGCGTCGCTCGGGACCCCGGTTGTCCGGCAAGCGGATAGTCATCGATCCGGGCCGTGGCGGCAGTGACCACGGGCTGATCACCCAGACGCCGTCGGGCCCGATCAGTGAAGCAGACATCTTGTGGGACTTGGCAAGTCGTCTTGAAGGCCGGATGACGGCGATTGGGATGGAGACGTTCCTGTCCCGTCCGAACGGCCGCAGCCCGTCGGATGCCGAACGCGCCGCCACCGCGAATGCCGTCGGCGCCGACCTGATGATCAGCCTGCGCTGCGCGACCCACACCAGCCCGGCCGCTAACGGGGTGGCGTCATTTCACTTCGGCAACTCCCACGGGTCGGTGTCCACCATCGGCCGTAACCTCGCCGACTTCATTCAACGAGAAATCGTGGCCCGCACCGGATTACAGGACTGCCGCGCCCACGGCCGGACCTGGGATCTGCTGCGCCTGACCCGAATGCCCACCGTCGAGGTCGATGTCGGCTACATCACCAGCCCACGTGATCGCGGGATGCTGATCTACCCCGCCACCCGCGACGCCATCGCCGAGGGGATGCTGGCCGCGGTTAAGCGGCTTTACCTGCTCGGCAAGAACGACCGGCCCACCGGCACGTTCACGTTCGCCGAATTGCTCGCTCATGAGCTGTCTGTCGAACGCACCGGCCGGCTCGGCGGCGGTTAGCAAGGCTCGACGAAGGAGAGCCGACGCTGAACCGCCGCATCCAACCCAGCGGTTAGCAAGGCTCGACGCTGGACCGCCGGATCATCCGAGGTTCCTGCCCACCGTCCGCTGACGCCGAAGCCGCCGAGGCGCCCGCCCCGACCGGCTGCTCGAGCTGCGGGCTCTCCAGCAGCCGCTCCAGCGCCGCCTCCACCTCCGCCTTCCAGCCCAGGCCCTTGTCGAGCTCCAGGCGCAGCCGGGGAAAGTACCGGTGCGGTGCCACCACGGTGAACCCGACGTCGGTCAAGAAGTCAGCTCCGATGATGCAGTGCTCCACCGAGCAGTCGCCGACGGCGTCGAGCACCGGTGCGACCTCCGGCGGCACCTTGCCCGGGTCCAGCAACTCCCCGATCGCCGCGGTCCTCCCGAAGGCCTCCAGCGCCCGGACTCCACGGCGGACCAGTTCCTCGACCGCACTGGCGATCAATTCCCGCGGCAAGCCGTCGGCCATCGGAGCCGGTTCGACGCCCATCGACGTCAGCAGCACCGCGTCGGCGGACACCGGTGCCGTCGGGAACAGGCGCGCCCGCGGGACCGCTCGCGGCGGAGCGTAGAGCACATAGCCCAGGCACGGCGAATCCCCGATGCCGGGAGCCGACGGGGTGGCGACCTGGCCGCAGCATCCCCATTCCAGCATCACCATCGACAGCCAGGCTTCCTTCTCGAACTCCGGATCCGAGAGGTGATCGTCGCGGCCGAGGGTCGCCGGATCCACCTCCCAGAAGACGCACCGACGTGCGTGCTTGGGAAGCTGATCGAAGCACTCGAGCTTCAGCGGTGCGATTCGGACAGACACTGAACTCCCGGTCGTCTCAACCCGTGCTGCCGCCGGCGACGGCCCCTTAAGGATAAGAGGGTTGAGCCGCCGGATGCCACCATCGGCGCCGGCCGGCGCTCCGGTTCCCCCGAAATGCGAAAATCGTTGTCGGTCAGCATGTTTCGCATCTATCGTGACCGGGGAGACGCTCTACCGTCACAGTGACGTAATTACCGCCGGTCATAGGTCGTGGCGCTGCACCGGTGTCAGGCCGTTGTGGAGTCCATCAGCGCGACGATGCGCTGCAAGTCGTCGACGGACCCGAATTCGACCACAATCTTGCCTTTGCGCTTGCCGACACTCACCGTGACGCGGGTGTCGAAGGCGGTCGACAGCCGCTCCGCGACGTCCTGGAGCCCGGGCATCTGGATCGGCTTGCGCCGGGGAGCCACGGGCGTTGAGGTGTCACCGCGGTTGGCCAGGGTGACCGCCTCCTCGGTCGCGCGGACCGACAACCCCTCCGCGACGATCCGCGCCGCCAGCTCCTCCTGCGCCTCGGTGCCGCCCTCCAGCGACAGCAGGGCGCGAGCATGGCCGGCCGACAAGACCCCGGCAGCCACCCTGCGCTGAACCGCGATCGGCAGCCGCAGCAACCGGATCATGTTGGTCACCAGCGGCCGGGACCGGCCGATGCGGGTGGCCAACTCGTCGTGGGTCACCCCGAACTCGTCGAGCAGTTGTTGGTAGGCCGCCGCCTCTTCCAACGGGTTGAGCTGTACCCGATGGATGTTCTCCAGCAGAGCGTCGCGCAGCAGATTGTCGTCGTCGGTCTCCCGGACGATCGCCGGGATGGTCTCCAGGCCCGCCTGCTGAGAGGCCCGCCAGCGGCGCTCCCCCATCACCAACTGGTAGCGCGGGGCGCCGGGCGCCGCCCCCGGCAGTTCCCGCACCACGATCGGCTGCATCAACCCGAACTCCCGGATCGAGTGCACCAACTCGGCCAGCGCCTCGTCGTCGAAGACCTGGCGGGGCTGGCGGGGGTTGGGCTCGATCGCGGCCGGGCTGATCTCCCGGTAGACCGCCCCCACGTCGGCGGCAGGAGCAACCGGGCCGGCGCTCCCCCGGCCCAGCACGACATCGGCCGCGGCGTCACCCATCCGCGGGCCCATGCCGGCTCCGCGCTCCGCGGTGGACTCGGCTCCCTCGCCGGGCCCGGTCGGGATCAGCGATGCCAGGCCGCGGCCCAAGCCGCCCTTCCTGCGCGACGGTCCGGTCATTTACGTTCCTTCTTGTTAACGGTGGACATCAGCGCCGCCCCTCCTGCGCACCGGCCGCGTCCCGTTCGACGAGTTCACGGCTGGCGTCCAAGTAGCTCATCGCTCCGCGCGACCCCGGGTCGTAGTCGATGATCGTCATGCTGTAACCCGGTGCCTCCGACACTTTGACGCTGCGCGGGATCACCGTCCGGAGAACGCGGTCACCGAAGTACCGCCGGACCTCGTCGGCGACTTGGTCGGCAAGCTTGGTGCGCCCGTCGTACATCGTCAGCAGCACGGTGGTCACCTCCAGGCGCGGGTTGAGGTGAGCTTTCACCATCTCGATGTTGCGCATCAACTGGGACACGCCTTCCAGCGCGTAGTACTCGCACTGGATCGGGATCATCACCTCCGGCGCCGCGACCAACGCGTTCACCGTGAGCAGGCCAAGTGACGGCGGGCAGTCGATGAAGACGTAGTCGAAGTCGGAGCCGTCGAGTTCGGCCAGCGCATTTCGCAGCCGGTTCTCCCGCGCCACCATGCTCACCAACTCGATCTCGGCACCGGCCAAGTCGATGGTGGCCGGGATGCAGAACAGTCGCTCGTTATGCGGACTCTGGCGGAGCGCGGCCTGGACCGGCATCTCCCCGATCAACACCTCGTACGACGACGGGGTGCCGGATTGGCGATCGGCGATACCGAGCGCGGTGCTGGCGTTGCCCTGGGGATCCAGGTCGATCACCAGGGTCTTGATCCCCTGCACCGCCAGCGCGGCTGCGAGGTTGACGGCCGTGGTGGTCTTGCCCACCCCGCCCTTCTGGTTGGCCACGGTGAACACCCGGCGCCGTTTCGGGCGCGGTAGGCGGTTGTGGGTGTGGAGCACCTGCATGGCGCGTTCGGCCGCCGCGCCGATCGGGGTGTCGAACTCCGACGATGTTTCACGTGAAACCGGGACTGCCGATGTTTCACGTGAAACCGCGCCGGGTTGCCGATCGGCGTGCTTGGCTGACGCCGGTGACGCGGGGCCGACTGATCTGCTCATGTCGGCCTCCCGGTGGGCCGTCGCACCGGGCCCGCCGAGCGGCGCGCCCGCGCCGTCTTGGGCTCCGCCCGCAGTGCCCTCACCACGGTCGCGGGCGGGGTTAAATAGTCCACGCCACATCTCACCACCCTCACGTCGTTCGCGCCTAGTCCGATCATCACATTGCGGTGCTCATCCACCTCGGCCTGTGCCCGCTCGCCCTTCATCGCCAACATCCGCCCGCCGGTCCGGAGCAGCGGCAGGCTCCACCGGCTGATCTTGTCCAGGCTGGCCACCGCCCGGGACACGACGGCGTCACACTCCCCGACCTCGTCGCGCACCGCCCGGTCTTCGGCACGGCCGCGGACCACCGTCAGATGGTCGAGCCCGAGTTCGTCGACCGCTTCGCGGAGAAACGCGCTGCGTCGAAGCAACGGCTCCACGAGCACCAGGTGCAGATCCGGCCGGGCGATGGCCAACGGTATCCCCGGCAGCCCGGCGCCGCTGCCGATATCGGCAACCCGCTCTCCCGGGTCGAGCAGCTCACCGACCGCCGCGCAGTTGAGTAGGTGCCGTTCCCAGAGCCGGTCGACTTCCCGGGGCCCCAGGAGGCCACGCTCCACACCGGGCCCGGCCAAGAGTTCCGCATAGCGTCGAGCGGTCGCGAGCTGGTCGCCGAAGACGTCGGCTGCGGCCCGTGGCGGCGCGGGCGCCGGTGCTCCCTCGACATGTTTCACGTGAAACATTCCTCCGGCTTCCCGGGCACGGGGCCGCGGTGGGGAATTACGCGGATGTAATTCCTCGCGGTGAATCCCGTCAGTCCCGCCGAACCACGACGCGGCGCGATGGCTCGACGCCCTGACTCTCGCTGTACACACCGGCGACGGCAGCCACCGCATCGTGGACGATCTTACGTTCGAACGGGCTCATCGGAGCCAGTTCCTCGTCGGTCCCGCTCTCCAGCACCCGGCGGGCCACCTCGTCGCCCAGCGCGGTCAGGTCGTCGCGGCGCCGGCGTCGCCACCCGGCAATGTCCAGCATCAGCCGGCTGCGCTCGCCGGTCTTCTGGTGCACCGCCAACCGCGTCAGTTCCTGCAACGCGTCGAGCACCTCGCCCTTGCGGCCCACCAGCTTGGTGAGGTCGTTGCCGCCGTCGATGCTGACGATCGCCCGCCGGCCCTCGACGTCGAGATCGATGTCGCCATCGAAGTCCAACAGGTCGAGCAACTCCTCCAGATAATCGCCGGCGATCTCCCCCTCGGCGACCAGTCGCTCTTCGAGGTCGGGCGCGGGTGCCGCGGCGGGCGCGGCCCCCTCCGCCTCCATCTCCTCAGCAGAGTCCACGGCCTCGCTCTCGGTGGTCTCTGCGTCGTTCATGTCGGTCGTGTCGGTCATATCGTCTCCCTCCGTGCCCGGCGGCTCACGCGCCGGTTGGCTTGTCGCGGTAAGTCACCGCTTGCGTTTCTTCGGCTTCGCGCCGGCGCCGGGGCGGCCGCCCCGGGGCGCGGGCCGACCCGGGCTCCGTTTGGCCGCATCGGCCTTCGCCGGCTGGCTCGCTTCAGGCTCGGCCGAATCGGCGAGCGGCGCCTCGGTTTCATCGGTGGCCGAGGTGTCGGCCTCCGCCGTGGCCGTGCGGCCGGCCCGCTTGGGCTTGGCGCCGGGCGCCGGGGCGTTGGCCGCTCGTCGGCGCAGTGCCTCCTCCTTCTTCGCCTCGTCCTCCTTGGCGATCAGGCCGAAGACGTAGTGCTGCTGCGCGAACGTCCAGATGTTGTTGGAGAACCAGTACAAGATGATCGCCAGGGGCAGGAACGGTCCGCCGACGACCACGCCCAGCGGGAACACGTACAGCGCCAGCTTGTTCATCATCGCGGTCTGCGGGTTGGCCGCCGCTTCCGGACTCTGCCGTGCCACCGAGGCCCGACTGTTGAAGTAGGTCGCGATGCCGGCCGCGATCATGATGGGAACGCCGACCGCGATCACCGACACCCGGTTGAACTCGGCGAAGGCATCCAACCCGGTCCGTTGGATCATCGTCGCGCCCAGCGGAGCACCCAAGAGGTTGGCGTCCAAGAAGTTGCCCACGTCGGTGGCGCTGAAGAAGTAGTTACCCAGCTGCCGGTTCAGGTCCGGCGAGAGCCCCAGCTGACCGATCCCGGTGCTGGTGCGGTTGAACGAACGCAGCACATGGAACAGGCCCAGGAACACCGGGATCTGCGCCAGCATCGGCAAGCACCCCAGGATCGGGTTGAAGCCGTGTTCGCGCTGCAGCTTCTGCATCTCGAGTGCCATGCGTTGACGGTCTTTGCCGTACTTCTTCTGCAGCGCCTTGATCTGCGGCTGCAGTTCCTGCATCTGCCGGGTGGTCCGGATCTGCTTGACGAAGGGCTTGTAGAGCAGGGCA